>DASTVZ010000118.1:0-31946 GCA_035758845.1 Vicinamibacterales bacterium
AAATCCAGGTGCAGCTGACCAACACATCTGCCGTCGTCACAAACGAAGTGCGATCGAACGACAAAGTATCGATCTGTCACCGGACCGGAACGGGCACGTATCACATGATCGATATCAGTCAGAGCGCTGAACCGGCCCATCGAGCGCACGGTGATGGTAAAGTCGGCGATCCCGTTCCCGGCGAGCAGAAGATGGTCTTCGATCAGAATTGTCACGCCGTCGGGCCGGCGATCGATATCGAGAAGTCCACGAACGGCGAGGATGCCGATGACGCTCCAGGCCCGACGATTGTCGTTGGCAGCCCGGTGACTTGGCAATACGTCGTGACCAACAGAGGTACGATCCCGTTGACTAACGTGAGCGTCGTCGACGATAGGGGTGTCGCGGTTACGTGCCAGTCGACGTCACTTGCCGTCGGACAATCGATGACGTGTACTGGCTCCGGCGTCGCGGTCCTCGGGCAATACAGCAACGTTGGAACCGTGACCGCGACCTCGACCGGCGGTTCGGTGACTGACTCGGATGCCAGCCACTACTTTGGACAGGCACCCGGCACGGAGGAAGGACCGAAGGTGCAGATCTGCCACAAGACCGGCAATGGCAGTTACCACCTGATCGAGATCAGCGTCAACGCAGTGCCGGCGCATAGAGCCCATGGCGACGGTATGATTGGCGAAGCCGTTCCCGGCGCGGCCGGCAAGGTGTTCGGTCCGGGCTGCAGTGTGAACTAGCATCACCGCAGGAGCTTGCGTGTTCAACGCAGGCTCCTGCCTCCCAACATCCTCGTCCGCTGCGACAGGCACCAATCAAAAGACTGCGCCGTCCGTAGCTCGTTCTCGCATTCAACATCGCTCACGCGAGTGGCACTCGCCGTGCTGTCGCGGCTGCGGTGCGCAATGCCGTCCACGAGATCTCGCCAGCCACGCCGCTGATTGACGTCCGGACCATGGAGGAACTCGTTGCCGAGTCGCTGTCGCCGCAGCGATTCAACATGCTCCTGCTCGCGGCGTTCGCCAGCCTCGCGCTCGTACTCGCGGCCGTCGGACCATACAGCGTGGTCGCCTATGCCACTCGTCAGCGGATCAAAGAGATTGGAATTCGCATGGCACTGGGCGCGGACAGATTTGACGTGCTGCGGGGCGTGGTCCTCGATGGCCTCCGTCCGACGTTGATTGGCATCGGCATCGGACTCGCAGCAGCGATCTTGCCATCCCGGCATACCGGCGACGCGGATCGATCCACTGAGGACGCTGCGCGACGAGTAACTTGGATTCCTGTAGCTTCCGCCAGAGTATGTAGCGCGCGGTCTTCAGACCGCGCCTTTATCCCCTTGATGCAACACGTGCCCCTGCCGCCCCGACATCGATCGCAATGCGGAAGGCCTCCGAAATCCCGGAGGCACGACCGACACGCGTCTCCCCGTCGCAATGGTGACGGACCGTAACATGTTGCAGGCCTAGCGCTTTTCGCGCGCCGCCGCGGCTACGCTCCGGTTGATCGTTGGCACCGTTTCTGCCTGCTTCAACTTCACGGCTGTGTAATTGGCCGACCGGGGTCTGACCCCTCCCCGGAATATCCGTGCCAAAGGGGTCAGACCCCGGTCGGTGGTTTACCCACACGAACTCTCCGAGGAGCCACGATGATTGCGTCCTGCCGACGGTCACGATTTCACGCAGCCTCCGGGCTTTTGTCTCTGATTCTTCTCTTCCCCGCATCGTCGGTCTACGCGCAGTCCACAGCTAAGCCCGTTCTTGCTGACAATCCGCTGGCGCGAATGAACGAGTCGATCGACGCGCTCACGAAGAAGGTCTGGCCGAGCGTCGTGCAGATCCTCGTCACCAGCTACGGCGCGCGCGAGGAACCGGCCGGCCGGACCGACACCAATGTCGTCGTCGGCCGCCAGCGATCGAGCGGTTCGGGATTCGTGATCGACCCTGACGGTTACATCATGACCAACGCGCACGTCGTAAGCGGCGCTCAGCGCGTTCAGATTGTCCTGCCGCCAGACAATGCGGATGGAACGCTCGCGACGGCGCTGTCGGGCAGAGCGCAGCTCCTTCCCGCGCGCATCGTCGGCATCACGACGGAACTCGATCTTGCCTTGCTGAAGGTTGAGGGTCAGAAGCTTGCGGCGCTGCCACTGGCAACCTATTCACAGGTCCGGCAGGGGGAAACGGTTTTCGCGTTTGGCAGCCCTATCGGGCTACGCAACACCGTGACGCACGGTCTGATCTCCGCCGTTGCGCGACAGGTGGATCCGGACTCTCCGCTGATTTATGTGCAGACCGACGCTCCGATCAACCCGGGAAACTCGGGTGGGCCGCTGGTCAATATTCGCGGCGAAGTTGTCGGCGTCAATACGTTCATCGTGTCGCAGTCAGGAGGGAATGACGGTCTTGGATTCGCGATTCCGAGCGCGACAGCGAGAACCGTGTTTCGCCAACTGAAACAGTACGGACTCGTGCGACGACAGGAAATCGGCATGAGCATCCAGACGATCACGCAGACGATGGCCCAGGGGCTCGGCTTGCCACGCGACTACGGTGTCATTGTTTCTGATGTCTGGCCCAACGGTCCTGCCGAGGCTGCTGGCTTGAAGGTGGGCGACATCCTGGTTTCCGTCGACGGGCAACCCGCCGACAACCTGCCGAGCGTGAACTACCAGTTTCGTCTCCGGGATACGCCAGAGAAAGTAAAGCTCGTGGTGCTGAGAGACGGAGTTCAGCAGGGGCTGAGCATCGCCGCCGTCGAGGACCGAAGTGAATTCGATTCTGTGTCGGCGCAGGCAGATCCGGAAAAGAGCCTCGTCTCGGAACTCGGTATCCTTGGAGTCGAGATCGATCAGCGCATCGCTGCGGCAGCGACCGGGCTGCGCGATCCATATGGAATCATTGTCGTTGCCAGGGCCGCGGGCGCGACGAGCGAGGTCCCGCTTCAGCCCAGGGACATCGTCCGAATGGTGAACAACAAGAAGATAACCACGCTCCAGGAACTGAGGCAGACGATGCAGGCACTCAAGCCCGGTTCGTCGGTGACCCTGCAGATTCAGCGGGAAGGAAAGTTGATGTACGTTCCCTTCACGCTGGATTGAAAACCGGAGCAATCACGAATCTTTCTCTGCCCCCCAACTTTCGGGCGGCAACCCTCGTCTAAGGCTCCGATACCCAGAAAGTCTTGGTAACGGGCCGAAACGAGATACATGCCGCCCAAAACTCCGAATGCCCTGCTGCACGGCGCACTGGATGCGCTCATCCTCAAGACCCTGACCAAGGGGCCGAACCACGGATACGCGATTGCAAAGTTCATTGAGGAAACGACCGAGGAAGCAGTGCTCGTGGAGGAAGGGTCGCTCTATCCCGCCCTGTATCGCCTCGAGCGCCGCGGCTGGGTCGAGGCCGAGTGGGGCACGTCCGAGCTCGGCCGTCGTGCCAAGCTCTACCGCCTGACCGAAACCGGCCGTCATCAACTCGCCGCCGAAACCGCCACTTGGCGGCGATTCTCGACTGGCATTTCAAAAGTGCTGTTCTCGCGATGAAGCGCTCCCTTCGCTCGTGGCTGTGGCGCGTCCCCATCGATCAGGAAATCGACGAAGAACTCGAACTGCACATCGAGATGCGTACCCGCGAGCTTGTCGACCGCGGGATGGATCGCAAAACCGCTCGCGAGCTGGCACTCAGTCGTCTCGGCGATGTCGCCACTCTCAAACGCACCATGACTGACCTTGGACGAAAGCGAGATCGTGAAATGCGCCTGACACTGTGGCTCGAGGAGCTGGCTGACGACTTGAAGTTCGCGTTTCGCCAACTGAAGGCGTCGCCGTCGTTCACGCTCGTTGCGACGCTGACGCTTGCGCTCGGCATCGGTGCCAACAGCGCGATTTTTGCACTGGTCGATGCGACGGTCCTTCGCCCCCTCCCGTATGGCAATCCCGATCGACTCGTCGCGCTGTGGGAGAACAGTACGACGATCGACCGCAGCTACGTGTCGCCGCCGAACATGCTCGACTGGCTCGCGCGCGGCCAGTCTTTAGAGAAGATTGCCGGGTTCACTCCCGCCGTGGGCGGCATGGTCATGGCCGGCGCCGATGGCAATGCCGAGACCGTCTCGCGACAGTGGGTGTCGGCAGAAATCTTCGACGTGCTGGGCGTCAAACCCATCGCCGGGCGGACGTTCACCAGAGAAGAGGATGTGAAGCGATCGAACGTGATCGTGATGAGCGAAGGATTCTGGCGAACACGTTTCAACGCCGACCCCTCGGTGATTGGTCGCGAACTCCGTCTCGACGGATCGCTCTGGACCGTCGTCGGCATCCTGCCGCGAGACTTTCAGCTTCTTGGTGAGACCAGCATATGGGCGATGCGACCGATCACCAACCTGAATCCACGGGCGCGCGGCGCGTATGTCCTGCAGGTCGTTGGCCGTCTCAAGCCGGGTGTTTCGATAAATGCCGCCGAAGCGGATCTGGCAGCTGTGGCCGACGCTCTGTCGCGTGAATACCCGCAAACGAACAAAGGACGCGGCGTCGCGATTCAACCCTTGCACGACTCCCTCATCGGCCGCGATCTGCGCTTCACGTCGATGCTCTTTCTCGGCGTCGTTGGATTCGTCCTTCTCATCTGTTGCGCCAACGTGGCGAACCTCCTGCTCGCACGCGCGACGGTTCGCAAACGCGAACTGGCCGTACGTTCCGCGCTCGGCGCCGGCCGACGACGCATCGTGCGGCAGCTGTTGACGGAGAGTCTCGTGTTGTCGTTGGTTGGTGGCGCAATGGGAGTCGCGATCGGCGCGGCAATTTTCCGCGTGGCGCCGTCGCTCATTCCACAGGGTCTCTTGCCGGCGACCGTCACGCTCTCGTTCGACATTCGCGTGATTGCGTTCTGCGCGGTGACGGCGTTTCTGGTTGGCTTGATGTTCGGCGTCGTGCCGGCGTGGAAAGCGACCGACTTTTCATCGGCGGAAGTGCTCGGATCGGACAGCCGCACGATGACGCGCACCGGTGGAAGACTGCGCGGCCTACTCGTCGTTGGTGAAGTGGCGACCGCCGTTCTGCTGTTGTTCGGCGCCGGCTTGCTCCTGCGCACACTGCTGGCGGTTGATTCCTTCGATCGCGGCTATCGCGCCGAAAGCGTCCTCTCAATGCTCGTCGATCCGCTGGGATCGAAGTATCCGACACCTGCATCATTGCAACAGTTCTTCGACCAGGTCGAGGCGGAGGTCGCGGCGGTTCCAGGCGTCGCGAGTGTCGGTTGGGCCGAGTCGCTGCCACTTGATTTCTTCGATGCAGGTGGCCTGTCGTTCGAGATCGTCGGCGATCCACCGGTCGACCAAAGTCAACGGCCTTCGACCGAGTATCAAATCGTAAGTCCGACTTATTTCTCGACGCTCGACCTGCCCATTCTCTCGGGACGTGTGTTTGATAGGACCGACACGCGCGACAGTGTTCCGGTTTGTATCGTGAACGAGGCGTTTGCCCGCGGCCTTCGTGGAAGAGATCCAATCGGCTTGAAGGTCGCGTTGCGGCCGGCCGGCTCGCCACAGGCGAAGCCAGACGTCCGCGAGATCGTCGGTGTTGCACGGCAAGTGAAAGGGCGGCCCGACGAGATCAAGGACTTCGTCCAGGTCTACGTGCCTATGGCGCAGGATTTGTCGGACGACATGTTTCTCGTCATTCGACCGACATCGGGCCGCGCTGAAGCGCTCGCGCCCTCCATTCGCGCAGCCATTTCACGCGTCGACACGGAACAGCTCGTTAGTGTGAGGAACGTGATGACCCTGGAGGACATCGCGTGGACCGCGACGTCGCGTCATCGATTCCGCGCCGTCATGGTCGTTGCCTTTGCCGTACTCGCGCTCGTGCTCGCCTTGGTTGGCGTCGTCGGAATCCTTACCTACTCGGTTCAACAGCACGTGCGTGATTTCGGGGTGCGACGTGCGCTTGGTGCGACCACGAACGACGTCCTTCGGCTCGTCGTCAGGGACGCCGCTCGGGTCGTCGCCGCCGGCGCCGCCATGGGCCTTGCGTTGTCGGCCGCGACCGGCCGCCTCCTTGAAACGTTGCTGTTTGGTGTCAGTCCCCTGGACCTTCAAACGTTCGCGCTGGTGACGATGGTCCTGGCGATAACCGCTGCCGTCGCGATCGTGGGTCCTGCCTGGCACGCCGCTCGAATCGACCCTGCGACGGCGCTTCGGAATACATAGTCAGATCCGGGGGGCTTCGCCCCCGCGGACCCCCCACGCCTGCGCTCGCGGGGCCCCCAATGCCCCGCTCCGCTCCGGCGGGCGCGCCCGTGGCGCGCCTAGAAGTTCTAGAATCGACATTGATGCTTCCCGGAGAGGGGCTGTGAGGGCGATGGCGTTAACGCGCGCGGCCGCGGGACGTGTCGACGCTATCGAGATTGACACGCCGCAACCAGCGCCGGAACAGGTGGTCGTCAGAGTCCTCGCGTGTGGCGTCTGTCGAACCGACCTCCACGTCGTCGACGGCGATCTTCCCGATCCTGCGATACCCATCATTCCGGGTCACGAGATCGTCGGTCGGGTGGAAGCGATTGGCGACAACGTCTCTACACACGCAATCGGCGATCGGGTCGGCATCCCGTGGCTCGGATGGGCGTGCGGCGTGTGTGAATTCTGTCGAAGTGAGCGCGAGAATCTCTGCCCGCGCGCGAAATACACCGGATATCAAATTGACGGCGGCTACGCCGAATACGCCGTCGCCGACGCGTCTTTCTGCTTTCCCTTGCCGGCGAAATACGACGATGCTCGCGCCGCTCCGCTGCTCTGTGCTGGTCTGATCGGTTACCGAGCGTATCGGATGGCCGGACCCGGTACCCGAATTGGCCTTTATGGGTTCGGCGCTGCCGCGCACATCATTGCGCAGGTTGCCGTCCAACAGGGACGCGAGGTGTATGCCTTCGTGAAACCTGGCGACGATCGCGGAGTGCGTTTCGCCCGAGACATGGGATCGACGTGGGCTGGATATTCGAACGAGTCGCCGCCCCGGAAGATGGACAGCGCAATTCTATTTGCGCCAGTTGGTGCGCTTGTCCCCGAAGCACTTTCGCACGTCCTACCAGGCGGGATCGTTGTGTGCGCAGGGATTCACATGACTGACATCCCGTCGTTCCCTTACCAGTTGCTGTGGCAGGAGAGGACACTTCGTTCGGTGGCCAACCTCACGCGGCAGGATGCGCGTGAGTTCCTGGCGGCCGCCGCCGCCATGGAGCTGCGGACCCACGTCCGCGAATATCGCCTCGACGACGCGAATCGGGCTCTGGATGATTTGAGAAACGGACGACTGTCAGGCGCGGCAGTGTTACTGCCGCTGTGACAGGTGGATGACGTCCGAATCGCCCGCGATCGATCGCAGCATCGAGGCCGGTGCCTGGACGGCGACCAGGTCGACGCCCGAGCCGCGCTCGGGTTTCAAACCATGCTGCCCGAGATGCAACAGAATTCGTTCCGTGCTTCCAGGCTGGACGCGGATCAACAGTTGAACCAGATCATTGTTTCCCTCGTACGCCGTGTGCACCAATGCTGCGTCGAGTTTCTCCGTCCAGCGACGCTGATGCTTCACGGAAATGGCTGCCGTTGAAGCAAAGAGTGCGGCGACGACAACGACGGCGGCGATTTTTCGCATGCCCATCTGAAGAGCAACGGCAATGCCGGGCCAGCTTCGTTCGAAATTCTTGGGAAAAACGGCTCGATCCAAAAACTGTCGGACACACTGACCATCCATAGTGTTCCGAGTTGGCACAAACGTCACGAATAGTTGTCTCAGTCCCGGCTGTCCCGAGTGCATGCCCTACTTTTGTTTAAGGAATTTGCCAGTGGGTGCGTATTCAGGTGCCTCACACCGTGTGCCAGAACGGAACGGTAGGTGATTGGTGAGCGGGTGACGAATCGCGACTGGGTTATTCGGCGGCCCCAGCGAACGTTTCCGGCGCTGTCTACCGTCTAAGGACCCGTGGCCAACCTAATCGGCGATATTCGCTACGCATTTCGACAGTTCTGGGTGGCGCGGATTTTCACCGCCACCGCCGTCTTGACGCTGGCGCTCGGCATCGGCGGGACGACCGCGATCTTCACGTTGATCCACGCCGTCATGCTGCGATCGCTGCCCGTCAGCGATCCGTCTCGCCTTTATCGCATCGGCGACAGTTCCACCTGTTGCGTCCAGGGAGGACCGCAGGATCGCTGGGGCATGTTTTCGTATCCCTTATTCGAGCGGCTGAAGACCGAGCTGCCTGAGTTCGAGGAGGTCACCGCGTTTCAAGCTGGTGGGGCGCGTCTGAGCGTTCGTCGTCAGAACGTTGAAACCGCGGCGCGGCCCCTTCGCTCTGAGTACGTGACCGGCAATTACTTTTCAACTCTCGGTGTTGGTGCGTTTGGCGGCCGAGTGTTCACGCCTGACGACGACAAACCGTCTGCCGCGCCTGTGGTCGTCGTGAGTCACCACGCGTGGCAGACGACCTACGGTAGCGATGCGTCGTTCGTCGGCAGTACGGTCGTCATCGAAGGTCACCCATTTACCGCGATCGGGGTGACGCCACCGGGGTTCTTTGGCGAGACACTGCGCGGCGATCCGCCCGATCTCTGGATTCCTCTTCAGCAGGAACCTCTGATTAATGGCGACATCTCGCTCTTACGCCAGCCTGTTTCGGCGTGGCTCAGAGTGATCGGAAGGGTGCGCCCTGGCGCCAACATCGACGGCGTAGGCGCGCGGCTCACAGGCATGCTTCGTCAATGGATGCAGCACGATTCCGGCTATCCGTCGAACTGGATGCCGGACATCATCCAGTCACTACCGCAACAAGTGATTGCGGTGGTTCCGGCAGGCGCAGGGGTCGGGACCATGAAGGAACAGTACGGGCGTAGCTTGCAGATTCTTCTTGCTGTGTGCGGGCTCGTCCTCCTGATCGCGTGTGCGAACGTCGCCAACCTTCTTCTCGCTCGCGGCGTGGCGCGTCGCGGTCAGACGGCGATCAGGCTGGCGATGGGTGCATCGCGCGTCCAGATCGTCCGCCAGGCGCTGGTCGAAAGCGTTCTGCTCTCGATCGCCGGTGGGATTGCGGGACTCTTCGTATCCATCGGGGCGGCGCGCCTGCTCCTCGCGCTCGCATTTGCCGGCACGACCTTCCTGCCGATCGAGACGCATCCGTCACCGCTGGTGCTCGCATTCGCCTTCGGCCTCGCGCTCCTCACCGGTGTCGTGTTTGGCGCTGCTCCCGCGTGGTTCGCCACACGCACGAATCCGATTGACGCGCTTCGCGGCGCCGGGCGCACCACCGGCGATCACTCGTCGTTCGCGCGGAACGCCCTGCTCGTCGTCCAGGCCACGCTGTCGGTTGTTCTGGTTGCGGGATCGACGATGCTCGCCCGCAGTCTGGGCAACCTCGAAAGCCAGAACTTCGGGTTTGAGGTTCCGGGACGCGTGCTCGTGCAGATCAATCGGCCGCCGGCGAACTACACCGCAGACAAGCTCGCGGCCCTCTATCGCGATGTCGAAGAGCGCCTGAATCGGCTTCCGGGAGTGCAGGGCGCAGGACTTGCGCTCTATAACCCGCTCACCGACAACTGGGGCGAGCTCGTGCTCGTCGCAGGCCAGCCGCTGCCGAAGCCAGGCGAGCAGGCGGGCGCTTCGTGGGATCGCGTCAGCGCCAACTATCTCCAGAATCTCGGTGTGTCGCTCATCCGGGGCCGCTACTTCACGTCGGCGGACAATGAGCGATCGGAACAGGTTGCCGTCGTCAATGAGGCGTTCGTCCGCCGGTTCTTCAAGAACGGTGAGGATCCGCTGGATCAGCATTTCGGTTTGGACCTGCCGGAGAACGCGAACACGTATCGCATCGTCGGTGTCGTGCGCGATGCGAAGTTCGCCGGCTTCGCACTCGATCAACCCGCGCGGCCGATGTTTTACGTAGCGCTCGCGCAGACGGTGAATTACGCGAACCCGTTGATGAAACGGCTGGAGTCCGGTTCTCATTTCGTGCAGGGACTCCTGCTGGTCACGAACTTGCCGCCGGCGAGCCTCGAGCCGCACATCAGGCAGGCGCTGGCCAGTGCCGATTCGAATCTCACGGTCAGGACCGTCCGGACACTGCAGGAGCAACTGGATCGTTCGTTCGATCAGCAGCGAGCCGTCGCGAGTCTCGCAGGCTTATTCGGAATCGTGGCGCTCGTGCTCGCGGCGGTCGGCCTGTACGGGGTGACGGCTTACAAGGTCGCACAGCGCACGAATGAAATCGGCCTGCGGATGGCGCTCGGCGCAGATCGGCGAAAGGTGATCGAGATGGTGATGCAGGGCGCATTCTGGCGCGTCGCAATCGGCCTTGCGCTGGGTCTTCCTCTCGCCGTCGGCGCCGGCCGCCTTCTCTCAACCCAGCTTTACGGCGTGCCGTTCTGGGATCCGCTGGCGTTGGGTTTCGCCACGCTGTCGCTCGCGACGTGCGCCTGCATCGCCGCCATTGTTCCCGCCACTCGCGCGTCAGCTATTTCGCCGATGAATGCGTTACGGGCTGAATGACAGGAAATTGGTGAGTTGGTGAATTGAGTTGGTGAGTGAGTCAATTGACGTCAGAGGCGCCGCTCTGTCGGTTCGGCGCCAATTCACCGATTCACCAATTCGCTAATTCGCGAATTCACCGTGTAAACTTCATCTCCATGCGTCACACGGGCCGGCACTTCCTGCAGATTCCCGGACCGACCAATGTTCCCGACCGGATCCTTCGAGCGATGGACCACCCCGTCATTGATCATCGAGGGCCGGAGTTTGCATCGCTGACCGGCGAGATTCTTGAACAGCTGCGCCCGGTGTTCAAGACCACCGGGCACGTCGTGATCTTTCCGTCGTCGGGAACCGGCGCCGCCGAAGCCGCGCTGGTCAACACGCTGTCGCCTGGCGATCGTGTTCTCATCTTCGAGACCGGCCATTTCTCGCAGCTGTGGCGCGGAATTGCGGAGCGGCTTGGCCTGCAAGCCGACTATGTGCCGGGCAGCTGGCGCCGCGGCGCTTCCGAAACAGATCTCGAGACGCGACTCGTCGCCGACGCAGAACAAACGATCAAGGCGATCGTCGTCGTGCACAACGAAACATCGACCGGTGTGACGAGTCGGATCGCTGCGCTCCGCGCGGTACTGACCCGCCTCGCGCATCCGGCGCTACTCATCGTCGACGCGGTGTCGTCACTCGGATCGATCGATTTCCGGCAAGACGAATGGGGAGTCGACGTCACCGTCGTCGGATCGCAGAAAGGGTTGATGTTGCCGCCGGGCCTGGGCTTCAATGCTGTGTCCGACAAGGCAATTGTGGCGAGCCGGAACGCGACGCTGCCCAGGAACTATTGGGACTGGCGACCTATTGTCGAGCAGAACCGCGCGGGGTTTTTTCCATACACGCCGGCCACGAATCTTCTGTTTGCCCTTCGCGAAGCGCTGCGCATGATCCATGAGGAAGGACTCGCGAACGTGTTCGCGCGGCACGATCGCCATGCGAGGGCAACGCGAGCCGCGGTGAATGGCTGGGGACTCGAAATCGTGTGCGAGGATCCGCGCGAGTACTCGAGTTCGATGACCGCGTTCTTCATGCCCGATGGCCATGATGCGGATCGCTTCCGTTCACTTGTACTCGATCACTTCGACATGTCTCTCGGTGTCGGCCTCTCCAAACTGGCGGGGAAAGTGGTTCGGATCGGCCACCTGGGCAGCTTCAACGACTTGATGCTCGCCGGTACGCTGAGCGGAATTGAAATGGGCCTTCGCATTGCCGCGGTTCCCCACCGCGACGGGGGCGTCACCGCAGCCCTTCGCAGTCTGACCCAGGAAATCGTCGCCGAGCAACCAATCGGCTAGAGGTCTTGAGCTGATCGTTCCACTCCCTCCCAGTTCGCACGCCAAGCCAATCGACACATTTCGGGAGGCGGCCGATCTCGCGCGGGCACTGGCGCGCGAAGTTCGTGGCGAAGTGCGTTTCGATCGCGGCAGCCGCGCGCTGTACGCAACCGACGGTTCGAACTACCGTCAGGTTCCGATTGGACTCGTCGTTCCGCGGGATGCCGACGACGTCGTCGCAGCGATCGCTGTATGCCGCAAGTACGGTGCTCCCGTCTTGCCGAGAGGAGCAGGAACCAGCCTTGCGGGTCAGTGCTGCAACGTGGCGGTCGTTTTCGATTTCACGAAATACATGAACCGGATCGTGGAGATCGACCCGCTTGCTCGCTTGGCGCGCGTGCAGCCGGGTGTGGTGCTGGACTCCCTGCGCAACGCCGCCGAGGCTCATCGACTCACGTTCGGTCCCGATCCATCAACGCACAGCCGCTGCACGTTGGGCGGAATGATCGGGAACAACTCGTGCGGCACGCACTCGCTGCTTGCCGGGAAAACCGTCGACAACGTCGAACAGTTGCACATCCTGTTGTACGACGGCACGAGACTCACGGTAGGTGCCGGTACGATCGAGCGCCTTTCGGGTGAGGAGACCCGGGTCGGTGAGATCTCCTCGCGATTGATGGCGCTCAGAGATCGCTACGGCGATCGGATTCGTGAAAGGTTCCCACGAATTCCGCGTCGCGTGTCTGGCTACAACCTTGATGAATTGCTGCCCGAGAATGGCTTCCACATCGGCCGCGCGCTTGTCGGCACTGAAGGCACGTGCGCGATGGTTCTGGAAGCAACGGTGAAGTTGATTCATAGCCCTCAGCATCGCGCGTTGATCGGGCTCGGATACACCGACACTTTCGCGGCCGCGGACCACGTCCCGCAGATTCTCGACTTCCGTCCCATTGGTCTCGAGGGCTTCGAGGGATCAATGGTTGACGGACTGCGCAGGAAAGGCGCGCCGCACCTGAATCTCGTCCCTGATGGTCGCGGCTATCTCCTCGTCGAGTTCGGATCGGACACCAGTGACGAAGCGGATCGGACAGCGGCACGGTTCGTCGATTGGATCAGCGGGATTCCCAACGGGCCGAGTGTTCGCCGGTACGACACGAACGAAGCTCGAGCGATGTGGCGGATTCGAGAAGCCGGACCACGAGCGGCAGCCACAGCACCCGGAGCTCCCCCTGAATGGGAAGGGTGGGACGATGCGTCGGTTGCGCCGGAGAGGCTCGGTCCCTACTTGCGCGATCTCCGTGCGCTGCTCGATGAATATCAGTACCAGACTGGATTCTACGGACACTTTGGTCACGGCTGCATCCACATGCGGGTGAACTTCGATCTCGAAACCGAGACGGGCATTCGCAAGTATGCCGAGTTCATCGATCGCGCAGCCGACCTGGTGATCCGCTACGGCGGGTCGCTCTCCGGAGAGCACGGCGACGGCCAATCGCGCGGCGCGCTGCTTCCGAAAATGTTCGGCGAGGAGTTGGTGGACGCGTTTCGTGAGTTCAAAGCAATCTGGGATCCGCTCAACAAACTGAACCCGCATAAAGTTGTCGACGCCTATCTACCGACCGAGAACCTTCGGCTGGGCGCTGACTATGCGCCGCGCCAACCGCGCACGCACTTCGCATTTGCAGATGATCGCGGGTCGCTGGCACGAGCATCTCTCCGTTGCGTTGGACTTGGGGAGTGTCGGAAGCACGACGGCGGATCGATGTGCCCGAGCTACATGGTCACGCTCGAGGAGCAGCACAGCACCCGCGGTCGCGCGCACATGCTCTTCGAACTGCTGCAAGGTGAAGTCGTCCGAGACGGGTGGCAGGACGAGGACGTCAAACAGTCGCTGGATCTCTGTCTATCCTGCAAAGCATGCAAGTCGGAATGTCCGGCGAATGTCGACATGGCGACCTACCGCGCCGAGTTTCTCGCGCATTACTACGAAGGACAGCGACGCCCTGTCCAGGCTTACGCATTCGGCCTCGTCAACCGGTGGCTTCAGCTGGGTGCAGCGATGCCGTCAGTTGCCAACGCGGTGATTCATGCGCCAGCTCTTGGATCCCTTGTGAAACGAATGCTCCACATTGCGCCTGCGCGTGACCTCCCGCGGCTGTCTGCGGCGACCTTTCGGCAATGGGCAGCGAAAGGGGGAGTGCGCACCGTTGGGACCGCACACAAGACGACGAGTGGCGAACGTGATCGAACAGAGGTCATCCTCTGGATCGATACCTTCAACAATTACTTTCACCCGGAAACAGCTCGAGCCGCACTCGAAGTTCTGCAGTCAGCTGGTTATTCAGTCACGATTCCACGCGCCGATCTGTGCTGTGGCCGTCCACTCTATGACTTTGGACTTCTCGACCGTGCGAAGAGTTACCTGCACAGGATACTGGTAGAGCTGAGCGCATCTATTGATGCAGGGACGCCGATCGTCGTGCTCGAACCGAGCTGCGCATCTGTCTTTCGCGATGAGCTGCGCAACCTGTTTCCGACCGACGCGCGAGCGCTCGCCTTGAGCAGGCAAACGGTTCTTTTGTCGGAACTGCTGGAATCCGGCCCTTTGAGATGTGAACCTCCTCACATGTCAGCGCGGGTACTGCTGCACGGCCATTGCCATCAGAAAGCGTTGATGAAGATGGATCACGCGCAGACCCTGATGCGACAGATGGGACTCACCGTCGACACGCCAGACTCCGGGTGCTGCGGTATGGCTGGCGCGTTCGGTTTCGAGGCCGACAAGTACGCGATTTCCCAGGCGATTGGTGAACGCGTGCTGCTGCCGGCGGTTCGAGCCGCGTCGCCCGATACCATCATCGTGGCGGATGGATTCAGCTGTCGAGAGCAGATCCGTCAAGCCACTGGACGGCCAGCCGTTCACCTCGCTGAGGTTCTCGCCGCTCGAATCCGATAATCACTGATCACTGATCACTAATCGTTAATCCCTGATCCTCGAATCCTCGAATCCTCGGATCAGCGCCTGCCGACGAACGCCTATCCATCGGCCCGTCGGAGATTCCCATCGATTCTGGGACTCATGGATACGAGACTCATGGATACGGGATTCATGGATACGGGATTCATGGATAAGGGATTCATCGATTAGCGATCCAGGATCAGTGATTAGTGATAAGGGATTCGCACGTCATCCAATCACCCCATTTCCGCGCAGTGCCGCGATTTCATCGGCGCTGAGCCCAGATTCCATCAGCACCGCGTCGGTATGTTCACCAAGCAGCGGTGCGCGGCGGGTAGCGTCGGGAGGCGTGGCGCTCATCTTGATCGGCGAACCAAGCGTTCGCAGTGGCCCGAGGACAGGATGATCTGTCTGGAGCACCATGCCGCGGGCGGCGACCTGCGGATCCGAAAATACCTGTGCGTAATCATTGATGGGTCCGCACGGAATCTCGGCCGCATCGAGCAACGATAGCCAGTGACGGCATGGCTGCCGACTCATCACGCCTTCGATGAGCGTCGCGAGTCTCGTCCGGTTGCGCACTCGACTGCCGTTCGTGATGAAATCGGGATCATCGGCCCATTCGGGATGTCCGAGGACTCCGCACAGACGTTGGAACAGCCGATTGGTATTCGCGCCAATCGTCACGTAGCCATCGGCGCATCGAATCGCCTGATAGGGTGCGTTCATGCGGTGTGCCGAACCTAGCGGAGCCGGCGTTCCCAGTCCTGAGAAGTATTCGGTCGCCTCCCACACCGACAACGCGATACCAGCCTCGACGAGCGACGTGTCGATGTACTGGCCGACATCAGTCACATTGCGGTGATGCAACGCGGCGAGGATCCCGGTTGCCGCAAACAATGCTGCGCCCAGATCCGTCAGTGGTATTCCTGCTTTGACGGGCGCGCCGCCAGGTTCGCCGGTGACCGACATGATGCCGGACACTCCCTGCGCAATCAGGTCGAATCCTCCCTTGTTGCGATTTGGACCGGTCTGTCCGTACCCGGAAATCGACGCGTAGATCAATCGCGGATTGATTGCCGAGAGCGCGTCGTACCCGAGACCCAGTCCCTGCATCACCCCCGGCCGATAGTTCTCGATTAGGATGTCCGACGACTGCGCCAGGCGTTTGAAAAGCTGCTGACCGTCCATCGTCTTCAGGTTGACGACGACGCTTCGCTTGCCGCGATTGACGGCGTTGAAGCTCGGGCTCTCCCCGCCGGAGGCGCCGACCATCTGCCGTGTGGAATCACCTGACGGTGGTTCGATCTTGATGACATCGGCACCGAGATCCGCGAGGATCGTGCCGCAGAAGGGCCCGGCCATGAACTGCGTCACGTCCAGGACGCGAATGCCGCCAAGCGCCCGCGGTTGGCTGGACGTCTGTTGATGTGATTCGTTCATGTCAGCGCGGTGCTCTGGTTTTGTACTAGACGGAGGATTGCTTGTCCACCAATCAGGCGACATACGAATCTGACGGCCCGATCGCGACGCTGACGTTCAATCGTCCAGGGGCGCGGAATGCGATGACCTGGGAAATGTATGAAGCGCTGGTCGACGCGTGCGATCGTGCCGACGCGGATCCGTCGGTTCGTGTGCTGATACTAAAAGGAGCAGGCGGCAAAGCGTTTGTCGCGGGCACCGATATCAGCCAGTTCACATCCTTTCGGGGCTCAGAAGATGGCATCGCTTACGAAGAGCGGATCGATCGCGTGTTCGATCGACTCGAGCGCATGACGAAGGCCACGATCGCCCAGGTCGAAGGAGTCGCCGCCGGCGGCGGCTGTGGCATCGCGGTCACATGTGATCTCCGCATTGCCACACCGGAATCGTCGTTCGGCATTCCCGTGGCACGAACGCTGGGCAACTGCCTCTCCGGTGCAACGTACAGCCGCCTGGTAGACGTGCTCGGCCCCAGCCTGGTGAAAGACATGCTGTTGACCGGCCGATTCATCCAGGGGCCGGAAGCGTTGACGCTGGGACTAGTCAGCCGGCTCGAGAGCACCGCTACTATCGAAGCCGCCGTTCGCGAATGTGCGCTCGGTATCGCGTCGAACGCGCCGCTCACCATCCGGGCGACGAAGGAAATGATTCGCCGCATCGTGGCCAACAGGCGATTACCGCCCGAGGCCGATCGCGACGTCGTCGCCATGTGCTACGCGAGCAGCGATTTCCGTGAAGGGGTTGAAGCGTTCGTCGCGAAGCGCCGACCGAACTGGAGTGGGACGTAGGAGCGAGATCACGGTGGCCTCCGTAACCTCCGTGGACTACACGGTGGACGTTGCCGCAGCCTGGTGGCGTTCTCCTGTTTCAAACGGCCGCTCTGGATGCATCGTGGAGGTAAGCGCCGCGCCAGCGAGGAGAAGCCCGATCGAGCCGATGAACGGGAGCGTCCAGTTGCCTGTCGCATCGATGATGAATCCAAACGCCAGAGGGGAGAGAACCGCCGCAAGTGCCGAGCCAGTGTTCATGAAGCCACTCGCCGTGCCTGAGTACCGCGGGGCGATGTCCATCGGGATTGCCCACATGGGTCCGATCACGATCTCGGCAAAGAAGAACGCGGCAGCGAGGCTGATGACGATGACCGTGAGATCGTGCGTCACGAAAATCGGCAGCACGCAGACGAGCGACGCGAGAAACGCCAATCGGACGAGACGGCACCTGGCGATCCGCACGTCACCGGTGCGCCGCAGAATGGCATCACTGAGCACACCGCCGAGATAGTCGCCGCCCACGCCCGCAGCAAATACCGCGGACGAAAAGAGCGCCGATCGTCCGAGCTGGAGCTTGTGCTCGTGCAGGAAATACGAGGGCAGCCAGTTCAGGTACATCCAGAGCGTCCACCCATAGCAGAAATACACCACGCTGACCGGCCACATCCGTCCCGCGAGTTGACGCCACGGGATCGCCGCAGGACGCCCACTACCGCTCGGACGACGTCCGCCGTTGGGAAGCGGTTCGAGTTCGGCGGGAGTGATTGAGGGGTGTTCCGACGGAACGTCGCGGAAGTACCAGACCCACGTCATCACCCACACAAGACTGAGACACCCGAGGACGACAAACGAACCGCGCCAGGTGGCCAGCGCGATCAGCCACGCGACGAGTGGTGGTGTCAACGCGTTGCCAAGCCGCGCGAACGCGTGCGTAATTCCCTGCGCGAAGCCACGACGGCTTGGCGGCGTCCATGCCTGCATCGCCCGCGTCGCAACCGGGAACGTCGCACCTTCACCGACGCCAATCATCAGGCGCACGAGAAACAGTGCCGTAAGGCTTCCCGCAAAGCCCGTCAGGATCGTCGCTGACGCCCAGATCACTCCGCACAAGAACAACGTGCGCCTCGGACCGACACGATCTCCCACCCACCCGCCAAAAATCTGAAACACGACGTAGGGATAGCCAAATGCCGAGAGAATGAACGCCAGTTGGGTATTCGTGAGTGCGAGTTCGCGTCTGATCTCGCTGGCTGCCGTTGCGATGTTCACCCGATCGACGTAGGTGATCAGGTACATGAGGCAGAGCAGCGACAACACGAGCTCGCTGGCCGTTGGCCGTCGCAGTCGCATCGGGACAAGGAGCGTAGCACGGGCCCCCGGAATTGCGACCGCCGACCACGGCATGCCGTGGCGGCAGGTCGCTTCGCGTCACTCGCCGCCTTGTATCCAGCGCCGTAAACTCCGGACACCGCACAACATCGCGACAGACTGCGCTCTTTCGAAAAGAGGACTCGACATTGCAGCGATGGCGGGATTCCGGATCGGTATCGTCACGGAGGCGATTGTCGAATCCGAGTGATCGGGAGGTCGCAATGCTACGAACCCTTCGTATCGGAGTCGGATGTGTCGCCCTTGTCGTGGGATTCACGTCGTCCAGTCTGCAGGCATCGCAGGAAGCGAAGAAGGCCGGCGGCTTCTCCACCGACGCGGCACTCGCGGCAAAGGCCAGTCCGGACCTGGTTGGCGCACTTTCGAAGGAACTAGGGTCGACTCCCGAACAGGCGGCCGGTGCCGCCGGAGCGCTGTTCGGCGTGGCGAAATCGCAACTCAAAGCCGACGAGTTCTCGCAGATTTCGAAGGCAGTGCCAGGCATGGCTGCGCTTCTCAAGGCGGCACCAGCTGGTGCTGTTGGTACGTCCGGAGCCATGGGATCCTTGACGAAGATGGCGGGTTCGGCGAGTGGACTCGCGGCCGCGGCCTCTGCTTTCACCAAGCTGGGACTCAAACCGGAAATGGTCGCCCAGGCGGTTCCGATCCTCACTCAATTCGTCACGAAGTCGGGCGGCGCGGACGTCGGCAAGCTCCTCGCGGGTGTTCTGAAGTAAACGGTTCCACCGAGATAGATCAATGTAGGGCGCGGTCTTTAGACCGCGCCGCACGCTCGCGTCAGCGAGTCAGCGCATTGATCTGTACGGGCCCCGTGGTCGCGCTATCATCCGATCAGCGGCGGGCATGTCTCCCTTCTCTCCAATTCCGCGACGTCATCCGATCCGCGTCGTTCTGTCGTCCACGGCGCTTCAGCCGTTCGTGTCGGTTCGGAAGGCTGCGGCGCTCACGATTGCGCAGCTCGGTGTGGCGGCGTTTTTCATTTCCGGCATCGTCCCGGCGACACTCGGCCAGTCCGCCGTCTGGTTTGTGCTGGCCGCAGCCTGTGTCGTTGCGTTCGCACGTGCCACCGACATTGAGAGTTGGGCGCTGCTGATTCCGGGCGGCTTTGTCGGCCGTGTCGGGACGGCGCTGGGGCCACGTGCCGGCGGGATCGCGAAAGCGGCCGCTTTGGTCGAGCGCGTGCTGCTCGGCGTGCTTGCCTCCGTCGTCATCGGCCACTACGTTGCGAGCGTTTCGGCGACGTCGATCGGCGGGTGGAGGTTCACCGGGTTCGTCCGGCCGGAAGATCTGGCCACGCCGGTTGCGATCGCGACCATCGGTATTCTATGGCTCCGGATTCGGATCGGTCGAGCGATTGCACGCGATCGCATGGCGTCGGCGGTATGGATTGGTGTCGGAATCCTGCTGCTGACGGTCATGTGGGCATTGATCACCATCGCTCGCCGCGGTGTCGATCTACGCCTGCTGCTCGAACCACTGCCACACATCAGAGCGACGGGTTGGGCTCCGGCTGATGTGGTGCTCGCGTGTCTGATCGGGCTGGCGTTGACATTGCCGCTCGTTGGAGGCAGCGACGTTCTGCCGCGCGCCGCTCACGAACTGCCGCCGCCTCGCGTGCAGGCACTGAAGCGGACCGCGCTGGTGAGCGTGCTGTTCATCGCCCTCGTCGCCGGGCTCGGCACATTTCTGGTGTCGTTGCTGGTGCCGGTAACCGAGCAGCCGCTCTGGATGAACGCACCACTGGCCGGTCTCGCGCAGCACGTGAGCGGTCCCGCATCTCTTCGCGGGCTGCTCGCCATTGCGCTGGCCTCGGCGGTGGCGCTGATGCTTGTTCCAGCGACGCACTCGGCCTTAGCCGATGCCGAGCAGATGCTCCAGCGCTTCTCGTCCGACGGCACGCTGCCCTCCGGCCTCTCGTCGCTGCATACGCGCTTCGGCACTCCAGCGCGCGCCGTCGACGTCACGGTTGGCGCGATGACCGTGATCGTGGTGGTGAGCAGCGGTCGCGTATCCTGGCTGGCGCGCGGCTACGGAATCGCAGTTGCGACGATGCTCGTGCTTGCGATCGCATCACTCATTCGACTGCGCCGCACGCGTCAGACAGCGCCGCCCTATAAGGCCCCATTCAATCCCCGTATCGGCAGTCGCGAACTCTCGTTTGGACTATTTTTCGCCGCGACGCTCGTCACAGTCGGCTGCGCGGCCATGGTGTTGAGCGGAGATCTCGCCTCGATTTCCGTCGCAGGTCTGATTGTTGCGTTGTCCTTATGGTTCAACGCGGGCACGGTGCGCCCAACAGCTCCCGTCGACAGTGGTGCTGACGAGAGCACTTTCGATTTGTTGATTTCGTCTGAGCTCTCGCCTCATCAAATCGACGCGCGTCCCGGAAATGTCCTGGTGCCGGTTCGAAATCCGCACCTCCTGGCGCATGTCGTCGCGGCGCTACAGACGCCAGGGGATCGGGACGTCGTCGTGATGACGGCACGGTTGCTCGACGCCGACATCACCGAGGAAGGACCCAGCCAGACGACGCCGACCGCGTACGAACGGCGGCTTCTGTCGGACGTCGTGGCGCTGGCGGAACGAATCGGACGGCCGGTGCGGCTGTTGATCGTTCCGACCCACAACGTCTTCGACGCCATCGTCACGACGGTTCTTCGACTTCGCTCGTCCGACGTCTACGTCGGAGAGTCGATCACGCTCTCGGCCGAGGATCAGGCGCGACTCCTCGGCGAGGCGTGGGAGCGCGCGGACAAACCGGAAGCGCTCGACGTCCGGCTGGTCATCTATCACCGGAGCGGCCGTGCCGATACGTATCACCTGGGTGCTCACCCGCCATCACTCACCTCGAGCGACCTCGATCTGATTCACCGCCTGTGGCTCGACGCGGTCAAGAGCGTCGGTCCGCACGTACATCACGACGACGTCGTGAGAGCAGCGCTGAAACAAATGGAACAACAGCTCACCGGCTCCGAACGAGACGCTGCCGTCGCGGCGATTCGTGAAGTGGCCCGGCCGGCGGAGGAACTCGCGGCGATGCTTCGCGCGCGCGACTACGCCCGGCTCAGGGACATGCTTCGCAATCGCCACGCCGGCGACGTCGCACCGCTCCTCACCGCTCTCAGTCTCGAAGACCAGGTCGTCGTCTTCCGCGTCATGCCGCGAAAAGACGCCGCTGCGGTCTTCGAGTACCTCTCGCAGGAGTCGAAGGAAGCGCTCCTGAAAGCCATGGCGCAGGAGGACGTGGCCAGCCTCCTCAACAACATGGCACCCGACGATCGCACCCTGTTCCTCGAAGAATTGCCCGCTGAAGCGACTCGTCAGCTGCTTGCACTGTTGACGCCGGCCGAGCGCGCCGTTGCCGTAACGCTGCTGGGATATCCGGAAAAGTCCGTCGGCCGCTTGATGACGCCGCACTACGTCGCGGTCCGCGAACAGTGGACCGTCCGCGAAGTGCTCGACTACGTACGCGCACACGGTCAGGACAGCGAAACGCTCAACGTGATCTATGTCGTTGACGAGCAGGGTTTGCTGGTCGACGACGTCCGAATTCGCGAGTTCCTGCTCGCCCCACTCGATCGGCGTGTCACCGAGCTCATGGATCGCCGCTTCGTCGCGTTGAAGGCGACCGACGATCAGGAAACGGCGGTCGGAGTGTTTCGCAAATACGATCGCAGCGCGCTGCCGGTGACCGACAGCGCGGGAATGTTGATTGGCATTGTCACGATCGACGACGTGCTGGACGTGGCGGAAGCCACGGCGACACGCGAGATTCAGCGGATTGGTGGTTCGGAAGCGTTGGACGAGCCATACGTCTCCATCGCCTTCGGCAAGATGATCCAGAAACGGGCCGGCTGGTTGACGGCGCTATTCGTCGGTGAAATGCTCACCGCCACCGCAATGGGCGCCTTCGAATCGGAGATCTCGAAAGCAGTCGTTCTCGCACTCTTTGTTCCGCTGATTATTTCAAGCGGCGGCAACTCGGGATCTCAGGCAGCCACGCTGGTCATTCGCGCGCTCGCCCTCGGCGAAGTGACACTGATGGATTGGTGGCGAGTGATGCGGCGCGAGTTCCTCGCTGGTCTCGCGCTGGGCGCGATTCTCGGCGCGATCGGTTTCCTGCGGATCAGCGTGTGGTCCGCCTTCTCCGATATCTACGGTCCGCACTGGCTGCTTGTCGCAATCACTGTCGCCGTCTCGCTCGTTGGCGTCGTCATGTGGGGGACGCTCAGCGGATCGCTGTTGCCGTTCCTGCTCAAGCGTTTGGGATTCGATCCTGCGGCGTCGTCTGCACCGTTTGTCGCGACGCTCGTCGACGTCACCGGGCTCGTGATCTACTTCTCGGTGGCGATCGTGGTGCTGCGGGGGACATTGTTGTAGTGCCCGCTTGCTACTTTCTCGCTCTTCCACGCGCCCGCCGTGGATTGCACTGATTCGGACCGTCGTCCTTCGGATCAAAGCTGCACGAGCCGTCGCCGCCTTGCTTCCAGCGTCCTTTTGGTGGTTTGCACTGATCGGGGCCGTTGTCGTTCGAGTCCCACGTGCACGAGTCGTCTCCGCCCTTTTTGAAGCGACCACGCGTAATGGGGGTGCACTGGTTCGGACCGCCGTCGTTCGCATCCCAGATGCAATCGTCTCCTTGCTGCTTGAACCGCCCTTTTTCTTGAGCGGAGACGGTCCCGTACGCGCCTGCATCGCTCGCGATGATGATGTCGGTGCGGACCGGTCGTGCCGTCGGTGTGAGATCCGCGCCGATGCTGCCGGCAATGAATGCCGCGACAGCGGTGCACGCGACAAGCCCTGCGTTCATACAACCTCCTTTTAGGGTAAGCGATCGCTGAGGCTATCCCCACACGATCCGCGGTTCAAGTGGCCTTTGGGCCAAGGCGGGAGGGTCAGAGTCCCAACTGCAGCGGCTGATCTGGCAATTCGTCCTCGAACATTAGCGGGGCTTCTTTCCACTCGGCTACGCGCTTCCGCCGGAGTATTGCGGCAATCACAAGGAGAACAAGGCCGATGGCGATCGCCATCTCGGTTGCATAAAGAGCTGCCCGGACAAGACGGACGCCCGCCGCTGCAAACAACACGAACGCGGCGAAGCCCGGGACGACGGTGTAGACGATCAGCCGCTTGCCGGGCATGTACGAGCAGGTGAACGGGATTCGTCGCCATTCCAGCAGGACGGCGTGAACGAAGACGCCGCCAACAAACGCGACGATCAGCATCGCGATCGCAGCCTGTTTCAGTCCGATGACCGACCACAACACCGGTAATCCTGCAACGAGCGGCAGCCCGACGACATAGGCGGTGACGATGCGTTCCACCGCGCGCATCTGCTCGCTGCGAGTCGCATCGGTCTCGGTCAAGCGAAAGATCCAGTTGGCGCGATGTGTCATCGGTAATGCGATCGCCGCGCGAACGCCGAGTCCGTAAATGAACATCAGCGCGAATGGTGTCCATAGCGCCAGATATTCCAGAAAGGCGGCGTGGGGGTTTTCCGAGCTGACGCCCTTGAGCCAGCCCGCGCCCACGAGCCGGCTCGAGGTCAATGCCACGCCGCACGCCGATAGCCCCAGTAACACTGCCTGATGCAACTCACTCCGTCGAAGTGTCGCCGAGGTGAATCGGTACACCGCTCGAAATGCTGCCGACCGCGCAATCTGAGCCGAGTCAACTGACATGGTCCTGGGCCGACTCCGATCACCGTCGCGCGACAGCCAGGGCGCGGAAATCGATGGCGGCCGCAGCAGAAGATGCTCGAAATGCCGAAAGAGCAGCACGTAGGCGGAGGCGACGACGAGCGCTCCCGCGCCGAGTGCCGTCAACGCGATTTCAGCAAGTTGCAGGAACCAGGCATCGGGGCTTCCGAGCAGTGCGCGCTGCAGTCCGACGAACCACGCCGGTGGAAGCATGGCTAACCACGTTGCGTGCAGGCTCATTGGCCGGCCTAGCGCTGGTAATCGAAAGACGAACGGGAGCGCGACGACCAGTAGCGCCAATATCACGCTTCTGACGATCGCGGTGAACGAGTGCAGTCGCGTCCGCGAGACGACAAGGCTCAGGACGCCAACGATCGCGGCGACGGCGAGCACGGAGAATACCGAGGCGCTCACACTTGCCACGATCCAGGCAAGGAGCCGCGACACAACCATGTGCTCGCTGTATCGACTCACCGACGTCAGTACCGCGAGGGGAGTCAGCGCAAGGTGCAGGACAGCGACGAACATTCCCGTGAACAGAAACAGTGCGGCAAGCTTTGCGCGAAAGATGACGATTCGTCGAACGGGCAACGGTCCGAGAATGCGGAAGTCGCGCTCATCGGGGAAGAGCGATTGACTGACCACAAGTGTCAGCAGCGCGATCAACAGCATCGACAAACCGATCAAGAACAAATCATCGCCGAGCACGGCGATTCGGTACGGTTCGGGCGAGCGGGCTCCAGAGAGCACTGCGTACTTCGCCGCGTAAACGCGTACGAACCCAAGTCCCAGTGCAAGGAGCGCCCCAATGGCGCCGAGCGACAAATGGATCAACGAGTCGGCGCCGGCAGGCGTCAGAATCCCGAAGTCGAACATCGCGCCGAAAAAATGCGACGTCAGCCGCGAGTCAGGGCGCTGCGAGATCCGTTGCCAGAAGGCCGGCCCACGCACGTCTCAGGCTCCTTCGACGATGTCGAGAATCCGTCGTGCCAGCGGAGTGAAATCGGTCTGGCGGGTTACGCGAACGAAGATATCTTCGAGCGATGGAGAGCCGGTGGCGCGGAGTGACGCAACATCGTGCTCGGCGACAATGCGTCCTTCCGAGAGAATGACGACGCGAGAGCAGAGCTGTTCGACCATGTCGAACCGGTGCGTGCTGAAGAGTACCATCCGGTTCCCTGAGACGAACATGCGCAGCAGCGTGCGAAAGAGGAGCCCTGCCGTAACATCGAGTCCGGAGAACGGCTCGTCGAGAACAAGCAGATCGGGATTGTGAAGAAGCGCTGCTGCAAGGAGCACGCGCTGGCGCATCCCCTTCGAGTACGCGGCCATCGTCGAATATCGGCTGTCCCATAGGAGCAGAAGCCGAAGAAGCTCGGGGACCCGCACTGTCAGCGCCGGTTCCGACAGACCACGAAGTCGCCCAACCAGCATGAGGTATTCGATTGCGGTCAGATGGGTATAGAGGTGCGGCTCCTCCGGGACATAGCCGATACGCCGCTTATATCCCTCGGGATCGTCCAGCATGTGGACGCCATCGAGCCAGAGCGAGCCTGCGCTCGGATCGATTAGGCCGACGACGGCATTGACTGTCGTGCTCTTGCCCGATCCATTCGGGCCGAGATAACCAAGGATCTCACCGCGGCGGACCTGGAAGTCGACCCGATCAAGGGCGAGAAATCCACCATAGCGTTTCGTCAAACCGCGTGCTTCAAGCATGTTTACGTTGGACACCGCATCGGGTGAGGAGGTTCACTGTTCAGGAATTGGTGTTAGCATCCGAATCGTGCGCATCATACCCGCGCGTTGCACATTTGGCGTCTGTGTCGTCGTGTTCTTGGGCGCGACGCTTGGCGTCGTTACGCAACAGTCATCTGCGGTCCCAACGACACCACTGCACTACGGGTTTTTCACTCTCAAGTTCTCCCCCGACGGCGCCTTCGCGCTTCAAGGGGAGGGATGGCCGACATTCAACGGTTCCTGGAAAGCGAACAAAGATGAACTGACGATAACGACGCCCTCGGTGCAAGACTGCGGCGGCCCGGGTCGTTATCGGTTTCGCCTCGACGGCCCACACCTTTTGCTCGCGCTGATCGATGACGGATGCGTGCTACGGCGGATGATCCTTCACGACAGCACGTGGCTGCCGGAAGGGGAGAAGCCCGCGATTCCGGAAAGGAAGATCGTTCGCACTGGTGGTGATGGCGCGGTCACGTTGCCGCAGGCGGCGGCGAGCAAGGGCAGCTGGCCATCGTTCAGGGGATTCAATGCGTCGGGAGTCGCCGACGGCCAACATCTTCCCGATAAATGGAACGGGACAACGGGAGAAAACATCCTCTGGCGGACGCCGATTCCGGGTCTCGCGCACTCGAGCCCGGTGGTGTGGGGCGATCGCGTATTTGTCACCAGCGCGATCAGCAGCCGGCCGGGTGCAACCTTCAAGCGCGGCCTCTACGGCGACGGCGATGCGTCGGACGACCGGTCGCGTCACCAGTGGGTGCTCTACGCCATCGACAAGCGAACGGGAAAGATCGCCTGGCAGCGAACCGCGTTCGACGGAGCGCCGGTCAACAAACGGCACATCAAGTCGACCTATGCGAGTGCGTCGCCCGCAACTGATGGCCGCATTGTCGTTGCCTGGTTCGGTTCTCAGGGTGTGTACGCCTACGACGTGAATGGCGCACCGCTGTGGAGAGTGGATCTCGGCCATGTCGACATGGGGGCGTACGACATTCCGTCGTACGAATGGGGACCGGCAAGTTCGCCGATTATCTGGAACGGGCTCGTACTGCTGCAGTGCGATACGCAGGCGGATTCATTCGTGCTCGCACTCGACGCCGCCACTGGAAAAACCGTGTGGAAGACCAATCGCGACGAGCTGCCCTCGTGGGGCACGCCGACGGTGGTCACGATCGGCAATCGCGCGGAACTGGTCACCAACGCGGCCAACTACATTCGCGGCTACGATGCGCGCACGGGGAAGGAGTTGTGGCGACTGGGCGGCAGCTCCAAGATCACGGCGCCGACACCGATCTTCGCCGACGGCCTGATCATCGTCGCGAGTGGCCGGCGGCCGGAAAAGCCGATCTTTGCCGTTCGTCCAGGCGCGCAGGGGGATTTGACGCTCGGCAACGATCGCAACAGCAGCACCGCGGTTGCCTGGAGCAAAACCGCCCGCGGCCCCTACATGCCGACGCCGCTGGCGTACCGCGGCATTCTCTACTCGCTCAACAACGATGGCATCTTCGATGCCTACGAAATTGAGAACGGCACAGAGATCTATCGTCAACGTCTCGATCCCGTTGGCAGCGGATTCAGCGCGTCGCCGGTTGCCGCCGATGGTCGCGTGTATCTCTCGAACGAGGACGGCGAGATGCTGGTCGTGGCTGCCGGCCGTCAGTTCCGATTGATTGCCACCAACTCGATGGGCGAGCCGCTCATGGCGACACCGGCGCTCTCAGACGGTGTCATGTACGTGCGTTCAGCGTCGACGCTATTTGCCGTCGGATCGCGGGGACGCTAACGGACATGTCTGCGCGCCGGTTTCTTGCAAGTTTCCTTCTGGCTTTCCTGACATCCGCATGTGGCGTTGGTAGACAGCAGTCGCCGCAGGCCCGCACACGTCGAGGAGGACAAATGACGCGCGCAGCACTCATGGTCGCGATCGTCGCCGGTCTGTCGTCACCAGTTGTTGCGGCCGATCGTCTTACCGATCGCGATGTCAAAGGCCTCATCACCCGGATCGAGCAGGGACGCGACAAATTCGACGATGAACTCGACGGCAAGTTGAAAGACAGCGTACTCCGTCAGCCGTCGGGCGAGGTGAATGTCAAAGACGTCTTGAACGACTTTCAGGAAAGCATCGATCGCGTGGAGGAGCGACTGAAGCCCGAATACGCCGCGAGCGCCGAGGTTGCCACTCTCCTTCGCCGGGCTTCGGCGATCGAAGCGTTTTTCCGTCAACAGCCTCCCGGAACGAAAGGGGAGAGCGAATGGAACCGGCTTGCGTCGGATTTGAAGGTGCTCGCCGTCGCCTACGGTGCTGACTTTCCATTGTCCGCCGACGCCGCAGTGCGTCGCATTGGCGATGGCGAGCTGGTGACCGCGGTCTCGCAGGTTGCCGCAACGTCCGATCAATTCAAGAAATCACTGGACAACGATCTGAAGAAGACCCCGACAGTTTCGAAAGAGGCGCGTCAGGCAGCCATTGCGGAGGCGGAACAGCTGACGAAGGATGCGAAGGCGCTCCGCGATCGCGTCAAAGATGCGAAACCAAGCTCCGCGGAAGCGTCGAAGCTTCTCGCACAAGCGTCGAAGGTGCGGGGATTCGTCGACAGCCACCAGGTGCCGACTTCGGCCTCCGCCTGGAAGGCAACGGCCGGTCACGTGCAGGTCGTCGCAACTGCGTACGGCACGCCGTGGCCCCGTTGAGACGCATCACTCGTCGCGCATGACGGTGAGTGGATCTGTCGCGAGTGCGATTCGAGCGGGCAGCACACTTGCGATCAGTACCGCAGCGAGAAGCGTAGCCGGGGCGGCGAGCCAGACCCACCCCGGTGTTGGCTCTGCACTCGGCGTAATCTGCAGCAACCATCGCGCCACGACTCGGGAAAGGAGCAATCCGGCAATGGTCCCGGCGGCGGCGAGGCGCGCTCCTTCTCTGAGTACCTGACCAACTAATCGCCAACTCTGCGAACCAAGCGCAATGCGCACTCCGAACTCGCGGCGGCGCTGGCGCGCGGCGTCGACCATCGCGCCGTAGAGACCGAGACCGCCAAGCACGACGGCCATCGCCGCTGACGCACCGACCAGCACCATCGCAATTCGTTCGGGTGCCAGGGCGACGCGGCTCAGATGCTCTTCCAATGTCGTCACCATCACCGGTGATCTGCCTC
The DNA here is from genome assembly GCA_035758845.1 of Vicinamibacterales bacterium. Classification (GTDB taxonomy): domain Bacteria; phylum Acidobacteriota; class Vicinamibacteria; order Vicinamibacterales; family 2-12-FULL-66-21; genus JALZOC01. The sequence goes on from DASTVZ010000118.1 coordinate 29,024, forward strand.
CCGGGATCGCGTCGAGCCGGCTGCGGACCGACGCAACAGTTGCAGCGCTTGCGTCACGCGATCCGATGATCAGCGTCATCCGCGGGACAAAGTCCTGCGCCATGGGAAGATAAATTGTCGGATCCACTTGTCGTTGCGACGCTCTGAGAACCGCGGATCGAAGGACGCCGATGACATCGGTACGATGCCCGGATTCGTCGATGATTGCGCCGCCGACGGCGTTTCCACCAAAATACCGTTCGCTCGCCTCTTCATTGACCAGGCCGATCCGGCAACTACGCCCGCTGTTCGTAAACGCGGTTCCAGCCGTGACTGTAAGTCCCATGAGATCCAGGTAGGTTGAAGAGACGATCTGCGTCTCCACCACGCCGTGCGGGTGACGCACGTCAGCAGGCACCCGAAATCGAGTCGGCCCGATCAGATCGGGCGATACCGATTCCTGATCAGGGTAGTAGTAGACCGTCGGACGAACTGGCGCCTCCTGTGCTGCCGGGCGGGCTGCGACGACGCCGATAATCTCGGTGCGGTGGCCGGCAAAGTCCTGGATCGTTTCACCAACGACGTTCCCTCCGAGAACGTCGCGCGCCGCGTCGTTGATCACGGCGACGCGGCAAGACGTTGCGGTATCGCCGCCACCGAACATCCGCCCCGCGGCTGGAGGCAGGACGACTGCGTCGAGCGATTGAGGCGTGAAAGGAATGAACTCCAGTGTCGCGTCGCGCACTGGCGCGTGCGCCTGCACGATGCGGACTGACAACGATCCGGGTCGGGTACCTGGCGGCATACCGGACCAGGCTGTCGTCACCGTTTGCGGCATCACCTGCGCTGCCTGTTCAATCGCTCGAAAGTACTCGAGCCCCAGATCCGGACGCTCGAATCGCTCTTGCGATTCCACGGTTGCAAGAATCGCGTGCCTCAGATATTGACCGGCGTGAGTTCGAAGAGCGCCGCGGAACCCGTTAATGAGAATGGCGGCGGAGACGACCAGCAGACAGCAGCACGTCATCTGCACGATCACCAGAGTGCTACGCACGCGCCGCATCGGCAGCGACGGCCCCGCACTTTCACGGCGCAGGACCCGGGCCGAATCATCCTGTCGAATCTCGACGAGCGGTACGAGACTGCAACCGATCATGATTGCCGCGCACCCGAGCGAAGCAGTGATGGTCGCGGAGAGATCGGGAATCAATATCAGTTGCTCGGCATCTTGTTCGAATAGGAGCGATGGAACGACGTGGGTCGTCCATGATGCGAGCAGGACGCCGATTGCTGCACCCATCAGGGAAAGCAGGACCGCCTCGGATAGCAACTGTCGAGTCATTTGTCCGCGGCTGGCTCCGAGAGCCATTCGCAGGCTCGAGTCGCGGGTCCGCGCCGACGATCGCGAGAGCAGAAGAGTCGCAACGTTGACGCATGCGACGACAAACACTCCCCATGCCGCCGACGTCAGAAGCATGCTGATGCGCGACATTGCGGCCGACATGAGGCGAGTGGAGTCAGGGTCCCCTGTGCCCGGCGCAGCGAGTCCGCGAATGAATGCGAAGACGGCGGCGTTGCTGCCGATGCCGAGCGCGATGGTGAGAAGAAGTGTCGTTGTCAGACCTGGACTGCGGGCGAGACTTCTTGCCGAGTAACGCAGATCGGTCCAGATCATTCGAGCGCCGCCACTGCCAGCGGCGTGCCACGGAAAAAGGGAAAAGGGAAAAGGGAAAAGGGAGAGCGAGCGGGGGTGGGGCCCCGCGCGCAGTGAATAAAGCGCAAGAGTGTTCGAATCTGGGACGATTCCGTCCCTAATCGGGACGACTGATCGCTTCGAGGTTTTGCCGCAGGAAATCCCTCTCCGTCTGGTTGGCGCTGCACGCGACTGCCGTTTCGTACGCGGCTGCCGCCTCGGCGAGACGACCGGTTCGCCTTAACAAGTCCGCGCGAACCGCGTGAAACAGATGGTAGCGACTCAGAGGAGCATTTGCATCCTTGATCGCATCGATTGTTTGAAGCGCGACTTCCGGTCCGGACACTTCGGCAAGTGCAACGGCTCGATTCAGCGCCACGATTGGCCCGGGCGTGAACTGAAGGAGTTGGTCGTAAAGCTGGAGAATCTGCCGCCAATCCGTTTTGTTCGCCGCTGACGCGTCACTGTGAACGGCATTGATCGCCGCCTGTATCTGGTACGCGCCTGGTCGATTCCGCCGGAGACAGTGGCGCACAATCGCTTGTCCCTCCGCGATCAATGTGTGGTTCCAATTAGCGCGGTTCTGATCGGCCAATCGCACGAGTTGCCCGTCAGGACCAACTCGCGCAGGACGTCGCGCGTCGATCAATAGCATCAACGCCAGCAAGCCGAGCACTTCGGGTTCGTCCGGCATGAGATCGGACAACATGCGTCCAAGCCGAATGGCTTCGGCGCACAACTCCTCGCGGACAAGGTGCTCACCCGCGGCGGCAGCGTAGCCTTCGTTGAAGATTAAATAGACGACCGCGAGCACCGCCCGTAAGCGCGCGGGTCGCTCCGATTCATCCGGAACGCGATACGGAATCCCTGCATCGCGGATCTTTCCTTTCGCCCGGACGAGTCGCTGCGCCATGGTTGTCTCTGAGGTCAAGAATGCGCGAGCGACCTCCGACGTCGTCAGGCCGCCGAGCAGTCGGAGCGTCAGGGCGACCTGGACGCTTGTGGCGAGCGCCGGATGACAACAAGTGAAGATCAGCCGTAATCGATCGTCGCGCACGTGTTCCTCCTCGCTCGGGCCATCGCCGCCGTCGGGATCGAAAGACCCCGCGCGACCGGAGATTCGGTGAAGCAGCGCGGCTTGTGCGTGCCGATCCTCGCGCGAGGCCTCGCGACGCAAGCGATCGATTGCCTTGTTCCTCGCTGTCGTGATGATCCAGCCGGCAGGACTCGGCGGCGATCCCGTCAACGGCC
>DASTVZ010000143.1:0-4888 GCA_035758845.1 Vicinamibacterales bacterium
GTCCAAGCTCGATCGGGAGAAAGAGGGCCGGCGGAGGCGGCCCGCAACTGCTCGGGGAGGCGCCGACGACCTGCCGAAATCCTGCCACGTGCGGCGTTCACCCCCGCACGCTGAGCTTGAAAGCGGGGCCAGTGTAGGGACTTCCGATCTGGAAGTCAAGAAAACGACAAGGGTTAGGGTTACCCCCCGAACGGAAGTTCCCGGCCCTTTGCGCCAGTTCCGGCGACGCGGCTGCCGCCAAAATCGAGTTCACTTTCAAAAGTGGAATTAGAATCGCGCGATGATCGCCGGGGTGATCCTCGCCGCAGGCCGGTCGACGCGAATGGGGCGGCCGAAAGCCTTGCTGATAGCGCCGTGCGGTCGCACATTTGTCGCGCGTCTTGTCAATACACTCACAACTGGCGGTGTGGACGCGCCGTTTGTGGTTGGACGACCGGACGACGAGTTTTTGAGATCGACGGTCGAATCGCTCGATTCACGCGCACGGTGGGTCGAAAACCCGGATGCTGACGCTGGCGGTCAGTTGTCGTCGCTGCAGGCAGGGCTGCGGCGGGCCGATCGTCCGGGGATCCGCGGGTTGATGGTGGTGCCAGTCGATGCGCCGATGATCGCCGTTGACACGGTTGTCACACTCATCGCCACATTTAATGCCACCGGCGCGCCAATTGTCCGTCCCCGGTATCGAGGGCGCAACGGTCATCCCGTTGTATTCTCGCGGACGTTGTTCGACGAACTGCGGCACGCCGACCCGGCAGTTGGCGCAAAGGCTGTCCTTCGCGCGCACGACCACACAATCGTCAATATCGACGTTGACGATGCTGGTGTCGCCGGGGATGTCGATACGCCTGAAGATTACGAGGGCTTAGGGCTTAAGGCTTAAGCCGTAAGCGAGAGAGGACTCTGAATATGAAACGTACGGCGCTCGTAATTGCCGGAGCTGCTGTCGCGGCACTTTCCGTTTACACGACGATTACGGCGCAATCCAAACCAACGATCGCGGCGTTCGCAAGTGAATGGCCGACCTACGGGCACGACTCAGGTGGCCAGCGCTTCTCACCGCTCACCGAACTCACACCCGCGAATGCCGATCGCCTTCAGGTTGCGTGGGTCTATCACATGCGGCCACCGTCCACAGAGCAGAACGCATCTGGCGCCGCGCCCACGCCCGGTCGTGGCGGAGGACGCGGCGGTTCGGGATTTGCCTCGAGCGAAACGACACCGATCGTCGTGGATGGTGTGATGTATCTGACGACGCCTTACGGGCGCGTGGTGGCGCTGGATTCATCGACGGGACGTGAAGTGTGGATTTTCAGAGTGCCTACCGGCAGCGCGTCGACGCGCGGCGTCGAGTACTGGCCGGGTGATGCGCAAACGCCGCCGCAGATTGTGTTCGGTACAGGCGGCGGCCGCTTGTTTTCCCTGAATGCAAAAACAGGCGAGCCCAATCCTGCATTTGGTGATCGTGGCAGCGTGGACTTGAACACGCCGGAGATCCTGCAAGGGCTGCAGGGAACGAATGGCCTCAGCTCTCCGCCGACTGTTTATCGCAACTTGATCATCACCGGCGGTCGAACACAGGAAAATCCGCCGCAAGGTCCAGCCGGCGACGTGCGCGCGTGGGACATTCACACAGGCAAACTGGCGTGGACTTTTCACTCAATTCCCCGTGCGGGCGAGAAGTACAACGACACGTGGGCAGGCGACAGCTGGAAGAATCGATCGGGCGTCAACGTCTGGGGATTCATCACTGTCGACGTTGAGCGCGGACTGGTCTACATGCCCTTCGGCGCGCCATCGGTCGATCAGTATGGCGGCGATCGCCCAGGCGACAATCTCTTTGGCACCAGCATTGTCGCGGCAGATGCAAACACCGGGAAGTATCTCTGGCACTTTCAAATCGTCCATCACGATATCTGGGATGCCGATCTCTCCGGTGCACCCGCCCTGATTGACGTCAAGCAGGGAACCAGAACAATCCCGGCAGTTGCTGTTATCAACAAGCCGGGACTGTTGTTTCTTCTCGATCGGGTCACCGGCAAGCCGATTTACGGCGTCGAAGAGCGGCCAGTGCCGCAAAGCGAAGTGCCGCTCGAGCGCGCGTCGCAGACACAGCCATTTCCGTTAAAGCCGCCGCCGCTTTCACGGATGACGATGAAAGCGGAAGATGTGGCAACGGTGACACCGGAACTCGAGGCGGCGTGCAGGAAGCTGATGGAAGGCCTGCAGATGGGGGGGCCGTATCTCCCGCAGGGATACAAGCGGCTTCGCGTGCAGTTTCCCGGCAATCATGGCGGAGTGAATTGGGGCGGCACCTCGTTCAATCCGCAGCTCGGATACCTGTTCGTGAACACGAACGAACTCGGGCAAATCGCCGGGATGACCGATCGCGATCCGAAAGCGACAGGACAGGCGCAGGCAGCCGGCCAGGGGAATCGATTGCATCCCGGAGGTCCCTATGAAGGAATTCCCGGCGGCGGCCGCTTCGCCGCCATGAACATGATGTGCCAGCAGCCGCCGTGGGGACAGCTGACAGCAGTCAACGTCAACACCGGCGAGTTCGCCTGGCGTGTGCCTCTTGGCGTCACCGACAGCCTTCCGCCCGACAAGCAGAAGACGGGGCGGCCCGGTAATGGAGGAACGATCGCGACCGCAGGCGGGCTGGTGTTTGTCGGTGCAACCGACGACGCGAGGGTTCGTGCGTTTGACGCGAAAACGGGGAAGGAAGTGTGGACGTACAAGCTTGGCGGCGCAGCCTATGCGACGCCGAGCACTTATCAAGGCAAAGACGGCCGCCAATACGTCGTCATTACGTCAACCGGCGGCAGCCTCTTGGGCAACATACCCGTGTCCGACGACAGTGTCACGGCGTTCGCGTTGCCGGCGTCGAGGTGAGTGGATCGCTTCTCTACCAGGCGCCGGAGATGAACGAGAACACGGAACAAGCTTGACCACGGAGCGCGAAAACACTGATTCTCTCGAGATTTTCCGTGCCTCCGTGTCTCCGCGTTAAGGCTTGTCCCGTGTTCTCCGTTACCTCCGGAACTCCTCAGATTTGGATCTTCGCGAAGGATCGCGCGCCCATCGCGAGAAAGACCACCGCGACGACGGTCAGCACGGCGGCATTCGTCGCGTAGCTGAAATGCGACGTGCCGATGAATGCGCCGCGCAGACCGTCGATCCCGTAGGTCAGCGGATCGGCTCGCGTCGCGACCGCGAGGCCTCTCGGGAGATTGTTCAATGGATAGAGCGCGCCGGAGAGGAAATAAATCGGCATCACCAGGAAGTTCATGATCAGTTGGAAGCCCTGCATGTTCTGCAGCCGCGATCCGATGGTCGTCCCCAGGGCGGCAAAGACAATGCTGATGAACGCCATGAACACGACCGCCATCGGCAGCGAGGAGAGGTGCTGCGGACGAAAGCCGGCGATCAGGCAGATGACGATCACCAGCATGCCCTGAATCATCGACACCGTCGCGCCGCCCACCGTCCGGCCGATCATGATGTGCAGGCGGGGCACCGGGGCGACGAGGGTTTCTTTCAAGAACCCGAACTGCCGGTCCCAGAGCAGGCCGATTCCTGAAAAGATCGACGAGAAGAGCACGGACATGCCGATCACCCCGGGGGCGACAAACTGCAGATAACTTCCCTGTCCTGCCTTCTCGAACACCGGCCCGAGTCCGAATCCGAGTGCCAGGAGATACAACAGCGGTTGTCCGAGCGAGGCGATGATCTGCGCGCGCGAGCGCGAGTATCGCTTGAGCTCACGCAGCCACAGAATGTAGATGGCACTCATCTCATCGCCTCCACATCTTCACGACCTGACGCATCTGGTCGGCGGCATCGGCGCGCTCGTCGCGAATCGTCGAGCCGGTCAGCGCAAGAAATGCGTGCTCGAGTGAGTCCGTCTTCGTCTGCGCCTTGAGTTCCTGCGACGATCCCTGGGCCACGATTCGGCCGTGATCGATGATCGCGATCCGCTGTGCGACGCGGTCGGCTTCGTCCATGTAATGCGTGGTCAGGAAGACCGTGACCCGCTCGGTTTCGTTCAAGTGTTTGACGTGTGTCCAGAGCTGATTGCGGCTCTGCGGATCGAGTCCGAGCGTCGGTTCGTCGAGAAAGAGGATCTTCGGCGTGTGCAGGAAGCCGCGCGCGATCTCGAGCCGCCGTTTCATGCCGCCGGAAAACGTTTTCACCAGTCCGTCGCGCCGGTCCCACAGCTCGAAGAGCTTGAGGAGACGCTCGATCCGTTCGATCCGCGTCCGTCGCGGCACGTGGTACAGCACGCCGTGCAGTTCCATGTTCTCGTACGCGGTCAGTTCGCTGTCCAGGCTCGGGTCCTGAAACACAATCCCAAAGCGCCGCCGCACGTCGTGCGGCCGTTGACGGGGATCGATGCCGTCGATGGCAATCGTGCCGCTCGTCGGCTCGACGAGCGTCGTGAGCATCTGGATGGTCGTGGTCTTGCCGGCGCCGTTCGGGCCGAGCAGCCCGAACACCTCGCCCTTGGCGATGTCGAAGTTGATGGCGTCGACGACGCTGGTCTTGCCGTAGCGCTTGGTGAGATCGCGCGCCGCGATGACGGTTTCGAGCCGCGTCGCGGCGTCGGGGTACTGCTGGTCGCTCATCGTCGTCCGAACCTCGCAACCGCACCCAGCATCAGCAGCAGCGCGACGCCGATCACGCCGGCTCCGGCCATGCCCCAGACGGTGGATGTACTCACCGTGACGCGGAACTGGCTCGACGCCGTCTCGCCGCGCGAGGTGGCGCGCACCGCGAGCTGATAGTCGCCGGCAAGCGACTTGTCGCTCGGCGTCACCAGCGCCTGAACCTCGGTATCCTTGCCGGGCACCAGACGCTCGATCTTGGCGGGCTGGAACGTGACCTCCCA
>DASTVZ010000146.1:0-2318 GCA_035758845.1 Vicinamibacterales bacterium
CTGAACACGTCGTTGGCTACCAGGAGAACAAAACGGCGGGCCTTAGACTCGACTTTCACAAAGCGGACTCACAAGGTCTCCCCGATCGTCCCATTCAGGTTCGATCTCCTGTTCGACCTCGATGTGTGATTGCGATTCAACTCGCGCCCGCAGGTTCGCACTGATCACTACGCGATCGAGCGCGAGCGTGTTGCGAATCCAGCCGTATGTCACTTCTCGAGGATCCATCCTTCCCGCCGTCGCGGCAACCCATTGCAGGCATTCACGGTCACTCTGGAAATGCATCGGGACACGAATGCGCGAAGGTAATCCTGAACTCAACGCGTTGACCCTGGTCGACTCCCAATTGATCTGTCGAACGAGCCGCTCGGTCGTGACATCGGCCATTCCGATTCCCATCGCATTGCCGTGGGTCTCCGGATCGAGATCGCGGACGAAAAGGCGCTGAATCGACGGGATGCCGGGCCACGGATTGTATTCGCACGCCTCGCCGCGATTGACGACCTTCGCATCCATGCCGGTCCCACTGATGTTCTTCCCCATCTGGTCGACGATGAGGACGTCGAGATCGCAGGGAAGCCTTGGCATCCAGGATTTCGCCAGCGCGAGGTTCTCTTCATCGCGCTGTTCCATACAGGCGGCGGGCACTGCCTCGATCCTGGCGGTGTTGTGGTAGGCATCTTCAACAATCGCGATGCCGCCGATCATTTTTCCCGATTCGAGCACATGGTGGCCGGCAGTGCGAATGACGTGCTCGAGACCCAACCGCTTCGCATGGGTGTGATACTTCTGCGCCCCGGCAAATTTGCCCAGGCCGATCGCCATCATCTTCATCAGGCCGCTTTCGAGGCGGCCACTGAACGTGGTGTGCCATTTAACGCGCGCGACGATCATCACGGCGTCAGAGGCATGCGCGGCGGCATCCATGAACACTTCAATCCCGTCGCCTGTTTTCCCGAGTGATACCACCTCCAGACGACTGACGATCGGGCAGCCCATTGAGCCTTCCGTAACGCCAAGGCGGCCGAGAACGTCTGCCTGTCCCTCGGGTGTCGCGGCGCCATGACTTCCCATTGCCGGAAAGATGAACGGCGACATGCCGCGGTTGCGCCAGTAGGCGACGACGCTCTGGACAATCGCGGCGATGTTCGCGATCCCGCGACTCCCAACCCCAATCGCAACGCGGGCGCCAGGTTTCAGCTGCTCGGCGAAGCCGCTCTGCTCCATCTGGCGGCGGGTCTCATCTTCTACATCCGGGAGCCGGACGTCAGGGAATCTCTGGCGAAGGATCAGGAGACGTGACGGAAGCATCGATAGTAAAGATAGCGGTTAGAGTCCGGTCCCGCAGGCTTCCTTCACGCGAGAAAGATCGTAGAGAACTGCGGCTTCCCCCTTGGCGGCGATCTGCTTGTCGAGGATGCCGACGATGACATCGCGGCGCGCGATCACCGCGTCGATCTCCGCTTTCGAGAGCCATGCGCGAAGCTTTTCCTGCAAGGTCTCGCGGTTCAGCGCGCGCAGGTTCGTCAGCAGCTTTCGATCGACCCTGGTGAGCTCGTCGGGAAACTGGAGCGTCTTCGCGAGTCGGAACGCGCGGCTGAAATCGATCAACCATACACGCCACTCCTTCGTGATGAGCGTGTTGGTCATGTTGAAGTCGGTGTCTGCGATCAATTCGCGGAACAAGCGTCCAGCGTGCATCTGGTCGTTCCACCCTGCGACGTCGGGCGGCGTGAGCTTCTTCTTGACGCGATCCTGCTCCATCATCGCGTCGTTCACCCACCACGACAACGATGACGGGCCGCCATTCACGCGGCGTTCGACGTACGGCGGCACCATGTTCAGTTCCAGCAGCTTCGCCACCTCGTAGCCTGCGACATTGAATTTCCAAGTGTCGCGGAAATTGAGTTCCGTGCCTCGCGGAGTGGTGTAGGACGCCTCCCTGATATCGGCTGTCTGGATCGCCGCGTCGTGGCGCACTGTGCCGTTATCGAGCGTGGCACGGAGCGGGACGGTCACGCCGACTGGAATCTCGCGTTGCCTGCCCACCTTTGCGGATTTCAGAAACGTTTCGATCTCATCGCAAGTGAATGCGCGCGCAGGCGGCTGAGCCGTCTCCTGTGGGCGGACGGCCGCGGTCGACAACAACAGGGCCACTGCGGTGGCCGTCAGCGTCCATGAACGACAACGGGTGCGCATAGAGGCTCCTTGCGTTAGCGAAGGGAATTGTTCGGCCTTGTTTCTGCCCTGTGAGGCCGCACATTGTATCAGGCACGTGACACGATCAATAGTCCGGGTGAACATCAATGGAGCGTCGC
>DASTVZ010000221.1:0-4387 GCA_035758845.1 Vicinamibacterales bacterium
ACGTGCTCCGTCGCCAGCGCGAAGCGCTGGCGCGACCGGTAGCTGCGGCAAACACCGCCAGTCTTCCCTGCGCTCTTGGCGCTCTTTGCGTGAGATCCGCGTTCACCGTTCGTCGATCTGGTTTTGAAACCACTTCCTCGCCGGGTCACAGATGTCTCGCGCCGAGCGCAGACAATACGGATTTCGCGCGGAGAACGCAAAGGGCGCCGAGAAAAATGGCGTCGATCACCCTCCTTCCGCTGTCAATCCGCCGAGAAGGAGGGTGATCGGCGCCATTTCTTCCTCGGCGGTCTCGGCGCTATCTGCCGGTAGACGGCACCGGCGTCAACGCGGTCGAGCCGGCGGCCGGCGATGAAGGTGATGACGGTGCGGTCGAACCGCATGCGGTGCGCATCACCGCGACCAACGCCGCCCCGTAAAGTTCACACCGCACGCGTGCATTATCGGGCGACCGCGCAATTATTCGTTACTGATGAGCTTGTATCTGCTATAGTCGCCGCCATTCGTCACACCGTTTAGCCGTTCGTCACACCCGAACGGTTTCAGTTGCGAAACCTGATCGGCCGGGGACCGTGCACGCAAACACGATGCTCGGGGCACGTTTAGAAGGAGAAAGACATGCGGACACTGATGAGAGGCCTGTTGGCGGGTGGAATCGCGGCGACGATCACTGTCACCGTAGCTACCCAGGTGCACAAGTACTACACCCCTGGAACAGTCTGGACGGTCACGATGATCAAGATCGCGCCAGGGATGGACCAGGTGTACATGCAGTATCTCGACGGACAGTTCAAAAAGGGAGAAGACGCGCAGGTCAAGGCGGGATTTCAGAAGTCCTACAAGATTCTACGAACGATGGACGACGGTGGCGCGTGGAACATGCTGATCCTCAGAGAGTATGCGAGCCTCGCGTCACTCGAGGCGAACGTGGAGAAATCTGACGCGCTGCTCCAGCAGACTGAAGGCAGCGATCAGGTCCAGATGCAGGGCTATCAGGATCGCAGCAAGTACCGCGAAGTGGTGGGCACCAAATACGCGCGAGAGGTGATCCTCAAATGAACACCATAATCCTTGCGATCAGCTTGATGGCATTTGGGCAAGTTCCGACGTCCACTGCCGACCAGAAAGCTGTGGTGGCAGTCGTCAACCAGTTCACCGATGCGTTCAACAAGGGCGACACCAAGGCCGCTGCCGCGACGTGCGCGGAACAGACATCGATCATCGACGAGTTCCCGCCGCATGAGTGGCACGGCGCCGGCGCCTGCGCCAAGTGGATGGCCGACTACGACGCGGATGCGAAGAAGAACGGCATTACGGATGGCAGTGTAAAACTCAGTGCACCGAAGCACGTTGACGTAACCGCGGACCGCGCTTACGTCGTCGTGCCAGCTGACTACTCCTACAAGCAGAAGGGCAAGCCTGTGAAGGAGACCAGCTCGCTCTTGACGGTGGCGCTACAGAAGAGCGCGGCCGGGTGGCGAATCACAGGGTGGTCGTGGAGCAAGAATTAGCGGCGGGTAATTGACGGTCGCTCGAGCCTTTTACTGGGCGCGCAATTGACGAACGACATCGACAACTTTCTTCTCGCCCTCACCAATCGCGATCTTCAACGCAGAAGTCGCCGCCAAGCGATCGAGAAGGACCGGGTCGTACCACGCGTAGTCATCGATATCGGAAATGGCGGCGACGAAGTACTCCCCGGCAGCCAGCACGCGAAACTGAAACGAGCCATCCGTGGATGACTGCTCCGCGCGGATCCAGCGCGACCTCGGAGTCCACAGCGTTCGGTCTGCCGGAAACAGAATCACTGTATCGCCAACACTCGATCTTCCGGTTGTGTCGTGGACCGTCCCCGACAGCTCTGCGACGCGATCGGAGAACGTCAGGACGACGCCGTCAACGCTTTGCCGGATATCGAGCGCCGTATCGAGCACATCACGTCCGTTCGCCGCCAATGTTCTGACCATCCAACCGGGCGATCCATCGATCGTGGCTTGTAACCGATACTTCCCGGCGGTGATGCCGGTAATCGAAAAACGGCCATTGTTGTCGACACGCGCAGGCGGAGTGGCAAGGCTGACCTGGGTACCGGTAAGGAGTGGCACGAGCGAGACCTGGATTCTCGAATAGTTCGGTACCGCCTGACCATCGAATGCAACGCGTCCCGAGAGCGCCATGCCGGCCTGCATCGATAGTGCGACATCAGGTTGAGTCTGTCCATCGACGACGACATCCGCTGTCGCCCAGTGGATGCTCGAGGATTGCGGTGCCCTGGCGATGACGGTGTAGGAGCCGGGTGGGACGTTGGCGAAGCTGAATTCTCCTTTCGGCTGCACAGACGTGATTCGCGATTCGCTGTTCGTGTCCGACAAGATCACGTCATCGGTCGCGATCAGGTGCACGGTGATAGAAGGCGGCATGTTCGATGGCCAGGTGACGCTGCCGCGAATCGTCGACATCGGCACGTATTGAAGCTGAAAGTCGATGCCTGTCCGCTCTTCCGCTCTGCCGAGCGGAATCATCACTGATTGCGACGAGACGGGCGTTCCTGGATAGAACACCGTCGCATACCCGACGGCGCGCCGTTCGTCTCCGCCTGCAACTCCTGTCGTTTCACTGGCAACCGGACTCTGACGCGACGACGGCCGTACTTCGTTGAGCGCCCGCTGAACCTCGCTCTCCGTCATCATCAGAATCTCATCGCCCGTCGAAAGTTGCGGAATCGCCGGAGCGGCGATCGTGTAATCACCGGGCGGCAAGCCATAGATGCGATACACACCGCGATCGTCGGTGATGTGGCCCGCCATTGTCGTCGTCACCGCCGTCAATCGCCGCTCGCCGTTGACGGTATAGCCATACCTCAACGCGCGCATGCTGACGCCTGGGATCGGTTGACCATCGGGATCGAGCAGCGTTCCGGTGATCACCGCGCCGCGAAGAAGTCGGAGCGTGATGTCGCCGCTCGAGCCACCCTCGGTCAGCACAACCGGCGATCCTGGCCCTCCTGGCCGGCCAGCACCAAAGTTCGTGGTGACGTATCCATCTTTGGCCGCACCCACCGTGTACCGGCCCGAGGGAAGCTCAGCGAATGCAAACCGTCCGGCATCGTCGCTGATCGTGGTTCGCGCGATCTCCGCGTCCGGGTTGTTCAGGAACACTCGAGCGCGCCGCAATGGCTTGCCCTCAGCGTCGTCAGTGATCACGATTCCCGAAACGGATAGGGTTCCGACGCCCGCCCCCCTGCGAGCTTCGCGTGCCGGCTGCTGCCCAGTCGCCGGTGCAATCCACGCGAGCGATAGGACGAGGCACAGCTTGAGCGGCCGCATTTCTACCTCAACTCGCGAACGCGAAGGTCCAACGTCCTCGACTCGCCTTCAGCGATCGTCACGGATGTCGCACCCCGGCTCAACGCGTCGAGAAATGATGGATCTTGCCAATCACCGATGACCTCGTCTGGAAGAGCGACGATGAAGTAACTGCCGGCGGGCAGCGGCGAAATCTTGAACGCCCCGGTGGCTTCAACGCGGACGCTGCGGAAACGCTGCGCACTCAACCACATGCTCGACCAGGTCTGGCTGTCGGAAGGAAAGACGATGACACTGGCACCTGGGTCGCTCGTGCCCGCGCTGTTGCGCACACTACCGACGACTTCTGTTGGACGATCGGAGAATGTGAACGTGATCCCGGTGGCATCCGCGGTGTCAACATCCAGCGGCGTGCTCAGCACATCGCGGCCGTTGTAGGTGATCGATTGGAGAAACCAGCCTTGTGGTGGAGAACCGACGCGAATGACGTACTTCCCGGGAGCAAGCCCGGAAGCGCTGAACTGTCCAAAACCGTAAAACCGCCCGGGGACTGGCGCGATGCGTGATGTCTCGGCCATCGAATCGACCATCACTGGCACTTGCGTAAGGCCAGGACCGGGCTTGTCGCGCGGACCGACGGATTCCGAACGGCCAGTGATGCTCAGACCGAATCGAAGTGGAATTGAAAGATTCGAGATGTCGTCACGCCCGACCGCGAGTGGAACGCTGGCCCAACGAACGCTCGACGTGTCGACGTAGAACTGCGCGCCGATCAGGTCAGCGGACGAGATCGTTCCACCGCCGGTGTGAACGATCGTTGATGTGCCTGCGAGCGCACCGGGAAGCCGGGCACTTCTTACGGCGCGAATTGAATAAAGGCCAACCGGCACCGCCGGAAACACGAAGGCGCCTGAACGATCCGTCAACGTCGTCGCGATCTCCTGCTCGAGTGGCGTCTCGACACTTTCCTCAGCCATGATTCGAACTGGCAAAGCACCCGGAGGGGAGTCGGTACTCACGATGACCCCGGACACTCGTCTGGTCGCTACCGGTGCGATCTGGAGATCGATTCCGCTGCGCTC
>DASTVZ010000005.1:0-24256 GCA_035758845.1 Vicinamibacterales bacterium
GAACTCGACGCGCTCGCCGCTCATCCTGAATCCGATGGCTCGCCCGTACGGTGTACACCCGACCGCCGCGGCCACCTCTGGGGTGATCACTGTTTGGCCGCCGCCGGTATCGAAGATGAACGGGTGCGCCGTCCCATCGACAGTCACGGTGACGGAACGCAGCAGGCCGGCCCACGGCGACAGCGGCACCACGGCCGGCACGGCTGCGCGCCAGGCGGTGGCCAACGCCACCAGGACGACGAGGACTGAAGTCATTTGGGCTGTCTCTATCGTGACACGTCGGGGCCGGAGAACAGCCTGCGCCGTACCGGTCGTTCGTGGTTGGATCAAGATCACTTCTGAGCTCTCAACCCGCCCCAGCACCATGCCCGGAAAGACCATCAACACATCCCTGGCGAGGTTGCGGCGGTAATACTCGGCCCGCCGGTCCAGGCGTCCCGTTCGCGCTCCCACAGCGTCGATTCCACATCGTTGATGCTCACCATCGACCCTCGAGCGGCACGGCGGAGATGCCCTCAGAGTGCCGGGCGCGTCGTCCATCCAGATACTTCGCACACCATAATCCTGCATTCCCGCGCGGCGGGCCTAGCCTGACTACGGGCGATGGCCAAAACGTATCGCCCGTACGTGCCTGAGCAGGATCTGCTGCGGCCGCCGAGCCTCCGCGATTGGTTGTCGGATGCTCACCCGGCGTACTTCGTGAGCGACCTGGTCGATCAATTGGACCTGTCGGCGATCACGCTTGTCTACGAGGACGACGAGCGGGGCAGCCGCCGTATCACCCGGTGATGATGACCAAGGTGCTGGTGTACGCCTACTGCGTTGGCGTCTTCTCGTCGCGGAAGATCGATCGCCGGTTGAGCGAAGACGTCGCGTTTCGCGTCTTGGCCGCCGGGAATCAGCCGGACTTTCGCACGATCAGCGACTAGCCGATGATTCGTACGATCAAAGAGCAGGCCGGGCAGGCTCCGCACGAACTGCTCGCGGACAGTGGCTACTGCTCCGATGAGAGCCTGCGCTATCTGGCCCGCACGAAGATCGATGGCTACATCGCCACCCGGAAGATGAAGCATGGCGAGAGATCGGGGCCTGCCCCACGCGGCCCGATTTCCCGCGACGCGACGCGCGTGGAGCGGATGGCGCGCAAGGTCCAGATCCAAGGTCGGCGCGGCGATCTACGCCACACGCAAAGGCATCGTGGAACCGGTCCTCGGGCAGATCAAGCAGGGGCGAGGCTTTCGGCGGTTTCTTCTGCGCGGCCTCGAGAAGGTCCGCGATGAATGGGGGCTCGTCTGCACGACGCACAACGTGCTGAAGCTCTATCGGATTTGCTGCACCTGAGGCAGGTCCTACCTGCGAACCCCGCGTGGAGATCCGCGGACAGACGCGCCGCCGGTCGCTTCAGATGACGCCTCGGGCGCTTTCGACCGAGAGAACGGCCCGACTCTCACATAAGGGGCGCCGCGCGCAGGGAGAAGATCAGTCATCAGCGATTCTCGGACAGGCTCCTAGAAGATAGACTGAACACGAATTGCTTCGTGTCTCCGTCGCTCCGTGTTAGAGCTTGTTCCGTGCCCTCCGTTTTCTCCCCTATCTCAAGACTCCTCCATCATCCCGAACTCGGTCGTACAAGTGCCTCAGGAGGAGCGCGTGCACATCGATCGGTCCGATGGTGGTCGAGGCGACCAGATCTTTGTTCTTCGTGATGAAGACCGGCCCCTCCTCGTCCCAGTCAGTCTGGCGACCGTGTGATCCCCTCACCAGCGTGGCATCGAGTGGAATCACGTCAAGGAGCGATCGCAATCCTGCCTTGCGTTTCGCCAGTTTCCACCCGACGCTCAGCGGCGGGATGCGAATGGTCGGATCCAGAAACAACTCGACCGGGTCGTACCCAGGCTTGCGGTGGATCTCGACGGTCCGAGCGAAGTCCGGCGCGCGCTCGTCGTCGTCCCAGAAGTAGTAGGTGAACCAGCTGTTGGGTTCTGACACGGCGATCAAGTCACCGGCGCGTTCGTGGGCGATGTGTGCCAGTTGCTTTTCGGCATCACCCAGGACAGCTTCGACACCGGTGACACGCTCGAGAATCGCACGCACATCATTGAGTTTCGCGCGATCGTTGACGTAGACGTGCGCGATCTGATGATCGGCAACCGCGAACGCGGCGCTTGCGCCCGGATCGAGCATTTCGTGTCCCAACTCGTCGCGGACGGCAATCAACCCGTGCTGCCGCAACACCCGATTCACATGGATCGGCCGCGAGACTTCGCGAATGCCGTACTCGGAGAGCACGATCACACGTGCTCCGTGCGACTCGTAATATCGGATCAGATCGGCGCACACGGCGTCGACTTCGCGCAAATCGTTCGTCGCGGCGGTCCCGGGTCCGAGTCGTTGAAGGTTGTAATCGAGGTGCGGAAGATAAATGAGCGTCAGCGTCGGATTGAATCGGCGATTGACCAGCATCGCCGCGTCCGCAATCCAACGCGTCGAGCGGATCCCGGCGCGCGGGCCCCAGAACTCGAACAGCGGAAACGTCCCAAGCTGCGACTGCAGCTCGTCGCGAAGCGAACCCGGCGCGGTATAGACGTCGGGGATCTTCCGGCCATCGGCTGGATACATCGGCCGCGGCGTCACCGAATAGTCAACCGTCGAGTACATGTTGAACCACCAGAACAGGTTCGCGCAGGTAAACGACGGGTCCAGCCCCCGTGCGGTCTCCCAGATCTTCCGCCCGTGTACGAGGTGATTCGACTGTTTCCAGAACCGGATTTCAGCGTCTTCGCGTGCATACCAGCCGTTGCCGACGATGCCGTGTTGATCGGGGTAGGTGCCGGTCAGGTAGTCCGACTGCGCTGAACAGGTGAGGGCAGGAAAGGACGACTTGATGCGCGCGAGTGTCGCGTCGCGCATCCACGCCGACAGCGCTGGCATGGCATCGCCGATGAGCGATGGCGTCAGGCCGACGACGTTAAGTACGGCTGTCTTGTGCATTGGTGAATGCCGTTAGCTTCCAGCTCACAGCTTCGCTTTTTCGGATCCCGGATCCCAGACAACGGATCCCGGGAACTACGCGAGCTGCTGCAGTACCCACCGATATTCCCGCTCTATCGAGTCCAGCAAATCGATCTTCAAACCCGCCGGCAGGACATCCCAGGTGTAGGTTTCGATCTCGAAGTGGTGGGCGAAACGAGTGCGACGGGCAAGATCGAGCACCTCGCGCACGTAGTCCTGCGTCGATTCCAGCCCCTCGTAGTCACGTGCAAAAAGCGGCACGTGAAAGTGGATGCGCCATTCGGCGCCGGCCAGCGAGCTGCTTCGCTCGAGCGCAACGTCGAGGTCCGGAAAATGCGACAGCGCCCCGCCTCGCCGCTCGATGACCTGGTGAAGGTACGTCGCATCGGCGAATCGGCGAAGCCGTTCGATCATTCCGGCACAGGCCGTCTCGTCGCGCGGAAAGACCACCTTCAGCGCGGAACTGAGCTGCACCCGGCCAATCTGGATGCCGGCGCCGCGGATGTGGTCGAGCGCCGCGCGAGGATCTTCGTACTCGACGGCGAAGTGACAGCAGTCGACGCAGATCCTGACGTGCTCGTACAGGCTGGCACGCGCATCGTCGACATCGCATCCGAGGGCGGCTGCCAGCAGCGGTGCGCCATCGGTGATGACGCGGCGAGTGAAGAACTCCAGGAACTCGTCGCTCGTTTCGATCACGCAGTCGGGTTCTGGTTCGATATCGAGATGGAGGGTTGCGCCGGTGTGCTGTTTCGATCGCGCCATCGCGGCGACGACCTGGACCACGTTTCGGACGAAGGGGCGCGTATCGCCCTCCGCCACCCACGGTTTGTACGAGAGCGGCGCCGTCGATATTCCGCCGTCCATGTCGCGCGGCAACAGACGCTCGAGAATGCTTACCAGATCCAGCGTATAACGCACGCGCTCATCGTCGCGCCAGTCCGGCGCGTAGACTTCCGCTTTGACAGGGGTGCGATGGAACGATCCGTGTGGAAAACCGTTGATCAGTGCAACGTAGAGTCCCTGCTCGTCGAGAAACCGGCGAAATTCGCCGACCCGATCGTCGTGCAACAGCTCACGCGCATCGCGGGCGGATAAGCGAAGGCCGATCCCGAACGGTGCGGACGGAGAGAGTCGTTGTTTCAGCGCGGTCGCGAATTGCCGCACGTTCGCGAACACAGCACTCCATCCGTCGGCTGCATGAATATTCGTGCAGTAGGTGAGATGAAGCGGAACGTCCGGGGCGACTTGCAAAGTACGCCGCTTCAGCCGACCCGCGCGGGTTCGGCGGCACCGGTGGCCGTCACCTTGAACTTCGGCGACTGACTCAGGAAGCGAACCGGATTTTCGAAGATCACCCGCTCGATGAGCGCGTCGGAATGGTGCCGGCGTCGCATTTCCATCGCGAAGCGCGGGACGGCGATCGCATCGCTCGGCCCCCAATCACAGGCGCCGGCCACGCAAATGCGCTCGGGGCCGTACTTCTCGATGACGTCTACCGCGCGCTGCGGCGAGATCTTCGTCTGCGGATACAGCGTCAGTCCGGCCCAGAAGCCATGCTCCAGGATCATCTCGATCGTGTGCTCTTCGGCATGATCGATGAGCACGCGGCGTGGATCGATTTCGCGGTAGCGACGCAGGACATCGACCGAGATTCGCGTCCCTTTCAGTTTGTCTTCGAGATGGGGCGTGTGAATCAGAATGAGCTGCCGGTGTTCGATCGCCAGTTCCACCTGCTCGGTGTAGGTGGCGACCTCGTTGCGGGTGATCCGGTTCATCCCAATCTCGCCGATGCCGAGCACCGTCGGACGATCGAGGAATTTCGGAATGCGGGCGAGCACCTCTCGCGACAAATTCCGATCGTCGGCCTCTTTCGGATTGATCGCCAGCCAGGTGTAGTGTTGGATGCCGTACTGCGCGGCGCGCCGCGGCTCGAATTCCGTCAACTGACGGAAATAGTCTTCGACGCTGTCACCGCAGCTCCGATCCCAGCCGGCCCAGAACGCCGGCTCGGTGACGGCGACGCATCCGGTCAGCGCGAGCTGCTGATAGTCGTCGGTCGTCCGCGACACCATGTGCGCGTGGTGGTCGATGTACTTCACGAGCGCGCCTCCTTCGAACCGCGATCGAACGCGCCGAGTGCGCTCTTGCGATCCAATCGATCGAGCGGTTCGGTGGTCGGATCGCTGAGGAGCATCTGAATTCGGTTGAGGCGATCGCCGGGCGTCCCCAGCGCGTCGACCGCATCGCGAAACACCTGCATCCGGAAATCCTTCACCGCGCAGTCAGGATCGACGCGGTCCATCCGATCGAGAAAGGCTGCAATCTCGAGCAGCCGTGTCCGATTTTCGATGAAGTATTCATCGACAATCTGAGCGCCTGTCAGGGGGCAGCCAGGTGCGTGGGTATTCATGATCAGGATGCCTTCTTCGCGGCCGACCGCATGCGTTCCGCCTCGAGTGTTTTGATCGTCGCGATGCTCTGCCGTACCAGATCTGCGCGAACCTCGTGAACGTCGAACGGCTGCCCGATCTCCTTCAGCAGCATGATGGTCAAGCGGCCACCGAGGTGTTCGCGAAACTCGTCCAACCCGAGGAGTATGCAGTCCGAATGATCCGGGGTGTCAAGACGATTCTCCAAAGCGGCATCGTACAACGGCACGCCCAGCGCGGCCAGCAACTGGACGATTCGCCGCCAGGACGTCTCGGGCAGGAATCCCGCCAGATGCGAGTACGTCGTATCCAGCGCGATTCCGACCCCAACTGCCTCGCCATGCCCCAGCCGATGGTTCGTGACCTGTTCGAGTTTATGTGCCGCCCAGTGACCGAAGTCGAGCGGGCGCGAAGATCCCTGTTCGAAAGGATCTCCGCCGGTGGCGATATGCCGGAGATGCAGCATCGCCGAATGACGGATGACTTTCGTCATCACCTGGAGATCCCGATCGACGAGCGCCGAGGCGTGCTGTTCGAGGAACTCGAAAAACTGCATATCGCGGATGAGTGCCGCCTTGACCGCCTCGGTCGTTCCGCCTCGCCAGTCCCGATCGGACAGGGTGGAGAGAAAAGCGCCGTCATTGATGACGGCGAACGGCGGCGTGAATGTGCCGAGGTAGTTTTTCTTGCCAAACGCGTTGATACCGTTCTTCACGCCAACGGCTGAATCGTCCTGTGAGAGAACCGTCGTCGGCACACGAATGAGGCGAACGCCGCGATGCGCGGTCGCGGCGGCGAAACCGGCCGCGTCGAGCACCGCCCCGCCACCCACCGCGATCACGTAGGAATGACGGCACAGCGACGAGGCGTTGATCGCGTCGATGATCCGCTCGAGGTGCCGCCGATCGTCCTTGATTTGTTCTCCGCCGGGAACCACCAGCACCGGCGTGGCCAACGTCAATGCGTCGCCATTCTTCTCGCAATACGCGGCGATCGAGGCGAGGAGCGCGGGATGCGCCTCGTCAACGCCGCGATCGACCACGACCACGGCTTTCACAGGCAAGGTGTCTTCCGCGACGGTGGCGCGGATTCCGGTGCTGATGCCGCCCGTGACGATGTCGCGCAGCAATTGATTGGACGCGGCGAAGACACCGGTCGTGAAATAGACCGGATACCGGACCGGAACGAGAAACTCCTGGTGGATCACATCCATCGTCACGTTACCGAAAACAGCCTCGCCAGCGATCCCGCGACCACACCCGTGGCGAGAATGATGGCTGCGTAAATCGGTCCGGCGTACGCTGCACCGATGATCGAATCAAGCAGCACGAGCGAAAGCACGCCGGCCTTCACCGCGCGGCGGATGACCGCCGGTTGCGGATCCTTTCTGACCTGCCAGTAGGGTGGCACCACGCGGTACGCGAGCACGGCCACGAGCACAAGTGCCCAGAATCGTCCGGTCGACGAATCCAGCGCAACGGCGGTCAGTCCCGCCAGCACCAACCCTAACGATATCAAAGCAAACATCGCGATCCCGGTCCGCCCGCCGTGCACCTCGCCCCGGCTGACTGTTGTCACCGCGGCAATGTAGACGACCGAGAGCAGACCGATCGGCCATCGTGCGCCAAGCACTGCCGCGTCGACGCTGACGCCGAGCAAGAGGTTCAGACCTCGACACGCGCCCATGCATATCGGACCGGCCACCGCGTGTCGCTTGGCGCGCGCATCGTACAGGAGAACGCACGCAACAATCGCCGAGGCTACTCCGGCACTGACTCGCGAAGCCGCAGCTGCGGCACCGATCCCGGCAACCAAGAGTCCGAATCCGAGCGCGGCGGCCCGCGCCGCCGAGACCCTGCCGCTCGGAATAGGCCTCTCGGGCCGTTCGGTCGCGTCGATCCCACGATCGAAGAAGTCATTCAGGACCACACCGCCTGCATACACGCAGACAGACGCGGCAATCAACCACGGGAGTGCCCGCGGCTGTGCGCGGCCCGCAACAGCATATCCCGCAAGGACATCCGCGATCGCCGTTACCACGTTTGGCGGTCGCAGCAGCTCCAGGTATCCGCGCAACAGTCCTCTGTTCTTCGCGTAATCGCTGCGTAGATTGTAGCAACCCCGCAGCGTGCTGCTCCGCCCGACCGGTGTCAGACCGGGGTCAGACCGGGGTCAAACCGGGGTCAGACCCTGGACGGCAGCCGGTGGCGGGCCAATAAGCTGTTCAGGGCTGGTAGTTTAGACGCAGGAAGAACGAACTGTCAGCGCTGGAGGGATCGGCTTAAGCCCAACGCAGGTCGCGTGGGCACGTGTGCGGATGGAACCACGCGCGCGTCTGGCGGCGCCTCGAGTTCAAGCTTGACCGTCCGTCCCGCCTGCTGAGCGCGGTCGGTCTCAAAGCTGCCATCACTGCTGCACTGGACGATCCCTGCGTTTCGCGTTCGTACGAGCTTCTTGAAATCGACCCCCTCGATGAACTCGGTCACATGCTCTAACTCGTGTGCGAGTAGTTCCGCGAAGTCCTGTGATGCGGGAGGGATCTCGACGTCGACCACGAGCAGTCCTGTGTGATATCGGCGCGCGGTGGATCGCGCGCGCGTGAGTGACGGAAGGCGACCCGAGGTAAGTGTGACCGAGACCCACGTCTTTCTCGCCATCGAAATCTTTGCTGTCTGCTCGCGCAGTGTTGGCGATCGCCCCAGCAGATCCTCTATGAGCGGTCGCAGATCGTCGGTGGTTCTAATGTTCGGCGGCAACTTGTGCGTCCCGGTCGCGCGCGCAACGAACACCGCAGGATGTAAACCAAGGATGGAGAGAGTCACAACCAAGGCAGCGGGCACAACGACGATCACGGTGGTCTCCACAGACGGCGAACGAAAAGAACCGGGCGGACGTGGTGGAAAGCGAGCAAGCGCGGCGCCATCGCGGCCAGCGCCCCGCCGGCCTTCTGCAAGTCGCGAAATCGCAACCGCTTAGCGCGGGAACTCGATCGACCGCCCAAAATGTCGCTCGGAATAATCGGACATTTTTGTATGAACCTATCCACGCGAGCAACAACCCGTGTCAGAAAATGCGCCGCTGTCTCGACCGTTTTGCGGCGCAAGACATGTGTTTTTTGCAACTTACAGGTTGACTGCCGCCCGTCGCGCAGGCGACAATCGCCTAGCTCGATGATTGCGAACGACATTTTTGTCAACTCCGATATGATGACATCGACGACCAAGGTTTCGACTCGAAGCACCCCGCCAGACAGTCCGAGCACCGAACATGAGCGATTGGGCACACTGCTGCACATTGGCGAGGCTCTCTCGAGCACGTTGAATGCGAAGGCCGGGTTTCAGGAGGTGCTGGAGATTCTTGGCCGGCGGCACGCGATCGCACGCAGCCTGATCGTGCTGATGGACGAAGACGGCAAGCAGCTGCATGTCGAGGCGGCGCACGGCCTCAATCGACCGTCGCATCACATCCACTACACGCTCGGCGACGGAGTGATCGGAAAGGTTGTCGAGTCGGGCCGGGCGGTTGTTGTGCCTCGCGTAACGAAAGAGCCGACACTCGTATTCCGCGCGCCGGGCCGCGACGAAGCGCATGAGGAGGAGTCGAGCTTCATCTGCGTTCCGATCGGGTTCGACCGCAAAGTGGTCGGTGCGCTCGGCGTCAACCTCAAGTTCAAGCCCGATCGCAATTTCGAGCGGTCCCGCGCGTTCTTCAGCGTCGTCGCGTCAATGATTGGACAGGCGCTGAAGGTGCAGCGGCTGATTGCGGCACAGCACCGGCGCCTGGTCAACGAAAACGCCCACCTGCGACAGGAGCTCAAAGAGCGCTACGACTTTGCCGGCATCGTCGGCAACAGCGGGCCGATGCAGCGCGTGTACGAGCAGGTCGCGCAGGTGGCGCGCACCGGCACGACCGTTCTTCTGCGCGGCGAGTCGGGGACGGGCAAGGAACTCATCGCCCACGCGATTCACTACAACTCTGCCCGCGCGAAAAAACCGTTCGTCAAGGTCAGTTGCGGGGCGTTGCCCGACACACTGATCGAATCGGAACTTTTCGGCTACGAAAAAGGGGCATTTACCGGCGCCGATGCGCGAAAGAAAGGACGTTTTGAGCTCGCCGAAGGAGGAACGTTGTTCCTCGATGAGATCGGCGACGTGCAGTTGTCGACGCAGGTGAAACTGCTGCGCGTCCTGCAGGAGCGGGAGTTCGAACGCCTTGGCGGGCACGAAACGTTGAAGGCGGACGTGCGCCTGATCGCGGCGACCAACAAAGATCTGGAACGCGCGATCGAGCAGGGGAAATTCCGCGAGGATCTTTTCTACCGGCTGAACGTCTTTCCGATTTTCATTCCGCCGCTCCGTGAACGTAAGCCCGATGTGTTGTTGCTGGCCGACCATTTCCTGCAGAGATTCTCCGCGGAGCACGGACGCGACATCCGGCGGCTGGCGACCCCGGCCATCGACATGCTGACGTCCTATCATTGGCCCGGAAACGCCCGCGAACTGCAGAACGTCATCGAACGCGCTGTGCTCGTGTGCGACGGACACGTGATTCATGCGCATCACCTGTCGCCGACTTTGCAGACGGCCGAAGCATCCGGAACCGTCATGAGCATCGCCCTGGACGATGCGGTGGCGGCGTATGAGAAGGACCTGCTGCAGGACGCACTCAAGAGCGCCAGGGGGAATCGAGCGAAAGCGGCGCGCCTCCTGCGCACGACCGAACGCATCGTCAACTACAAGGTGCGGAAGTTAGGGATCGACTGGAAGCGGTTCAAGGGGTAGAGGGGTCTGCAACCGCAATTTGTTGGACGACACTTCAATTCCGTAACGGAACTCCGGCGCACAATCGCGTTTCTTACATATTCCCTTCAAAAATTCACGTGGCACCCGCTTTGCCCTAATCGCCAAGCGGGAGCGCGTGAGTCGATGTCAACGGAAATCGGTCGGAACATTCTGATTGTCGAGGACGACCAGAGCACGTTAACCGGGTGGGTCGAACTTCTCCGGGCCGCTGGCTACTTTGTCAGAGGCGTGTCGTCGTACGAAGAAGGACGGCAGGAGCTGGCGATGATGCCCGACCTGCTGATTACGGATGTTCGGCTGGGTGTCTACAACGGGCTGCAGTTGTTGATGCGCGGACGCATGGTCAACCCGCGACTGCAGGCCATCGTGATCACGGGTTATGCCGATCAGATTGTCCGCCGCGAGGCCGTGTATCTGCAGGCGGAGCATCTCGAGAAGCCGGTCGATGCCGATCGACTGCTGCAGGTTGTCGGTAACGCCCTGCGGGCACCGACAGGCGCTTCGCGCGTCAACTAGCCCCGAACCTCAAGCCAGCTCTGACTTCGCCACCGCTGACCCGTGTCGGCTGACGTTGCGCGATCGGCGGACCGCCTTGTCGCGATACATCCGTTCGTCGGCGGCGGCCAGCAGTTCGTCGAACGTATGCCCATCGTCGGGGAAACGCGCCGGCCCGGCGCTAATCGAGAGCGACAGGCGCACGCCCGGGCGCGGCTCGAATGGGTGGGCGGCCACAGCGTTCTGCAATTCCTGCACGCGTCGGGCTTCGTGCTCCGGGGGGCAGTCCCAGAGGACGACCACGAACTCGTCGCCCGCAAATCTCGCGCACAGGTCGTTCTGACGGACCGTCGCCTTCAGCACCGACCCAACCGTCCGCAGCGCGCGGTCGCCCGCCTCGTGCCCGTAGGTATCGTTGATTTCCTTCAGTCGATCGAGATCGAGCACGACGACGCCGATCGAGGCGCGGGTGCGCGAAGCGAGCGCGAGACCGGTCTCGAATTGCCGACCGAGCGAGCGACGGTTCGCCAGACCGGTCAGAGGATCGGTGTGCGACTCGTGCTGGGTCTGTTCGAATCGCGTTGAATTGAAGATCACTGCCGCGGCCTGTTCACTCACCCGGCCCAGCACGCGACGGTGTTCGTCGGTGAAGCAGTTCGGGACGGAGTGATAGATGACGAGCCCTCCGATCAGCCGTCCTTCAAATCGAAGCGGGCACGGCAGAAGAGACGTGAGCTCCTCGCCATGCGCGCCGCGACCGTCGGCGCATGCCGGCAGACGAAGTGAAATCTCGCTCCACGATTTCGGCTGCCACTTGAACAGCGCTTCGGTGCCGGGACCGTGCGCATATCTGCAGGCATACCCTTCCTCGTCGTCGCCGAGGAACAACGCACAGGTCACAAACGGCACGAGTCGGCTGACCTTGCCCTGAATCAGCGCCATCGCGTCCGAGACGCCCAGGCTGCAGCCGAGCGCTTGCGCGATTTCGTAGAGCGTCTGCTCTTCGCGATGCGCGCCGGCGATGTCCTGCAGCGCATCGAGTTCCTCAGCGCCGCTCCACGATCCTTCGATCGGACTCGAGTCGGTCGCATCGACCTGACCGCCCTTCAAGCGCGCGATGAGCAGGTCGACAAGCGCGGGATCGAAGGCCGAGCCGGAGTACTCGCGCAGCAGGGCGACGGCTTCGCGCTCGCTGCGGGCGGGACGATACGGACGATCCGCCTGCAGCGTGCTGAAGCAATCGGAGATGGCGAGGATCCGCGCTCCAACTGGAATATCTTCACCGCGCAACCCAGCCGGGTAACCGAGTCCATCCCACCGTTCGTGATGACTCAACACGAGGTCGCTCACCGGCGCACCGAACGGCACGTTCCGCAGAATTTCTGCGCCGACGCGCGGGTGAATCTTGACGCGATCGAATTCCTCCGGAGTCAGCGCATCCGGCTTCGATAGAATGTGCTCAGGCACGGCCATGTTGCCGATGTCGTGCAGCAGAGCGGCGGTGCGCACCGCCTGAACATCTGCATCGGAGAGCCCGGTCGCTTCGGCAAGCGTCGCGGCGTAGTGCTGGATCGATCGAATGTGTTCGGGAGTACATCCGGCGCGTGCCTCGATGGCCAGCGCGAGCGACTCGATCGTCGCCAGCTGCACGTCCATGGCGCGCCGCGTCTGGTCCTGTTCTTCGCGCAGCCGAGCGACCACCATGCGGTAACTGCGGAAGACGAGGTACAGCGGCGCGGCGAGCAGCAGCAGCCACCCGACCCAGCCGCGTGACGGTGCCGCGGTTGCCAGCGCGGCGAGGGCGGCGCCCGCGAGGTAGCTCGGCGCGCTCCACAAGAAGTTGCGATGCCACACGCGTGAAAGGGGCTGTCGGGTCGACAAGGCAATCGCGCCGGCCACGAGAATCGTGTTCGAGAAGAAATAGAGCGGCGCGATGACCGCGGCCACGCGCGCGAGCGTGGCGAAGCCTGGTGCACCCCAATCCATCACCAACGCGACCGGCAGACCGGCGACCCACGCCGTCAGCGTCAGCGAACCGATGTTGAAGAGAATTCGATGAAGCGGATTGCGCGCGCCGACGCGAAACGTGCACTGCGTCCAGGCGCTGATCGTCGCAATGCACACCGCCGGCGCCGGTCCGAGCGCGAGCAGCGCCCAGAAATTGATCGTGTGTGAAAGCGACAGGTTCGACTGACTTCGGCCGAGCGGTAAATCGATCTTGATCGCGGAGGTCGCGATGCCAAGTGCCGCCAATAGCGCGAAGAGCCCGGCCTGGTCGAATTGCAGCCGCGCGGTCGCATCGATCAAGCAAAGCCCGCCCGCCACGACGACCGCCCAGACGTAGCCCCGGGCGGCAGGCGGCAATCCCGCGAACTCAGGGGGGCTGGCTTTTTGGGCAGTCACGCGCCCCTCGTTTCAGCCCGGAACGTCTGAATCGGCGGGCCAGGGACGCGTGCGCAGACCATCTGCGAACGGCCGCCATTCGATCGCCGCCGTCCTGTTTTCAGACGTATACGCCGATTCGTACAGGAAGACAGAAGCGTCACGCGTGGCAAATCAGGCAATCCTGATGCCTGAGCTGGCGGGGGCTACCCTGGCTCTGACGGCTTCAGGGAACTTCAGCCAACCCATCCGAAGTCAAGGAGTTGCCAAAGGCCAGGCTTGTGATGGGGCGAATCGCGGGATGAATTGGAGGCACCACCAACTGTCCCGTTTCAGCGCACTCGTTTCATCTCTGAATCATTAGTCGAGGGGCTGTCGCCCCTCGAACTCCCGTACACGCTCTCTCGCGCGCCGCTTCGACGGCGCGCTGCGTGGCTCACGCTGCGCTCGTTCGCATCTTCCTGCGCACCGCCTTGCCTCGCCATAGCACCGATCCGATCTCATCGGTGCGAAGACGAGTCCGCTCTGGTGGCTCGCTTCGCTTAGCCCGCTCGCGTCTTTCTTGGGGAAGCTACTCGTCTGTTGATATCAC
Source organism: Vicinamibacterales bacterium (assembly GCA_035758845.1). GTDB lineage: Bacteria > Acidobacteriota > Vicinamibacteria > Vicinamibacterales > 2-12-FULL-66-21 > JALZOC01. The sequence continues at coordinate 13,716 of DASTVZ010000005.1, forward strand.
CAGATGGATGACATTCAGCCGGTAGTAGAGGCTGTCGTCAAACGTTCCCTGTTCAATTCGATCGATGAGCGGAATGGGCGTCGATGAGATGACGCGGCGCCGGATGCGCCGTGGCTCGCCGGGGGTTGTCCGAAGAGCTGCGAGACGTTCCGACAGGCGGACTTGGAGTCGTTTCGGTAGTCGGCCGACATCACGGAGATAAATCGTCCCCGACTGCGACAACGTCGGCCACGCGCCTTCGACCGGCTTGCCATTCTCGACATCGAGCAATTTGAAGAGGTTGGATTCGAGCACATCTGCCGGCTGGCCGCAATCCACCGGCACGAAAGGTCCCTGGCGCCAGCCACTCAGGGTATGAACGCGGCGCGCGAGCACTTCAGCAGTTTCCTCGTCGCCGGTGAAAAGTACGCACGCGTCTGATCGGACCGCGTGCGAAAGGTCTATGTCGGGGGTGGTCGGCACGTCCTGCTCCTGGGCTGTCATCGAATCCTCCGGGGGTTCGTTGTTCTTTCTGCGGTTTCCATACGGCGTGCGCGTATGGATTGACATAAGGAGCACGTGGGCAAACCGTGAGGATGCAATGAGGAAGCAAACGCTTCGCATTCAGCAGGTTGTAGCCCTTCATGCGGACGATCTCGTGCGCGTGATACGCTTTCAGTCGCACGTGGCGTCCGGCCCGCATTCCACCGCTGACCATGACTGCAACCCGGGAAGTCTTTTGTTTTGGTGAATTCGAACTCGACGTTGAGGCCGGCGAACTTCGGCGAAAGAACCGTCGGCTGAAAATCCAGCCGCAGCCGTTCAAGCTCCTGCTCCTTCTCGTTCGGAAGCGCGGCGCGCTGGTGACGCGCGAACAGATCCGCGGCGAGCTGTGGCCCGACGGGACGTTCGTCGATTTCGATCAGTCGGTGAACTTTTCGATCAAGCAGATCCGCGATGTGCTCGGTGATGAGGCCGACCGTCCTTTATATATAGAGACCGTACCTCGTCGCGGGCATAGGTTCATTGCCCCAATCTCGACGCCCGGGCAACAGCCGCCGCGGCATTCGTTTATTCCCATGGGAGCCACTGGTATCCGGCTGGAAAAGGCTCTCTGGGCCAACATTGCTGAGTTACGCCTCGCGGAGAGCCGCAGACGCCGATACCTGTTGATCGCCATCTCCATTCTTGTGGTTCTGCTGGTGGTCGCGACGCTCTTGCTTCTCGTCCGCTGACTCCGGAGGCGGGGGCCGGATCCGAGTTGTCCCCTTTTCCTCAGTGGCCTAAGATGTCGCCATGCCCAAACCCGGGCTCCTGACAGCTTGCTCGGTTGGTCTCGCCTGTGGACTGGTCGCTGCCGCCGCGCGAACAGGAGTCGTGAGCGCCCAGGGACCAGCGCCGTCGACGACGCCGGCAGTAAGCTTCAATCGCGAAATCCTTCCGATCCTCGCCAACAACTGTTTCGCCTGTCATGGTCCGGACGAGAAAAAGCGTGAGACGAAATTTCACTTCGACACGCAGGAAGGCATGTTCCTCAAGAAGGGGGTTATCGAGCCTGGCAACGCGGAGGAAAGCCTGCTGATCGAGAAGATTACTGAGCCGGATCCCAAAGAGCGGATGCCGCCGCCCGAGTCAGGCCATGCGCTGACCGAGAAACAAATCGGCCTGCTGCGCCGTTGGATCGATGAAGGCGCGAAATGGGACACGCACTGGGCGTATGTCCCGCCGACTCGACCCGAGCTTCCTTCGGTGAGTCAAACCTCCTGGGTTCGCAATCCGATCGATCAGTTCATCCTCGCCCGCTTGGAACGCGAGGGGTTGAAGCCCTCTTCCGAAGCGGACAAAGAAATGTTGTTGCGGCGTCTGGCGTACGACCTCACCGGTCTTCCGCCGACTCCCGCGGAGACCGACGCGTTTCTCGCCGACTCGTCGCCTGACGCGTATGAGAAACAGGTCGATCGCTTGCTGAATTCCCCCCACTACGGCGAACGAATGGCCATGCCGTGGCTCGACGCGGCGCGCTACGCCGACACGCACGGTTATCACATCGATAGCCTGCGCTCGATGTACCCGTGGCGCGACTGGGTGATCGGTGCGTTCAACCGAAACATGCCGTTCAATGAGTTCGCGATCGAGCAGCTCGCCGGGGATCTGCTGCCCAATCCGACGCGGGAACAGAAGATTGCGTCCGGCTTCAATCGCAATCACATGATCAATTTCGAGGGGGGCGCAATTGCCGACGAGTATCAGGTCGAATACGTCGTCGATCGCGTCGAGGCCACGTCGAGCGCGTTCATGGGCTTGACCATGGGTTGCGCGCGCTGCCACTCGCATAAGTTCGATCCAATCACGCACAAGGAGTTCTACCAGTTCTTCGCGTTTTTCAACTCCGTGCCGGAGTTCGGATTGGACGGAAGAACCGGGAATGCCGTGCCTGTGCTTCCGCTTCCGAATCCAGAGCAGCAGGCGCGCCTCGATCAGCTCAACGCCGCGATTGAAGCCCACGAGGCTGCGCTTGCCGACGACATCGTCGCGCCGCTGCAGCGCGAGTGGGAAAAGAGCGTCTCTGAAAAGCCAGCGGAGCCGGACGTCACTGAGCTTGCCGCACATTACGAACTCGACGGCAATTTCTCCGACATCTCCGGGCGCTACCGCCATGGCCGAACCATTATTGGTGAGCCGACGTTTGGCGCGGGTCAAGTCGGGCGCGCTGTCTCGTTTGATGGCGACACCGAAGTCAGTTTCGGAAACGTCGGCCGATTCGATCGCGGTGACGCGTTCAGTCTCGCCGTCTGGTTGAAGGGACAGGGGAATCTGCCAGTTTCGGTGTTCCAGAAGATTGATGTCGACGGCCGGCATGGGTTCGCGTGGATGCTCGACGACATCACACTCGTCGGCATTCAACGGTGGGCGGCCCGGCTTACCGTGCGCATCGCAGGTGATTCCCCGGATCAGGCCATCGAGATTCGCACCCGCGAACGACTGCGCTTTGGTGATTGGCACCACGTCGCACTGACCTACGACGGTTCGGGCAAGGCCGCGGGTCTCGGGTTGTATTTGAACGGCGTCCGGATGGACACCGACGTCGCACGCGATGCGCTCAGCGGCACGTGTGCAACCGACGCGGCGCTTCGAGTCGGCGCCAAGGCACTGGGCAAACCGTTCGTGGGACAGCTCGACGATTTGCGGCTCTACACCCGCGCGTTGACGCCGCAACAGGTCGAGGACCTGGCGATTCATCACCCGATGCGCGTCATTCTGTCAGGCGTGATCGGGAAGCCGTCGAAGGACGAGGCGGAGCGTACCCGTACCTATTTCCTCACCTATGCGGCCCCCGAGGCTGTGCGGACAAACTACCGCCAACTCAAGGCTCTGCAGTCGCAGAAGGACGATCTCGTCAAGCAGATCCCGACGACGATGATCATGGCGGAGATGAAGAAGCCGCGCGACACGTTCATTCTCGCGAGAGGGGACTATCGGAATCAGACCGACAAGGTTCAGCCCGGCGTTCCGGCAATGCTTCCGCCGCTTCCCAAGGACGCGCCGTTGAATCGTCTGACGCTCGCGAAGTGGCTGGTCGATCCCGCTCATCCGTTGACCGCACGCGTCGCGGTCAATCGTTACTGGCAGAACTATTTCGGATACGGCCTCGTGAAGACGCAGGAGGACTTTGGTGTCCAGGGCGAGCCGCCGTCGCATCCAGAGTTGCTTGACTGGCTTGCCACCGAATTCGTACGGACGGGATGGGACGTCAAGGCGATGCAGCGGCTGATCGTGACGTCGGCGACGTACCGGCAAACATCGAAGACCACGTCGACGCTGCGCGAGAAGGATCCCGAGAATCGTCTGCTCGCAAGAGGCCCTCGCGTTCGCCTGCAGGCAGAACTGATTCGCGATACGGCACTCGCGGCAAGCGGTTTGTTGAACGACGCGATTGGCGGGCCGAGCGTCATGCCTTACCAGCCGAAGGGAATCTGGGAGGAGCTCGCGTTCGGCGACGGCTTCTCTGGCCAATCGTACGACCAGAGCCATGGTCCGGATTTGTATCGGCGCGGGATGTATACCCTGTGGAAACGCACAGCCCCGCCGGCGTCGATGGCGACGTTCGATGCGCCCGATCGAGAGAAGTGCGCGGCGCGGCGTGCGCAAACGAACACGCCGCTGCAGGCGCTCGTACTGTTGAACGATCCCACGTACGTCGAGGCGTCGCGGGCGCTGGCGCAACGGACGCTTCTCGACGTGCCGAAGGACGCGACCGCCAGGATCGCGTACGCATTTCGCCTCGCGACGGCGCGCAAACCAGCCAAACAGGAAATCAAAGTGCTCCGTACGCTGCTCGACGGACGGCTGAAAGCGTATCGTCTGGATCGTGCTGGCGCGATGAAGCTGCTTTCGGTTGGCGAATCTGCGCTGAATCCGAAGCTCGAGATCGCGGAGCTGGCGGCCTATACGACGGTCGCCAGTGTGATTCTGAATCTCGACGAAACGATAACCAAGCAGTAGCAACATCATGAACTGCAAACACGAAATCGATCTGCACCTGACGCGGCGTCAGTTCTTCGGACGTTCAGCCCAGGGCATCGGTATCGGGGCGCTGGCCACATTGCTCGGACCTGATCTGAGCGCGTTCGCCGGCCTCAACGAGGCGCGAGATCCGCAGACCGGAGGGCTCGTCGGCGTGCCGCACTTTGCTCCCAAGGCGAAGCGCGTCATCTTCCTGCATCAGTCGGGCGGACCGTCACAGCTCGAGACGTTCGATTACAAGCCGATGCTCGCGAAATTCCAGGGGACGCAAATTCCTGACTCCGTGCGTCAGGGCCAGCGAGTTGCGCAGACGATGGGGCAGTCGCAACTCCTCGTCGCGCAGTCGACGTTCAAGTTCGCGCAGCATGGAGAGGCGGGAACCTGGGTGAGTGAGCTGCTTCCGCACACGGCGAAGATCGTCGACGACATTACGGTCATCAGGACGATGAACACCGAGGCGATCAATCACGATCCAGCCATCACCTTCATTCAGACGGGATTTCAGCAGCCTGGCCGTCCGAGCATGGGAGCCTGGCTCAGTTATGGCCTCGGCAGCGAGAATCAGAACCTTCCTGCTTTCGTCGTCTTGCTCTCGCAGGCACACGCGATCAATACCGACCAGCCCCTGTTCTCGCGTCTGTGGGCGAGCGGGTTCCTGCCGTCCAGCTATCAGGGGGTGCGATTCCGGGCCGGCAGCGCGCCGGTGTTGTTCCTCGACGACCCTCCTGGTGTCAGCAAGACGACGCGACGACAGATGCTCGACGCGCTGGGGAAGCTGGATGAATTCAGTCACGCGGCGTATGGGGATCCGGAGATCGAGACGCGCATCCGCCAGTACGAGATGGCGTATCGGATGCAGACCTCGGTGCCGGATCTGATGGATCTGTCGAAAGAACCCGACTCGGTCTTCGAAATGTATGGGCCCGAGTCCCGAAAGCCGGGAACATACGCGGCGAATTGCCTGCTCGCGCGGCGGCTCGCGGAGCGCAACGTGCGGTTCATTCAGCTCTATCACCGCGGATGGGATCAACATAAGGATCTGCCACGCGATCTCGCGCTGCAGTGCCGCGGCACCGATCAACCGACGGCGGCATTGATCACCGATCTCAAGCAACGCGGCTTGCTCGACGACACCCTCGTCGTGTGGGGCGGCGAGTTCGGCCGCACCGTGTTCAGCCAGGGCAAGCTCACCGACGCCAATTACGGCCGCGATCATCACCCGCGCAACTTCTGCATGTGGGTGGCCGGCGGTGGGATGAAGCACGGCGGAGTCATCGGTGAAACCGACGACTATAGCTACAACATCGTTTCCGACCCGGTGACCGTGTTCGATCTACAGGCGACCATCCTTCACGTCTTGGGCATCGATCACAAGAAGTTGACGTATCGATTCCAAGGTCGAGACTTCCGCCTGACAGATGTGCATGGCGAGGTAGTGGAGAAGATGCTGGCGTAACCTGCTGGCTGCTGGCTCTCCGCTGCTGGCTGCTGGAAAACATCCAGAAGCCAACAGCCGGCAGCGAGAACCCGAGAGCCAGAAGCCGGGAGCCAGGACCTACTTCCTGAACACCTCGTAAATCACTCCTCGATCGAGCGACACGACATAGAGATTGCCATTCGGCCCGGTCACGACATCAGTGCCGACGCCGAAGTTCCGCCCGAACAGCAAGCTCTCGCTTTCGGTGATGTCGAACTTGGCAGTGTTGTCGGCGACGCGATCCTCGAGTCTCGGGTCGTCGACCCCAATCTTCTCTCGGTTGCCAGTGATGTTGAAGTGAAACAGGTAGCCACCCTCGAGCGTGGTTCGGGCGGCGCCGACGAACAGATCGCCGTCGTACTGCGGACCGAGCGCGCGACCATTCATGAACCCGATTCCGCCAGGTGCCACCGCAAACTTCCAGCTGAATGCCGGATCGCTGTAGTGGGCGCCGGGCAGCATGAAAAGACGCGACAAGGCCTCCTGTGGAGTGTCCGCGAGATTTGTCGGTGGCCAGCGCAACTGCTGGAGGTTTCGTCCGCCAAGCGTTGTTTCGATGCCTTTGAATTCAGCAATTCGACTGGCCGGACCAATGATCTGAACCCAGCCGGAATTCTCGCCCGCATCGATCCGCTCGATCTCGTCGAACGTGTCGTCGCCGTTGACCTGAATCCACAGCGAGCTTGATTTCGGATCGACGGCCATCCCGAAGCTGTTGCGAATTCCGTAGGCAAAGATCTTTTGCACGTTCGCACCCGCTTCACCGGGGATGCTGGCTCCCGCGGCAGAGAACGGATTGTCGGTCGGCACCGAACCATCGTCATTCAACCGCAGAATCACACCGGTCAAGTGGTTGTTGTCGGGTTCCGGTCCGCCGAACTGGTCGTCGTCTGTCGGCGGCGTTGGTCCGTTGGCGAGATTCTGAAGCCAGCCGCGGCGTCCGTTGTCGCCGATGATGATGTAGAGCTTCCCGTCTGCCCCGAAGCGGATGACGCCGCCGTTGTGATTACCGGCAGCGTTCTGCGTCGAATCCCCCTGGCCCGGCGGCTCAGGCGCGCCGTCCGCCTGATAGGCGCGCAGCATGATCAGATTGCGGTCGTAGGTGAGCGATGTTCCGTTCCACGTAAATCGATCGACGCGGTTCCCGCGAAGCGGGACTTGCCGAACCGTGCCGCTGTCGGTGCCGAGCATCAAGCTGTCGTCGCAGGCTTCGGCAGTGGGCTGGAAGAGATTGTCCGGAGGCGGAGGCGCCGCCGTCCGGCACGTCCAGTAGAGGTACACGAACGGCATCGCAGGAAAGTTGGGATGCAGTGCGATACCGAGCAGACCGCGCTCGGAGCTGTTGTTCACTGCCAGGTCGATGGCAGTGCCAACGACCGCGCCATTGAGAACGTGTTGGACTTTGCCGGTGTTCTTTTCCAGAACCAACATTTCGTTGGCGCCGAGAAACGCCATGCTGACCGGCGTGATGAACCCGGACGCAGCGGTTCGTACGTCGAGATTGGGATCGACAACTGTCGGCGGCGTAACAACCTGAGCGTCGAGATCCCGCGTGACGATCAGGCACGTCGCCAGCGCGACGCCGGTGAAGAAATACCTGAGCTGGTAGTGTCGTGTCCGATCCATACGCCTCCTTGTGGTGAGAGCCTTGGGGTAAGCGCGGAACGGAGCGCAAGTTCATTGCCCGAACGGAGTGAGCCGGTTTGCGAATGAATCGTTTCGCTCGTGAAGCTCGGCTGGTTACAACGGAGGTAACAACCTTACTTCGCGTGAAAGAGAGATGAGGCAGTTGATGAATTTCACCCGCCTCACCAATTCGGCATATGAGTAGAATGTGCTGCGCATGCCGACTCATCGACTGACTCTCTTCACGCTGTGCATCGCGGCGCTGATCCATGCGCCGCAGGATCGCCAACCGGACTCGACCGCAAGGCGCGCGGTCATCGACGGGGCTGGTCCGGGTTGGAAGACGCTGGCCGAAACCGATTTCGCCGGCGTCAACGGCAATGCCGACACCTGGACCTGGAAAGGCGACATTCTCGTGTCGACTGGAGTGCCGATTGGCGTGCTTCGCACACGCGAGAAATACACAAACTTCGAACTCGTCATCGAGTGGCGCCACTTGAAACCTGCCGGCAACTCAGGCGTGTTTGTCTGGGTGCCAGACCAGGCGCTGGCACAGCTCAAGCCAGGTGTGCTGCCGGAGTACGGGATCGAAGTCCAGATGCTCGACCATGGATTCAGGGATCAGTATGAGAAGTCGGGCCGCAAGGGTGACTGGTTCACGACGCACGGCGACGTGTTTGCCGTCGGGAAATCGAAATTGACGCCGTTCGCGCCGGTCTCGCCCAACGGCTCGCGCAGTTTTCCGCGCAAGGAATTGAGTCGCGGCGCGGGTGAGTGGAACCACTACTACGTCCGCGGCATCAATGGCGAAGTCCGCTTGTGGGTCAATGGTGAAGAAGTCTCCGGCGGCAGCGGCGCGGAGCCGCGAACCGGTTACTTGTGCCTGGAAGCGGAGGGTTCGCCGATCGAGTTCCGGAATATTCGAGTTCGGCAAGTCTCTTGAATCTACATGGTTCACTCTCACGCTGTTTTCGCTGATAAGAAAAACAGGAGGAACGGGAGAAACGGGAGCTAAAAAATTTCTCTCGTTTCTCCAGTTTCTCCGGTTTTGTTTTGACGTGATCGCCGCGTGTCTGTGAATGACGTTGACTAAAGGAGCAACCATGACGAAGCGTCACGTGTTCGCACTCGTTGCGTCCCTGTCGATATGGGCGATTCTCTCAGCGCCGATCGCGGCGCAGGTTACGACCGGAAGCATCCTTGGCATCGTGACCGATCCCGCCGGTGTTGTGCCTGGTGCAAATGTCACCATCACTGAGGTCAACCGAGGCACATCGGACACGTTCGTGACCGATTCGGCCGGCGGCTACACCGCTCCCTTCCTCACGCCCGGAACCTACCGGGTCGAGGTGAACGTCTCCGGCTTCAAGAAATGGGTGCGCGAGGGGATCATCGTTCAGGTCAACCAGCGTGCGCGGGTCGACGTCACGCTTGAAATCGGACGCCTCGAGGAAACGACGACGGTCGTTGCTGAGACGCCGCTTCTCCGCACGGACTCATCCGAGGTCGGTACGGTGATCGAAGAGCGAGCGATTAAGGAATTGCCGTTGAACGGGCGCAACTTCGCCACGCTCGTCTACCTGACGCCCGGCATCACTCCGGGCCAGGCGGGGGAGAACCTCTCGGGCGCGAGCACGTTCAATCCGCGCGGTGCGTCGAACTTCAATGCCCTCGGCCATCAGGCGAATGCGAATGGATGGCTCATTGACGGCATCGACAACAACGAATACACCTTCAATACCCTGATCATCGCGCCATCAGTCGAACAAGTGCGTGAATTCAAGGTGTTGTCCGGCGTTTTCTCTGCCGAGTTCGGCCGCGGCGCGGGTGTGGTTTCGGTCGCGACCAAATCGGGCACCAACGCCTTCCACGGAACGGTGTTCGAGTATTTAAGGAATGACGCGTTCGATGCGCGCAATTTCTTCGTGCGGAAGGTGCCGCTGCCGGACGGCGGGCTGCGGAAAGACCCCAAGCCTCCGCTCGATCGCCATCAGTTTGGCGGCGCGGTCGGCGGTCCGCTCGTGATTCCCGGCGTGTATGACGGCCACAGCAGAACGTTCTTTTTCTCTGATTACGCCGGCATGAAAGAAAAGCGCGGGCAGGTGTTCGTCAACACCGTTCCCACGGCGCAGACACGGCTCGGGGATTTCAGCGATTTCCGCGACACCAGCGGCAACCTGATTGTCATTTACGATCCGCTGACGACGCGTCTCAATCCCACTTTCGATTCGTCCAGGCCGGTGAGCGCGACCAACCCTCAGTTCCTGCGCGATCCGTTTCCCGGAAACATCATTCCGCCAAATCGCATCAACTCCGTCGGACGCAACGTCGCAAGCATTTACCCGCTTCCGAACGGAGCGGGAAATTTCGACAACTACACGTCAACGGTGAATCGCGATGTCACCGACAACGTGTTCTCGGGACGCGTGGACCATCGCGGGTCGGACAAGGATTCCTTCTTCGTCCGCTTCAACTGGGGCAAGTTCAAGCTCGATGCGCCGCAGGGACAGGCGGCCTGTTGCCTGCCGACACCAGCGGACGCGGCGGCGAAATTCGATCTCGGTCCGTTCGTCGCCGGAATTCAGAACACGCGCCTGACGACCCATGGAGCGGCGTTCAATTATTCGCGCGTGATATCACCGGCGCTGGTGAACGAGCTGCGCACCGGCTACGCCAAGACGGTGCCGTTCACCTTCCAGTCGGATTTCGGCACCCATGCCGCCGACTCGCTCGGGATCCACGGCATCAATGTCAACGAATTCACCACCGGCCTCCCGAACATCAACGTACCCGACATGACCGGTATTTCCGGCGGACCAGCGTTCCTGCCGGTCAACCCCAAGCAGTTCCACTGGCAGATCGAAGACGCACTTGTCTGGCTGAAAGGGCGGCACCAGGTGAAGTTTGGATATCGACTCGTCGATCGATATCCGTC
>DASTVZ010000027.1:0-28744 GCA_035758845.1 Vicinamibacterales bacterium
GACATCATCCAACCTGACGTCGGCAGCGGCGACGACGGGAACTGTGACGGTGACCGCCGGTACGGGGTGCAGCTGGACCGCGGTGAGCAACGATGCCTGGATCACGATCAGTGCCGGCGCCAGCGGCAGCGGCAACGGCACCGTGAGCTACAGCGTCGCCGCGAACACCAGCACGGTGTCGCGCACCGGCACGATGACGATCGGTGGACAGACCTTCACCGTCACGCAAGCTGGCGTCCCGTGCACGTTCACGATCGCGCCGACGTCATCGAACCTCACGTCGTCGACCGCCACCACTGGATCTGTTGACGTGACGGCCGGCGCCGGGTGCAGCTGGACCGCAGTGAGCAACGACGCTTGGATCACGATCACGGGAGGCGCCAGTGGCACCGGCAATGGGACCGTTAGCTACAACGTCGCGGCTAACGCCGGTAGCGCGTCGCGCACGGGCACGGCGACGATTGGCGGCCAGACCTTCACCGTCACCCAAGCCGGTGTCCCGTGTGTTTCAGCGCTATCGCCAATGTCAACAACGGTCGCAGCCGCGGGAGCCTCGAGCGTCGTCACTGTCAGCGCGTCGACAGGATGCGGCTGGACGGCGACAAGCAATGACGCATGGATTACGGTCACCGCTGGCGCGACAGGCACGGGCAATGGCACGTTCTCCTATACGGTCGCGGCAAACACGTCAACCACGTCCCGCACGGGAACGGTGTCGGTCGGAGGCAACACTTTCACGGTGAATCAGTCAGGCGCAACCTGCTCTCCGACCGTTTCACCATCGTCGGCCAGCCTCCCATCCACGACTGGAACCGGTACTATCACGGTCAGTGCCACCACGGGATGCAACTGGACCGCCACGAGTAACGCGGCATGGATCACGATCACGAGCGGCTCGCCCGGAAGCGGCAGCGGTACCGTGAATTATTCCGTCACAGCAAATACCGGCACGTTTACCCGAACGGGATCGGTAACCATCGGCACCAGCGTGTTTACGATCTCGCAGGCTGCCGCCCCGTGCACCTTTACGATCTCACCGACGGGCCTGGCAATGGCCGCCGGCGGTGGCAGCAGCAGCGTCAGTGTCACGACCGGGGTCGGGTGCAGCTGGAGTGCGACGAGCGGCGCAGCGTGGGTCACGATCTCTAATGGGGCCGGCCGGTCCGGTTCGGGTACGGTCAGCTTCACCGCCGCGGCAAATACAACGACGAGCGCGCGATCGGCAACGCTGACGATTGCCGGTCAGACCTTCGTCGTGACAGAGCCAAGCGCATCCTGCACCTTCTCAGTCACGCCGGCTCTCGTCACGATTCCGGGTGGCGGCACGACGACGGGGACCTTTACGGTGACAACGCAAGCAGGATGCACGTGGACATCATCGACCAACGCCGCATGGCTGACGCTGACGACATCAAGCGGAACGGGATCGGGCACTGGCACCTACACCGTACCGATCAATCTCGGAACGCTCTCGCGGTCGGCAACGATCAGCGTTTCGGGCGTGCAGATCAGTGTGCTTCAGAGTGGGGGGACTTCTCTGACCGCGGCGCCTGAAACCCCGACAAACCTGAGGCTGATCATCAAGAATTAGTCGAAGCTCGTCGCTCAGTCTCCCTTCGCGGTAGCGGCGGCCACCTCGGCCGATTCATAATCGTTCCGAACGCCAGCGAGCATGGATGCTCGCCGGCTTCCAGGAATGTATTGAATGGACGCTGCTGCAGTATTGGTGAACGCAGTACAGAAGGACGATGTAGAAAGCGCAACCCTCTGTCTCACTAGATATCCAGAACTCCTCGCTCGGTTGAACGATCCGCTGCCCGGCCTTCCATTCGACGGGACGCTGCTGCTGGCTGCAGTCTGGCGCCGGAGCAAGCCGATGATCGAGCTGCTCCTGGCGCACGGCGCGAACATCAATCAGCGAAGTCACTGGTGGGCCGGCGGATTCGGTGTCCTCGACGACGATCATGGCCTCGCGGATTTTCTCATCGAGCGCGGAGCACAGATCGACGTCTACGCCGCGTCGCGTCTCGGACGAATTGATACGATCCGGAAACTCCTTGCCGAGGATCCCGCGCGCGTCCATGCGCGCGGCGGAGATGGTCAGACGCCGCTCCACGTGGCGGCAAACGTGGAGATCGCGGCTCTGCTGCTGGATGCGGGCGCCGACGTCAACGCCCGCGACGTCGATCACGAGTCGACGGCGGCGCAGTATGCGATCCGCGAACGACAGGACGTCGCTCGTTACCTCGTCGCCCGCGGCAGCGCGACCGATCTCCTGATGGCGTGCGCGCTTGGTGATCTCGAGTTGGCGCGGAAGCACCTCGATGGGAATCCGCAATCGGTCGCGATGACCGTTTCCGCTGACGATTTCCCCATGGTCAACCCGCGCGCCGGCGGCACCATCTACATCTGGACGCTTGGGGGGAACAAGAGTGCCCATGCTGTCGCGCGAGAGTTCGGCCACGAAGACGTGTTTCGGCTGCTGATGGAGCGCTCGCCTCACGAGCTGGCAGTGGCCGCTGCAGCTGAAGTCGGGGACGAAGACCTTGTGCGCATCCTGGTGAAGACCCGCGCGGTCGATCCGAGGCAACTCAACGCGCGGCTGGTAAGAAAAGTCGTGGACGCAGCAGAGAGAAACGACGCGCGCGCGGTTCGCTTGCTGCTACTCGCCGGATGGGCCGTGGACGCGATTGGCAAACACGGCGCAACCGCGCTGCATTTCGGTGCCTGGCACGGGAACGCGGATCTCGTCCGGGAAACGCTTGCACAAGGGCCATCACTCGAGACCCGAGATCGGGACTTCAACCTGACGCCACTCGGGTGGGCCTTTCACGGCTCGCTGCACGGATCGAACTGCGACCGTGGGAACTACGCGGCGGTTGTGGAAGCTCTGTTGTCGGCCGGGGCAGTCGTGCCGGGCGGCGCAGGTGCGGTAGAAGCGAGCGAACCGGTCCGAGACGTGCTCCGCCGTTGGCGAAGCGATCGCGGTGGGTAAGTTCTACAACAAAGTCGGTTAACCCGGCCGTCCGGCCTGCTCGGTTGTTCTCTCTAAACCGTGATGCTGCATAGCTTTGTGTGTGTTATGGCGCGCAGGCATCTGTATTGCTGGGCTGTTCCTGAAGCGACGTAGGCGTCAGGAGTTCTCATGCTGAAGTCTGTTTCTCTTTCCGTGCTTCTGGCCGCGGCACTCGCCCTGTCCGCATGCGGCGGATCCAACTCGCCCACGAGTCCGTCGACCGCTGGCAGCGGCACCACTACTGTCACGATCAGCGGAACCGTGCGTGCCGGCTCACCCCTGCTGGCTGCGAGCACCGGCGCCGCGATACCCGGACTCGTAGTCACCGTCGTCGGAACGAACATCTCGGCGAGCGTCGATGCGGCCGATCGCTTCACGCTGAACGGGGTCCCTCCGGGAGATGCGACACTGAAGTTCACTGGCGCCGGCGTCGACTCCGCTGTTCCGCTCGGCCAATTACGGCCCACCGAAACGGTTTCCCTTGTCCTCAGCGTGGCCGGAGCGTCTGTCTCTGTGGATTCTGAAATCCGCAGCACCGGGGCGTCGCAGCAGCTTGAAGGCCGAGTTGAATCATTGCCACCGACGGCGGCTGCGAACACGTTGATCGTCGCCGGCAAGACGGTGAAGACCGACTCCGGAACCCGCTTCGAACAAGGAGGCGCAACAAAATCGTTCACGGACCTGCTGGTGGGCATGCGTGTCCATGTTGAAGGCACAGCAGCCGGCTCGGATCTCTCGGCCTCCCTCATTCGCATCCAGAACACAAATACCTGGATACCCGTTGCAGTCAATGGCGCGATCGATTCGTTCGCGGGCACGACCACGATGTTCCAGTTCAAAATTGGAAGCCGCCAGATCAAGGGAGACGACCTGACGGTTTTTTTTGGAAACTCCACGTTCTCGATGCTGAAGGATGGTGTGCGCGTAGAAGTCAAGGGGCAGCAACGCGACGGATATATTTATGCGGAACGGATTCATGTCAACACGGACAGTGACAGCGACGATGACACAGAACAGGACGACTCGGCATCCATCCACGGAGTTGTGACGTCGATCACCGGGACGAAGCCCGCGCTAACCCTCATGGTCGGCGGCACCGTCGTCCGGACGAGCGCATCGACCGACGTGCAGCGCCGGGGCGACGTGCAGACGCTTGACGCGCTGAAGGTCGGACAGACACTCCACGTCGTCGGAGTCCGACAATCAAACGGCGCCATTGATGCCCGGCACATCTTCATTGACGACGACGCAACCGGTGGGGAGTTTGAAATCGAGGGATCGGTCGGAGGACTCAAGGGAACTTGCCCATCGGTAAGCTTCGGCGTGAACGGATTCTCGATCGCGACGAACGGCTCGACGGTGTTTGATGGAAGCGCTTGCTCGACACTCAAGAACGGCGACAAAGTCACCGTCAAGGGACTCAAGCAGGCAGATGGATCTGTACTCGCGACGCGGGTGAAGAAGTAAGGACCACTTATTGGAACGGTCGAGGCAGCTGCGACGCTCGCAGGCTGCCCCGGCCGCCCGGTGTTGCTCAGTGGTCCTTGTTATTCCGTGATCTATCGCGAGCTGACGGGATGGTGCCCTGTGACTCTGTCCCAAGCATCGCGAATCGCGGCCTTCATGTTTTCCCACGTCGACTGCCCGCGGTACTCATACGTATCCCAGTTGCGCTGCAGCTCAGGCTCGACTTCCGTCCAGTCGCGACCCTGATACCTGTTCGCAGCTTCATAGCCGTAGCGGTATCCGGGCTGGTAGTAAGAGTAATCATTCGAACCTGCATACGGCCGTGTTCGATACGAATTCCTCCAGTAGGCATCCTCTGTATTCCCATCGGTCGCAGATGTGCGTTCGCCCATCAGATGATCCTCCTTATTCGAGTTCCCACACGATCGGTGCAACTCGCGGGCCGCCTGTCAGAACGGCTCAGAACGGGAGCGGGCGGACCAGCTGACGGGGACAACGGATCTCGCGATCCCGGACAACGGATCCTGGATCCCGGACAACGGATCCGGATCCCTGAGGAGCAAACCCGCGTCGGTGACCTATAATTCTCCGACCCCATGCATCCGTGGCACGACAGCTATATCGACGATTCCCTGATCGCGACGGCATTCCCCGTGGTCATCGAAATCCCAAAAGGCAGCACCAACAAGTACGAGCTCGACAAGGAGACGGGACTGCTGCGGCTCGATCGGGTTCTCTACAGCGCTGTCTACTACCCTGCCGACTACGGGTTCATCCCACGAACCTTCTGTGACGACGGTGATCCGCTGGACGTGCTGGTGCTCGGACAGGAGCCGGTCTACCCGTTGACGATTGTCGAAGCGCGCGCCATCGGGGTTATGCGAATGCGCGATGAAAAGGGAATCGACGACAAGATCGTCGCGGTCAGCGTGCGCGATCCGTCGTACGCGGAATACACCGATCAGTCGCAACTACCACCGCACCTGCTGCGCCAGGTGCAGCGGTTCTTCGCCGACTACAAAGTTCTCGAACACAAGCAGGTAATGATCGAGGACATGCTGGGTGCCAACGATGCGCTCGTGATTATCACCGACGCGCTGGAGCTGTATCGAAAGCTGCGGCGCGGGGAACTGGTCAAGGGCGGGAAGATCTGAATGACCGCGTGCCGCAACTGCGGCGTGCCGCTGCAGGGGCGCTATTGTCATGGCTGCGGTCAGAAGGCCGTCCATTCGGACATCACGCTTCGCGAATTGGCGCACGAAGCGTTCCATGAATTCTCGCACCTCGACAACAGCAAGATCGTCCGGACGGTCAAACTGTTGCTCTTCAAGCCTGGAGAACTGACGGCGGAGTTCCTCCGGGGAAGACGAGCCCGTTACATTCCTCCGCTTCGGCTGTACCTGGTCTGCAGCGTCTTGTTTTTTGCTCTTGCTGCGTGGACGCAGTCACCATTCATCAAGATTCAGATGACGAAGGACGACATCAAGAATGACGCCGCGCGCGAGGAGATCCAGAAACAAACGGCGCAGCGGCTCGAGCATCTGCGCGAGCAGCTGACGCACAACACGCCTCGCGCGATGTTCGTCTTGATGCCAGTGTTTGGCCTGGTGTCGTGGAGCCTCTACCGTCGGGCGCAGCCGTACTATGTTGCGCACCTCTACTACGCCGTCCACTTTCACGCGTTTGTTTTCCTGATGCTGGCCACCCGGGTGGCGTTCTCGTTTGCCGGGCGAACCGGTGAAGTGATCGGCGGACTATTTCCGCTGACCATTGCGCCGTACCACTACATCGCGCTGCGCCGCGTGTTCGGCGGGACGCGGCGGCAGGTCGCGTGGAAAGGGACTTTGATTGCGCTCGTCTACACGCTGCTGATCGCGGCAATCATGATCGTCCTGGTGATTTTGACGATCCGAAGCGCCATCCCCGGGGCAACCCCGAAAGCGCTACACCTTCCGTAATTTCGTCACCCGTCCGACCTCGACCCATTCGACGACGAAGATGTTCCCCAAATGATCGAAGCACGCGCCGTGTGGACAGATGAACTGCCCCGGGATGAACGCGGTTCGCGGCTGCGTGCGTAACGGGTTGTTCCAGTTGGGATCGTTCGAGTCGCCGAGATGTTCGATGAGGTTGTTCTGTTTGTCGATCAGGGTCACGCGCCCGTGTAGATCCGGAATGACCACAATCCCCTGCCGTTCGTCGAAGTGGCACGGCAGGCGGAAGCCCTCAACGAAATCGATGTGCGCGCCGTCGAGCGTGAAACGCTGCAGCCGATTGTTCCGCCGGTCAGCGACGACGAGAATGGGCTTGGCGCTACGCGTGTCGACCCAGATACCGTGCGGCTCTTTCAGTTTGCCGGCCTCCGAGCCGTTTCCGCCGAAGGTTCGGATGTAGTCTCCCTTGCTGTTGTACTGGTTGACGAAGTACGACCCATAGCCATCGCCAACGTAGACGTCGCCGTTCGGTGCGATCGCGACATTGGTCGGGTTGTATCGCTTCGCTGCACCATCGGGACCCGGCTTGTAGGCATCAACATCGGGCGGTCCGGCGATCTTCCAGACGATCTCTCCCTTGAGTGTCATCTTCACCAGCACCGCCTGCAGCGCCGGTTGCGGCGTCATCTTGGCGTTCGACGCGTTGGCCGTCAGATAGAGGAACTCATCGCTCCCTTCCTTGCGAATGTGCAGGCCGTGCGCGACACCACGGAAGTCGCTGCCCCACGAGCGCACGAATTTGCCGCGTGGATCGAACACCACCATTGTGTCGGCGCTGTCGCTCGTGGCATGCACGGTGTGGTGCACATACATGTTGCCTTGCGAATCTTCGACGACGCCGTGAGTATTGCCCCATTTGATCCGCGGCGGCAGCTCGCCCCAGTCGTGAATGGCTTCGTAGCTGTAAGCGCCGCTTCCAAGCACGGGCGCCTTGGTCCCGGCCTTGTCCTGAACGCCAAGGAGAATGGGAGAAATCACCGGCGCTGCAGCGGCGGCAGCGAGGAATTCACGTCTGGTGCTCTTCATCGTCCAAACCTTTGCCAATGAATTTACGCAAACAAATCTAGAATCGGCTCGCCTTTACCGTCCCTCGTCACATACACCGGCCGCCTTTCGAACACGTAAGACGTATCCGGCGGAATGCCCAAGGCGTGATACATCGTCGCGTGCAGGTTTTCCATGACGACCGGGTTCTCAATCGTCGTGCACGGGCGCTCGTCGGCAGTCTTGCCGTACACGAACCCTTTCTTGATACCGCCGCCAAACATGAGAATCGATCCGGCCGCCGTGAAATGGCGGTGCATACCGTAGTGGCGCGGCTCGCTGATGACATCGGGGATGTTGATCGCCTGGTCCTTCACTTCCTTTCCCACCTTGCCTTCGGTGAGCGCGTCACGCCCGAACTCGCTCGCGAGCACGACCAGCGTGCGCTCGAGTAGCCCTCGCTCCTCGAGATCGCGAATCAACTGCGCGATCGGCGCGTCGATCAATTTCTTCATCGCGGTCGCGCGCTCGTGGCCGTTCTCGTGACTGTCCCAGTAGACGAACGGGATGTATTCTGACGTGACTTCGACGTAACGGGCGCCCGCTTCGATCAGACGCCGTGCCAGGAGACATCCCTGCCCGAACCGGCCGGTGTTGTAGGCGTCGAACGTTCGTCTCGGTTCGAGCGATAGATCGAAAGCTTTCGCTGACGGCGACTTCAGCAGACGATCGGCAGCATCAAGTGATTTCAGCAACGACTCGCGCTGGAAGTCGCCACCATACTGATAGACCGGCTCCTGTGCAAGCAGTGATTCGAAGAGCTCGCGCCGGCTGCGAAAGCGCGCGTCCGTGAGTTCCTTCGGCGGCCGCACCGCTGATGCGGCATCCTGGGGATCGACGATCAGAAATGGCCCATGGTCGGAGCCGAGGAATCCGGCGGTGTGGAACGCCTTGAGCGTCCCGATCTCGCCAGCCCCTTCTACCGTTTGGCCGATTGCGATGAAAGCGGGCACGTCTGGATTCTTCGGCCCCAGCGTTCTCGAGATGACAGCGCCGATGTGCGGCATCGCCATCGGCTGGGGCGGAATGTAGCCGGTGTGCCAGTGATATTGATGGCGCGAATGCAGAATGAAACCAAGGTCGGCGGCGTTGAAGGTGCGAATAACCGTCCCGCGATCGATCACACTTCCAATCTGTTCGAGCCCCTGCGTGAACTTGATGCGATCGACGGCGGTGTCGATTGCGGGGAACGTGCTGAGCACCTGCTCGACACGCACACCCGGTGCAAATGGCGTGTAACGCTTGGGATCGAAGGTTTCCGTCTGCGCCATCCCGCCCGCCATCCACAACACGATCACCGCGTCGGCCGTCGCCGGCTTCCGCGGTGTTTGCCGCATCAGCGTCGGCGCCCGCCCGACGAGCGCTGACAGCGTGCCCGCAGCCGTCGCGCCGATGAAGCCACGTCGGCTCACGCGCTTGTAAATCAGTTCTTCATCGCGTGTCATGGCAGTTTCCTTGTCCCTTCCTTGTCCCTTTTGCCTGTCAGTAAATCAGCTGGAATTCCGGCTTCATCAGGACTGCCCACAGCAGATCCGCCAGGCCGGGCGCGAACGGGCGGCCGTCGCCGGAGGGAGCGCGCAGCGCCGTTTCCGCTGTCCGCCGCTCCTCCGCCGAGGGCAGACGGCCGAGCGCATGACGAAACACGCGATCGATCACGTCTGCGGCCGTGCGCAGCTCCGGAGGCGGCGGCAAGGGTGTCCCGGCAGCAGGCGGCAACAGCCGCTCCATGTTGGGTGCCCGATCGAACACAAAAAACCGGATCTGCGGATTTAGCGTAGACCCGATCTCGCTCTGCGCATTCTCGATGCCGATAAAACCGCGCAGCGTTCTGAACCCGCGACCGGCGATGTCGTAGACCAAAACCGACGGATTCTTCACACGAACGCCGTCTCCAGTCGACGCCGTCACACGAATCGGACCAGAACCGGATCGGATGCCGCTCCCGTCGACCGGCGTCAACGACGACAACGCCATCGTCCCCGACGGTCCAGTGAATTCCGCCTCCGCCCATGCCGGCTGGATCACTTCCGGGGCGTTCGATCCGTTTTCCTGGACGACGAGCCACAGTCGCGTCGCGTTCGACACATCCACTTCGAAGGCGGAAGACGTGGCGTACCGACCGGCAACGGTGCGGTTGTAGAGACTCAGCGGCTCGGCCGGTAATTCTCCGAGCATCCGTCGTGCCGCGCGCGACAGCGACTGCGTCAGTAACTCGCCGTTCACGAGTTCCAGTGACTGCAGCGTGGAGGCGTGTGCGGCGCGCATCGAGGTCACTTGATCGCGCGTTGGCCGCCCGAGCGCGCGGCTCACACCGCTCGACGCCACGCGCCATTCGCGACCGTAAACGCCTGCCGTCGACGGCATCGAAGGCGGACGCTCCGACGGCGAACGCGTTGACGAAGATGATGAAGAGGAGGGTGCGCGCGGAGTGTACGTATTCCACTCGCCGGTCATCGCGCCAATCGCGTCGGCAAACTGCTCGGCGGTCAATCGCCGGACTTCGGGTCCGGCAAAGACGTAGCCGCGTGTCTCCGGCTCACCGGATCTCGGCACGGCGGGGATGGCATACGCGCGCGACGTAAGGATTGTCTGAATCAGCTGCTTGACGTCGTAGCCGCGATCGACGAAATCACTTGCGAGCCAGTCCAGCACGGCCGGACTCCAGGGAACGCCGTCCATTTCATCGGGATTCGCTACGAGCCCGCGGCCGAACAGCCGCGTCCAGATGCGATTCACCAGCGTGCGCGGCATCCGGCCCATGCGCCGATCGGTGAAGATGTCCGCTGCTGCGGCGCGTCGATCGGTCAACGACGATGATGCGGGCGCGCGGGTTATCTCCGGGAACAGGAAGCCGGGTTCGGCGAAGCGATTGAGCGCGACGTCGCAGCGATACATTTGCAGGCGCGGTTCCGGCGAAAAGTACGCGGCGAGCGAGTACGCATCCTTCAGCTTCCACTTGCTCACGAAGCTGTCGTGGCACGCGTTGCACTTCAGATTGATGCCGGCGAAGATCTGCGCCGTGTTCTGGGCAGCCTGCATCCACGGTGTCACTGCGGCACTGGTTTCGCCGCGCCAATTCACGCCAACGAGAAATCCATCCGGATCGCCGAGGTCCCTGGGATTCAGCAGCTTTCGCACGAATTGATCGTACGGCGTGTTGTTCTTGAGCGACGCGTACAGCCAGTCGGTGATGCTCTTGCGCCCGGCGGTTTCCGAAAAGTACGTCACTCCGTCCTCGTTGCGCAGGAGATCGTTCCAGAACGACATCCAGTGCTCCGCGTACTTCTCGTTGTCGCCGAGGAGTGCGGTAACCAGCGCGGTGCGCTTATCGGCCGACCGATCGTCCAAGAAGCGTTGGAGTTCGTCTGGCGTCGGCAACAAACCCCATACGTCGAGGTAGACGCGGCGTGCGAACGTAGCGTCAGACACTGTCGTGGGGCGCGCGACTTTATGCGTCGCAAGATAGGCCGCGACGAAACGATCGAGAGGCGTGTTCCAGTCTGACCATGTCGCCGCGGGCACGGCGGGCTTCGTCAGCGCGAGCGGCGCTTCCCACGGCTGCGGCGCACGCGGAGAGGCCGGCGTCCGCCGCGCCCCCTGATCGATCCACAACCGAATCAGCGCAATCTCGCGAGCCGTGAGCGGATCCTCATCCTTCGGCATCTGGGGTTCGACTGCGCCGGTCACCCGATGGATCAAAATACTTCGCGCCGCGTTACCCGGCCTGATCGCGGCACCGTTCCGGCCGCCGTCGAGCGCGTCGGTGTAGTTCGCGAGCGAGAGTCCGCCTTTCCGTTTATCCTGGCTGTGGCACTCGAGGCAGTGCTTCTCGATGATCGGCTGAATCTGCCGCTCGAAATCCACCCTGGCCGGGGAAAGGTGGCTGGCACCTTGGCCGGAAAGGTGCCTGGCACCTTTTTTCGCGTCGCGGGCCGGTTTGGCCTGGATGATGCTGACGTAGACGACCGCCGCCGTGAGCGCAATTCCGGCCCGAAAGACAAGGTTCATGGCAGATTTCAGCTTCCGCGCTATTTAAAAGGTGGCTGGCACCTTTCCGGGAAAGGTGCCAGCCACCTTTTACGGTTTTTGTCGGTCCAGCTCGGCCAATCGATCCTGATACACCTGACGCGCGTGGTCGTAGGCACGGCGCGCGGCATCGATCTCATTGTCTCGGATCTTCGGAGCTTTCTGGCTCCAGCATTGGTTGACCGCGGTGATGCACCACCGCAGGCTCTCGCGAGAAGCGCGGATGGGCTTGCCGCCGACGAGAGCAAAAACAGGGTTTGTGTGAGAAGACGGCAAAATGCGAGCGGTGATCCAGCTGCTCGCCTCGAGTGGGACCTCAAACGTCAGATCACGGACAGCTCCATCCGCGACGAGCGGCTGGGTCGCGACCACCGCCCCGTTCACGACGATCTCGACGGGGACCTCGCGTCGTACGCCGATCCGCGCGCGTTCCAGATCCCAATAGGGATTGGCATCGTACGGCGTATTTCGAATCAGATCGTTTGGCGTGACGTCGAGGTTCGCTGCCGCTTTCAACGTGACCTTCACGCGGGCGGGACGATCCAGTCGAATCTCACTCTCGCTGGTGCCCGCCTCGACACCGTTCACCGAGAAGTCCATCAGATGGCTCTTGCCATCCGACACGTAGGTCCTGCCGGCCTTCACCGCATCGATCCATTTTCGGTACGTCAGGCCACCGGCGACCTTCGCATACGATCGCGCGAGACCAACCTTGTCGTCGGTGATGCATGGCCAATCCGTCTCGCCGCTGATCCGCGTCCGGAATCCTGCATTCAACGTGTGATACCAGATGTTCAGCTCCCAGATGTGCGGCGTGTCGCCGGCAGAGATGAAATCGACCGAGTTCGGATGCGTGACATCGACGATGAACTCGTTGGCACCAATCCCGTCGAACGCCGGGATCTCGTAATTTGGCAGCAGGCGACTACGGGTCTCCAGTCCCCAGCCCGAGTGGGCAAAGCCGACAACCGCCCCCTGCGCCTTTGCCCATTGAAGAACCGGAAGCGTCCAGGTCGGCCAGTCTTCGAGACGCTTGGTGCCGGGATAGTCCTGATCCTTCAAGCCGAGAAGCACAAGGTGTCCAGCGTGGCTGGAAGGAAAGCCCGAGATCTCCAGGTCGTAATGCATCAACCGCTTCCCTGGCTTCGAGAGTGGGTGATCCTCGCCGCTGAAAAACTGCTTCTGGAAATAGTACGAGGGCCCCCACGTCAGCACGGACGCGACGTTCAGAGCTTCCCCCTCGATTTGCGGCCACATATCTTCGGGCCGAACGCCTTCGGTCGGGTTCTGATAATGCGAACAGCCCGACGAATGAATGTGGTGGTCACCGGAATACCAGCCGTAACGTGATGGATCGATCCATCGCACCAGACGAAACAACCATTCATCAGGCCCGGCGAGCGCGACGCGGCGTGTTTCGCTCGCGTATTCCGGACCGCGCGAAACGGTCAGCATGAACGATCCGGTCGGCAAATGGATCGTCTGGCCATTCGAGCGGTAAACCTGCGGCTGGAAATAGAAATCCGGCGCAAGGCGCTTCGATACGGTCGGATAAATCCGATCGCTTTCGTCCTTGATCAGGAATGCCGCGGTCGTCGGCTCGCCGTTCTCGTCGACAACGCGGACCCGCACCGGATGCGCCGGCACGGATGTAAAGAGGACGTCGAAATCACCTCTGAAGCCGACGTCGCCGGTCCCCTGTCCGACGTTGAATCCCATCACAGCGGATCGCTGCCCGGGGTCGCGGCTGTAGATCTGCAGAATCACGTACTCGATCGGCAGACCTGAGAGCCGTGGTCGCATCGGCGCGGCGGTATATAAAGAAATGTCCGCCCACCGGTCCCGGACGTCCTCGCCGGTTAACTCCTGCGCGGGCTCGGGGGTGTTGCGCGATGGAATGAACACACGGCCGGTGTTCGGACTGGTCACCGCAAGCGGCGCCGTGACTCCCGCCTCATTGAGCACTTTCACGAGAAACAGCCGCGTACCTCCCTGGAGGAGTTCGGGCTTCGCCGCACCCTGCTCAACTTTGACCCGGCTCTCTGGATTGATGTGCACGTTGGCCAGAACGAATCGATCGAGGACTCTCTGGATCTCCGAGACCGCGGCGGTCGAGTCGGTGCGCGCGATCGCTGTATCGATCGCCTGGCGATCCTGTGCAGGTAACGGTTGACCGAGATACGCAAGCGCGGTTTCGAGGCGGCGCACCTGCTGCGCCAGCGGTTGCAGCGCGACCATCGATGGATCGGTGGGATGGACGTGTTCCTGCGCCCGCAAGGCAAGCGTCAGCATTACGCATCCAAGGAGTCCAGCAAAAGCAATGCGCATAACACGCATCGGGAATGAAACGACACACGACATGTGTCACCCCAGTCTTAACGGCCTCGAGTAGAGGATGACTTGCGAACAATCGCGGCGATCTCTGCTGACGTCAGCTTCGCCGCCTTTGGCTTGAGTGCGGGCACGTTGAACGTGCTGCCGCCGTTGTGGACGACGATTTCACCACCAGCCATGGCTGCGGCGGTCTGCAGATCGCCCGCTCGGCGCAATCCGGGAATGTACAGGTGCTCGATGAACGCTTGATCGCTGGCCGAGTCGAATCCGGCGACGTCGAGCACGGCGACTCGAATGGGCACGATCGCACTCGCCAGAATCGCGGCGAGTGCGGCATCACCGTCGGCGACCAAGGCCGCGCCGGGATGCGCGCGCACGGCGGCAACGATGTCCGCGACGCGCTGACTCGCCGGTGTCCGGTTGTAGGTCTCGAAATGGCGAACCTTTGTGGCGGCGTCCTTCTCGAACGTGGTGAACGGGATCGCGATAGGTTTGTCGCCGGCAGATGTCAACGCCCGCTCGAGTTCGGGATTGGGTGTCGATATGAGGACGGTTCGGGACACCTCTTTCTTACCAGCGCTCTCGGAGCGTCCGCCTTTGGCCGGAAGCACCTTATTGGTTGGAAGTTCCGCGGCAAATCCCAACACATGCCGCAGTGTCGACGCGAATGTACCGGACCCAGCAGCCGCAAGCTGCCGTTTCGCCGCATCGATCCACTCGTTGGTCAATCCTGCAACATCGACCGCATTCGACGGCAGCGATCGATTATGAAAGACGAGGAGATTCTGCAGCGGCTCCGGCGTAAACGATCGTTCGGCTGGTCGACCTTCGTCCGGCTTGTGCTGCAGCCAGCGCGCCATCCACGCATACATCGCCTCGCGGCTCTCTTTGTTGTAGTTGTGGTCGGCGGTGATCCGAACGGCGCGAACGCGATCGGACGCGTCGACCAGATTGTAGATGGCCCGCACCGCCGGATACTCGAGCTCCAGCGTCTCATTGGTCCAGTCGCCGGTCGCTGAAATCATCAACAGCGGACGCGGGGCGAACGTCGCCGCAATCTCGACGTTCGTGGTCTCCAGCCGCAGCCCCGGCGGGTTCTCGCACAGGCAGCCGCCCTGCATGTGCAGGGAAATCATGTTGACCGGGACTGCGACCGCGACGCGCGGATCGACGGCGGACGCGAGAAACGTCTGCGTACCGCCGCCCGACTCGCCGGTCATCCCGATCGCGTCACGCCGCACGTATGGGAGCGATTCAAGAAAATCGAGCGCGCGAATGCTGTTCCAGAGCTGCAATCCCGACAGGCTCAATCCCCATAAGAACTCGCGCGGGCCGCTGAACGTATGCGGCACCTGCTGGCTGTCGTTGTACCCGACCATGTCATGGGCGAACACGACGTACCCCTGTCGCGCGAGATTGATCGCGCGGCCAGGGCCGGAGTTGAGCAGCGTGTTTTCAAGACGGCCGTACGCCCAGTGGCCATGTGGCGACAGGATCGCGGGGAATGGCCCGTCACCAAGCGGTCGATAGAGATTGCCGGTGACGAAGAATCCCGGCAGGCTTTCGAAATAGACCTTGGACACGCTGTAGTCGGTCTTTCGAATCTCGCCAAAGATCGTCGGTCTGAGCGGAGTCTTTTCAGGCAGGGGCAGGAGGCCAGCCGAGGCGAGCACATGCTCACGCAGGTATGCCGCACGAACATTCCAAGCGGCGGCAGTTTCAAACTTTGGCGCGGCAAACCGATCGTCCAGCGTCCGATAGGGTGACTGTGCGCCAGTTGTTGCCGTGACGAGGACGATCGCCGCGAGTGTGCCGGCGGCAATGAATCTCATGCTCACCTCTCGCGCATTCTAGCCTTAGCCCCGCACAGCCGCACTTACCTTATTCATCCACGCCGGGAGCCATGCGCGGTAGCGATTGACCTGTTCTCGCCGGGCGACGCTGAGCGGCAGCGGAAGCTGCCCCATATCAAAACCGCGCACGTCGAGTGCGATGCGGATGCCCCACGGCGCCGGTAGTGCCCCGAGCTCGACGATGACTTCGTCGAGCAGCGCCTGGAGACTGCGGGCGCGCTCGATATCGCCGCGCATGCAGCTTCGATAAATCGCGAGCGGCAACTCGGGACAAAAGCACGCAATGCCAGACACCGTTCCATTCCACCCCGCGCGCAATCCATCGAGGAACAGCCCGTCGTGACCGACGAGCAGCGTCCAGTCACGCGCGGCACGCGCAGTCGCATACGCGGTCAGATGTTCCGGAACTCCGCTGCTGTCCTTGATGCCGACAATGAATCGTTCATCGGTGAGAAGCGCGATCACCGTCGCCGGATCCAGGCCATTGGTGAAGTCAGGCAGATCGTAAAGAAGAACCGGAGCGGCAAGCGCGCGGCTGGCCTCGACCGCGAACGCCTGCAGGTCGTGCTGCTCGTATCGAAAAAACATCGGCATCGGCAGAAGCACGGCACGACAGCCGGCATCGCGCGCGCTCTCGCCCAGTTCGAGAACCTGCCGGAAGGATGGTGCACCGATGGCGACGAGCAGCGCGCGATCGGCCGGCAGCCGGCGCGCCGCAGCGCTGATCGCCGCGCGGCGATCGGCAATCGGAGTGTTTGGGTATTCACTGGTCGCCCCACCGAGGCACAACCCGTCGACACCAGACTCGATTAAAGAATCAACGAGGCGCTCGAAGGTCGCAACGTGGAGTCCTCCACTCGCAGTAAGAGGGGTGGCGACTGCCGCAATCACACCGGTCATCGCGGACAGTACATCGCACGCGCGCACTGATGGTCAATGGGACGTTCTGGCTTGGCGCTGCTGGCTGCTCGCCGCTGGCATGCGGCCAAGCACCCTTTCGCGATAAAGTGACGCGACCGCATGCACCTCACCGACCCAGCCCAGACTGCCTCGATCGACATGCGACGCGAGGTTGTCGCGCGTGTAATTCGGCGCCTGATTCCTTTCGCCTTCATCTGTTATGTGGTCGCCTATATCGATCGCGTCAACGTCAGCTTTGCCGCCGCAGCTCTTCAGAAAGATCTTGGCCTCAACGATGCGCAGTTCGGCCACGGTGCCGGCCTCTTCTTCATTGGCTACTGCCTCTTTGAGGTACCCAGCAATCTGATTCTCGAGCGGGTCGGCGCGCGCCGCTGGATTGCGCGAATCCTGATCGGCTGGGGGATCGTGGCGATGGGGATGGTGTTCGTCCGCGATGTCTGGACGTTTTACGGGGCGCGGGTGCTGCTCGGAATTGGCGAGGCGGGATTCTTCCCGGGAATCATCCTATATCTCACCTATTGGATTCCGGAAGCTGATCGCGCGCGCACCGGGGCCCTGTTCATGATGGCTGCGCCGGTGTCGATCATCATCGGGGCACCGATCTCGGATCGTCTCCTGGCGCTCGATGGATTTCTTGGGCTACACGGCTGGCAGTGGCTATTTCTTCTGGAAGGTTTTCCGGCCATCGTCCTCGGTGTCTTCGCGCTGCGTGCGTTGACCGATCGCCCGTCCGGCGCGCATTGGCTGACCGATAGCCAGCGCGCCTGGCTCACGCAAACGATGGACGCGGAGAGAGAACAGCGCGCTGCCGTTGGACACACATCGTTGACGCGAAGCCTGAGAAGCGGACGCGTCTGGTTGCTCTGCACGATCTATTTCCTCAACACCCTGGTTACGTACGGAATCTATCTCTGGCTCCCGAAGATGCTGACTGAAGCCGCCGGCGGAAGGCAAAGCTTCGGGCTCAGCGTCCTGACCTCCATTCCATTCGTCGCCGCCCTTATCGCCATGTTCCTGGTCGGCCGGCATTCCGATCGCACGGGGGAACGGAAGTTTCACGTTGCCGCGTGCGCCATGACGGCGGCAACGGGTTTGGTGCTCGCAGTCTTGTTCCGCAACAATCTCTGGCTGGTGGTACTGAGTTTTACGCTCTCGCAGATCGGACAGCGATCCGTGCAGGGCGTGTTCTGGGCCATCCCGCCGATTTTCCTGGGTGGAACGGCGGCTGCCGGCTGCATCGGGCTCATCAACGCGCTCGGCAATCTCGGTGGATACGTTGGGCCGTCGGTGATGGGTGCGCTGCGGCAGGCCTCCGGAACTTACAGCCAGGGGCTGCTCATCCTGGCCCTCGCGCTGGTCGTTGAAACCGCAATTGTCGTGAGCCTGCGATTGCCGAAAAGGGATGCGAGTGCGAGGAGTTGAATGGCGATGAATTCGGCTGCTCGCTTTTCGCTGATCCGTGGTCCGGGATCCGGGGGCCGGGGTCCGGGGTCCGGGATCCGGGGTCCGGGGTTCGGGATCCGTGGGTCCGGAGCCACCCGAGCCGATCCACATGTGAGACCGGTTCTAAAAACGAGGTCAACAGTAGCCGCCGGGAGGAAGGGATTTGGCGAACGAGCGCGCGAGTGAGCCCACGCGAGCGGAGCGGGGATCGCGGGGCCCCGCAAGCGAGCGTGTCCGGGAGTCCGAGGGGCGTAGCCCCTCGGAGTAATAATGCCTAGCGATTCAAGTATGAAACGAGACCCGACTTCGCTTCGCAGCCACCGATGGTTCGGACGCGACGACATGCGATCGTTCGGCCATCGGTCGCGGGCGAAACAGGCCGGCTTCAGCATGGACGACATCTCCGGCAAGCCGGTCATCGCCGTCCTCAATACCTGGAGCGACGCGAATCCGTGCCACGCGCATTTCGTCAATCGCGCCGACGAGATCAAGCGCGGCATCTGGCAGGCGGGCGGGTTTCCGATGGAAATCCCGCTCCTGACGCTTGGCGAAGTGTTCATGAAGCCGAGCACGTTCCTCTACCGAAACCTGCTCGCAATGGACGCCGAAGAAGCGCTGCGCTCCTACCCCGTTGATGGCGCGGTGTTGATGGCCGGCTGCGACAAGACTGTGCCGGCACTGGTGATGGGTGCGGCGAGCGCGAATCTGCCCGCCATCCTCATGCCCGCTGGCCCAATGCTTCGCGGCAACTGGCGAGGTCAGTTTCTCGGATCGGGGAGTGACGTCTGGAAGTACTGGGCGGAACGGCGTGCCGGGACGCTTGACGAATGCAGCTGGCGCGAAATGGAAGACGGGATCGCTCGATCGTTCGGCACCTGCATGACGATGGGCACCGCGTCGACGATGGCGGCGGCGATGGAAGCGCTGGGACTCACGCTGCCGGGGGCCGCGTCGATTCCGGCTGCCGACTCGGCTCACTCCCGCATGGCCACCGCCTGCGGCCGTCGCATCGTCGAGATGGTCTGGGAGGATCTGACGCCACGCAAGATCATGACAACAGAGGCATTCGAAAACTCTGTGACCGCCGCGATGGCACTCGGCGGCTCGACCAACGCGATCATCCATTTGATCGCACTCGCTGGACGCGCGGGCGCGACTCTCGATCTCGATCGTTTCGATTCGCTGTCGCGGCGCACTCCGTTCATCGGGAACATTCGCCCGAGCGGCGAATACCTGATGGAGGATTTCTTCTATGCGGGCGGCACGAGAGGTGCGCTGTCGCGCCTGCAGGACCTCCTGCACACCGATTGCATCACGGTCAACGGGCACACGATTGGCGCAAACGTCAGCGACGCAATAGTCTGCAACGATGCAGTGATCGCGACTCGTGAGCGGCCGCTCGGTCCGGAAGGGGGCGTCGCCGTGCTGCGCGGAAATCTCGCGCCTCGAGGCGCGGTGATCAAACATACGGCGGCCGAGAAACGACTGTTGAAGCATGCCGGGCCAGCGGTGGTGTTTCGCAACTACGACGACCTGGCCGCGCGCATTGACGAGCCGTCATTGCCGGTGACCGCCGATTCGGTTCTGGTCCTGCAGAACGCCGGGCCGCTCGGTGGTCCGGGAATGCCCGAATGGGGCATGCTGCCGATTCCCAAGAAGCTTCTGGCACAAGGCGTCCGCGACATGGTTCGCTTGTCGGACGCCCGGATGAGTGGCACGAGCTATGGCGCGTGCGTGCTCCACATTGCGCCAGAGTCGTTCATTGGCGGGCCGCTGGCTTTCGTCCGCGACGGCGACATCATCGAACTCGACGTCCCCGAACGACGGCTCTCGCTTCGTGTGGACGAGGAGGAACTCTCCCGTCGTCGCGCTGCGTGGAAACCGCCAGAACCGCAGTACCCGCGCGGGTTCGGACACATGTATTCACTCCATGTGACGCAAGCGGATCGCGGATGCGATTTTGATTTTCTCGAAGGTACCGCGCCGATTGCGGAGCCGAAGATTTATTGACTGAAATTGCTGTTTGCTGATTGCTGAATTGGCCCCCGTCAATCCCGCAACTCTTCTGACCATCGCCGCCCTCGGCGTCGCACTCGTCGTGCTCTTGATCACGTGGGTGCGACTGCCCGCGTTTTTGGCGCTCGCGGTCGCGTCTATCTGTGTCGGCCTGGCGGCGCGAATGCCGCTCGCCGACATCGCACGCGCATTCCAGGCGGGCATGGGAGACACGCTCGGCTCGATTGCCATGGTGATCGCGCTAGGGACAGTGATCGGAAAACTCCTCGCCGAATCTGGCGGCGCCGTCGTCGTCTCGAACGCGCTGGCGCGAGCGTTGGGCGAACGCCGGTTGGACTGGGCGTTGATGTTGTCCGGGTTCATCATCGGGCTCCCAGTGTTTTTCCAGGTCGGGCTCGTGCTCCTCGCGCCCGTGCTCTTCACGGCGCAGCGTCAAAGCGGCCGGCCATTGCTGTGGCTTGGACTACCGATGGTCGCCGGGTTGTCGGCGGCACATGGACTTGTGCCGCCTCACCCTGGGCCGATTGCCGCCCTCGAGCGTCTCGGCGCCGATCCGGGTCGCACGCTCTTCTACTCGCTGATTCTCGGCTTGCCCCTCTCGATCATCGCGGGGCCTGTGGTCACGCGATTCATGAGCAAGCAGGTCGCCGCAGAACCGGGACCCATCGCCGAACAGTTCACGAAGGTGGTGGTCCCATCACGGACACCGACGTTGGCGGTGACTCTCCTGACGATGCTGATGCCGGTGTGGTTGATGCTGCTGGCTTCGGCCGCGCAGATTACGATGACCGATGGCCCGTCGAGACGGGCCATCTCGTTCATCGGAAGCCCTCTCGTGGCGATGCTGATTGCCACACTCGTGGCGACAGTGACTTTCGGCAGGTCGTGTGGGTTCGATCGCGGACGCTTGCTGACGTTCGCCGAAGAGTCGCTGCCGCCGATCGCCGGTGTCCTGCTCGTCGTCGGCGCGGGCGGCGGGTTCGGGCGGGTCCTCGTCACTGCTCACCTCGACGCCGCGATCGCACAAGCGATGGGCGGACTTCAATTGTCGCCGCTCGTGCTTGGCTGGGTGATCGCATCGCTGCTGAGACTTTCGGTCGGCTCGGCGACGGTTTCGGTCATTACCGCCGCGAGCATCATGGCACCGCTCATTGCCTCATCGCCAACCGTGAACAAGGAACTGCTCGTCGTCTCGATCGGCGCAGGATCGCTGATCGCATCGCACGTCAACGACGGCGGCTTCTGGCTGGTGAAGGAGTACTTGAACATGAGCGTCCCGCAAACGCTCGCGACGTGGACGGTCATCGAGACGATTGTTTCGGTTGTCGGACTCCTCGGCGTGTTGGCGCTGGGGATGGTGTTGTAGCTCTGACAGCCGGTGGGGGTCAGACCGGGGTCAGACGAGGGTCAGAGCAGGGTCAAACGAACGGACAGGGCGGGCACGGCCAAAAAAACGACGACGAGTACGATACTTGTGGTCTGACCCCGGTCTGACCCTCGTCTGACCCCGCTATTCAACGCCTATGCTGATTGTTGACGCTCACCTCGATCTCGCGATGAACGCCATCGAGTGGAATCGCGATCTGACTCGCCCGATTGAAGAAATCCGCGCACGAGAAGGAGGACTCACCGATAAACCGGATCGCGGCAAAGGCACGGTGTCCTTCGCCGAGATGCGGCGCGGCGGCGTCGGCCTTTGTGTGGCGACACAGATTGCGCGCTACGTCGCTCCCGGCAGTGATCTTCAGGGCTGGAACTCACCCGAACAGGCGTGGGCGATGACGCAGGCTCAGCTTGCGTGGTATCGCGCGATGGAAGAACGCGGCGAGCTGGTGCAGATCCGCGATCGAGCCGGATTGGATCGACATGTGGCGCAGTGGAACAGCCAATCGCCAACCGCGAGTCGCCAACCGCCAACCCCCATCGGATACATCCTCAGCCTGGAAGGCGCCGACTCGATCCTCACACCGAAACATCTCGAACGTGCATATGCACAGGGACTGCGCGCTGTGGGGCCGGCGCACTATGGCCCGGGACGATACGCATACGGCACCAACTCCAACGGCGATCTCGGTACGCACGGACGCGAGCTACTGAAGGAGATGGAACGGCTCGGGATCATTCTCGACGTCACGCACCTCTGCGACGAGAGCCTGCGAGATGCCCTGGATCATTACGACGGCCCACTCTGGGCCAGCCACTCGAACTCGCGTGCGCTGGTGAACCACAACCGACAGTTCTCCGACGATCAGATCCGCGAACTGATCGATCGAGGCGCCGTGATTGGCGCCGTCATGGATGCGTGGATGTTGGTACCCGGGTGGGTGCGCGGACAAACGACGCCGCAATCGGCGAACGTGACGCTCGACACACTCGTGAATCACATCGATCGCGTGTGTCAGCTCGCGGGAAGTTCACGACACTCGATGATCGGATCCGATCTCGATGGCGCATTCGGACGCGAGCAATGTCCGTCCGACGTTCACACGATCGCGGACCTCAAGAAACTTGAGGACGTTCTTTCTGCGCGCGGCTACTCGGCGCAAGACGTCGAAAACATTTTTTCCGCAAATTTCCTAAGGTTTTTACGATCCAAGTGGTTGAGTTGAGCCCAAGCGTTTGGATCCGCTCTCGCGACGACAAATACGCCTCACGACACACGTCGCGCGCAAAAAAGCCACTTGGGATTCGCCGCGCAATGAAGGTATACCCGAAAGCTAACGTGTTGTTACTACGGACCGGGAGTGGGACCAGCACGCCTCAATTCACCAGGAGGTGTGTTCGTGTCGCATGGTCGTCGGGTATTCGTGATCATCGTGTGTGTATGCGCGCTCGCTCTGGCGGCGGGGAACGCCGGAGCCCAGATCCTCTACGGCAGCATCACTGGAATTGCCCGGGACGCCCAGGGGGCGGCCATCGCGTCGAGCTTGTTCAACGCGCTGCCGTTTGCCCCCAACAGCACGCTGGCGCAGGGCATTCCGCTGATCGTGCCCCCTGATTAGAGCAGCGGGCGTGTCGCTCGATCTCTCAGCGGCAGAGTACACGCCCGAGACTGACAACGTCGATCGGGGCGAGGTGAAGACGTGGAACGTTGCCGTCGAGCGTCGCCTGATGTTCGATACGTCGGTCGGCGTGGCGTACGTTGGCGCGAAGGGCTCTGGCGGATACGCCGCGCCCGACATCAATGCGCCGCGGACGCTCGGCGTCGGCGACGCGGGGCGCCCCTACGCGGCGCAAGGACGTCTCCTTGCGATCAACTCATGGGGTCAGCGTCTGAAGACGGATTACGAGTCGCTCCAGATCGCGTTGAATAAACCGTTCACGCACGGCCTGCTGCTCAAGGGTGCCTACACCTTGAGCAAGTCCATGAATCAAACGGACAACGATGGTCGCGCGACGCTGACCTGGAATACGCCCAGCGAACTCTGGCGCAACTGGGCGCCGGCAGGATTCGATCGGCGTCACAACTTCCAGCTTGGCTTTGCGTATGCGCTCCCGCGGTACTGTGGGTCGCGGTCGGCACGCGTTCCTCTGCGGTCTTGCGTCCTCGGCGCGATCTACTCCGCGTTCTCAGCGCGCGACACTCCCTGGCTTCCGTCGTCCCATCGGCAGACAATGGGAACGTCTTCTGCAAATTTCCTAATGTTTTTGCGATCCAACTGGTTGAGTTAGATACAATCAGTTGAATTTGTCCTCGTGCGAGGACAGATTCTGACAACCATGAGAATGTGCTTGGGTTTCGGGCAAAAACGGCGTAGCCTCTTCCTCGCTAATGTGTTGCTACTACCGGTCTGGGGTAGGACCGCACGTTGGTGCCTGCATGCATTTAGAAGGAGGAGCCTGTGCTCGTGTCTAGTGGTCGTAGGTTAGTCGTGCTCTTTTTAATCGTCGGCGCGCTCGCCGTGTCGGCAGCGTCCGCCGGGGCCCAGATCCTGTATGGAAGCGTCACCGGCATGGTCAAAGACGCCCAGGGAGCCGCGGTCCCTGGCGCGACGGTGACGATTGTCAACAAAGAAACCAACCTGACTCGCGACACCGTGACGGGTGGGGACGGCGCCTACACGTTGAACAACGTGCTGCCCGGTCCGTACGACGTCAAGATCTCGTTGACCGGTTTCCGGGAAGCCATCCGCACCAGCGTGCCAGTGACCATCGGTCAAATCTCGCGCGTCGATATGACCCTCGAGGTTGGCGCGTTGACCGAAACGGTCACGGTCGCTTCGGAAGCGCAGCTGCTGCAGACCGACAAGGCTGACGTTCATACCGAACTGAAGTCGGATGCCATCACCTCGATGCCGCTGAACCGGTTCCGCAACTACCAGGCGCTGATGAACCTGGTCCCCGGAACGACGCCGATGGCGTTTGGCAATGCGGAAACCGACACGCCGGCTCGGTCGCTCGCCACCAACGTGAACGGCCAGGTCAACACCAACAACTCGACCCGGACCGACGGCGCCACGAACATGAACATTTGGCTGCCGAACCACAACATGTATATCTCGCCGGCCGAAACGATTGACACCGTCAACGTCTCGACCAGCAGCTTCGACGCCGAGCAGGGTATGGCGGGCGGCGCGGCCGTGACCGTCATCACGAAGTCCGGGACCAACAACTTCAAAGGTACGGCGTTCGAGTTCTACAACAGCGACAAGCTGAATGCGACGCCTTACAACTTCACGACCACCCCCACGGTAAAGCTGCCGGTAGAGGCCCACACCTACGGTGGAACCATCGGCGGCCCGGTGGCGAGGAACAAGGTGTTCTTCTTCGGATCGTTCGAGGGCTACAAGAGAAATCAGAGCCTGTTCACGTTCTTCACCGTGCCGGACGAGCGGTTGCGCAAGGGAGATTTCAGCCAGGCGACGGTGAGTGCCACCAATGCCAACCAGCAAGTCATCTACAACCCGTTCACGGGCAATGCGGACGGCACGGGTCGGCAGGCCTTTCAGGGCAACGTGATCCCGACGGGCATGCTCGATCCGATTGCGCTGAAGGTTTTGAACCTTTTCCCGCTGCCGAATAACACCGGCACCGGAACCGGCGGCCTGACCAACAACTACCGCCGCCAGGAAGATCGCACGGTCGACCGCAAGAACTACGACTACAAGATGAACTGGAACCGGACGCCCGCACAGCAGATCTGGGGCAAGTTCAGCTACATGAACGCGGTGGTCGACGACCTGACCAACTACCTGGGCCCCGATCCGAACGCATCTGGTGACGGCGGGTTCACGAAGGTGTACCAGGCCACCGGCGGCACCACCTGGACGCTGGGCCCGACGTTGATCATGGATACGACGTTTGGCTTCTCGCGTCAGGATCAGTCGGTATACGGCCCTGACTACCAGGCTGGCAACTACGGTCTGGACGTTCTCGGCATTCCTGGCACGAACGACCAGGGTGGACCCGATCAGCGTTACGCCGGCTATCCGGTGTTCAACACCGGCTTCAGCGCGGTCGGCAATCGCGACGGCTGGAACCCGATTTTCCGCGACGAGCGCACGTACTCGGTCGCCAGCAACATCACGAAGATGAAGGGACGCCACGATCTCCGTGGCGGCTACACCCTCAACTTCATGTATCTCGATCACTGGCAGCCGGAGACCGGCAATCCCCGCGGTCAGTTCGATTTCCGGTCCAATGTTACCGCGCTGAACGTTGGCAACAACACGGCCGCGCAGGCGCCGAACTTCTACAACCAGTACGCGTCGTTCCTGCTCGGCCTCGTGGGCACTGCCGCCAAGAGCGTGCAGAACGAGCTGATGACGGCGCGGGAGTGGCAGCACGCGCTGTATTTCCGCGATCGTTGGACGCCAAGCGCCAAGCTGACGCTCGACCTCGGCCTGCGGTGGGAGTACTACCCGATCATGACTCGCGCGGATGGGCGCGGTGTTGATCGTCTCGATCTCACCAATCCCGATCCGGCACATCAGCTCGACGTGCTCATCGCCGGCCGCGGCGGCAACCCGCAGACGAGCGGAATGAGCGCCAGCCTGGATAATTTCGCGCCTCGCCTCGGCGCAATCTACCGCCTCAACGACCTGACCGTGATTCGGAGCGGTTACGGGCTCACCTTTAACGCGACGCCATGGGCGCGTGCGGTGCGCGGCGACAACGATTATCCGGTCACCATCGCCTCGAGCTACTTCAACGCGCTGCCCTTCGCTCCCTACGGAACCCTGGCTCAGGGTATTCCGCGGATCGTCGGTCCGGATCAGAGCAGCGGCCGTGTCCCGCTCGACCGTTCGGCGGCGGAATACACGCCCGAAGTCGGCAACGTTGATCGCGGCGAAGTGCACACCTGGAACGTCGCGTTTGAACGTCGGCTGCCATTCGACACGTCGGTTGACATCGCCTACGTTGGCGCCAAGGGTTTCGGCGGATACGCCGCCCTCGACATCAATGCACCGCAGACGCTGGGTGTTGGCGACGCGGGTCGTCCGTACGCATCACAGGGACGCCTGCTCGCGATTAACTCGTGGGGACAGCGGCTGGAGACCGACTACAAGTCGCTGCAGATTGCGCTGAACAAACCGTTCACGCACGGTCTGATGTTCAAAGGCGCGTACACGCTGAGCAAGTCGATGAACATGAGCGACAACGACGGTCGCGCCACTCTGGGCTGGAATACGCCGAGCGAACTGTGGCGGAACTGGGCACCGGCTGGCTTCGATCGTCGCCACAACTTCCAGTTGGGCTTCGCCTACGCGCTGCCTTGGCAGGGCACGAACGGCTACGACAATGCGCTAAAAGCGGTCGTCGCCGATTGGCAGGTGAACGGTGTGTTGGCCGTCTTCAGCGGCACGCCGTTTACGGTTACGGGAACGAATACGACGCTCAACACGCCGAACAACACCCTGCCGGCGGATCTGGTGGGTGACTTCAACGTCCTCGGCAACATCGGCGCGAGCGGCCGCTGGTTCGACACGGCAGCCTTCGCCAATCCGACTGGTCTTCGCTTCGGAAACACCGGACGCAACCAGTTCTACGGGCCGGGCGGTTACAATCTGGACTTCTCCCTGTTCCGTTCGTTCCCTATTGGCGGGACGAAGCGTTTGGAATACCGACTCCAGGCAGGGAACGTTCTGAATCACCTGATCCCCGGCAATCCGCAAACGGCAACGACGTCCGGGACGTTCGGCCAGATCACCGGTGCGAACGGCAACTATCCGGAACGGATGATTCAGATGGGACTGCGCTTCAGCTTCTAGCTATCGCGCTTTCTCAAGCGTTCGTTTCCATCAGCCCCGTCAGGCGCATTGCGCCCGACGGGGTTTTTTTTGGCGAGATCACCACACCTAACGCGAAAGACCGCATCAGGAGAATCTCGTGGGGATCACTTCCACACGGGCGATATCATCTTTGATCGCTAACGCATTCATGCTACCGCGCGCCGTCCGAGTATGAGTACGCGCGGCCTGCCGTCGTCGCGTCCTCGATGTCCGCTCCGTGCAAAATACAACTGGATGGTTCGTCCCTCCAATCCACCGTATTCAGTACGGCTCTGAATTGCGAGTTTCGTAGCGCCAACACCGTTTCGCCCCTTGCGGGGTAACGGCTATGAATGATTGACAGGTAGGGGGCCCGGGCATAGTGTCTGCATCATTGTGGCTGCATTATCCCCTGGCGGTTCCGAGAACACGTGATGCTCGGATAACAGCCGAACTTATATTGCAAGGGAGGAGTGGATCAATGACTCGCCTGTTTCGCGCACGTCGCCTTACGGCGCTTGCGCTGGCGATTGCCGTGGCGTGGCTTGCGCCGACCGCGGCGAGCGCCCAGCAGCTCTATGGCTCGATCGTCGGAACTGTCACCGACGCACAAGGCGCGGCGACACCCGGCGTCACCGTCGTCGCGACGAATACTGGCACCGGCCTAAAAGTGGAGGCCGTGACGGGCACTGACGGCGCGTATGTACTGCGCAATCTGTTGCCAGGCACCTACAATCTGACTGCCAACCTCACCGGATTCCGCGAGCACACCGAAAAGGCCGTCCCGGTGCAGGCAGGCAATCCCCTACGTATTGATGTGAAGCTGGAAGTCGGCGCGTTGACGGAGGTCGTCGAGGTCGTCAGCGAGACCACGCTGCTGAAGACCGAGAAGGCCGACCTGGGCTCACAGATCTCGGCGGCCGCAATCACGAATCTGCCGCTGAACCAGTTCCGGAACTACCAGACGCTGCTCAACCTGGTGCCGGGCGCGACCCCCACGCAGTATCAGAACGCGGAGATAGACACGCCTGGACGGTCGCTGCGCACGTGGGTCAACGGCACGCAGCCGAATGCGAACACGACGCGCGTGGATGGCGCTGTCTCCGTCAACGTCTGGCTGCCGCACCACGCGATGTATGTCCAGTCGGCCGAGTCAATCGATACGGTCAACATCTCGACCAACAACTTCGACGCCGACACAGGTATGGCGGCCGGTGCGGCGCAGACCGTCATTACGAAGTCGGGCACGAACGAGGTGAAGGGATCGGCGTTCCTGTTCCTGAACAAGGACGCGTTCAACACCAACACGTACTTCAACGACTACTTCGACCTTCCGAAGCCGGGCGTCGATACGAAGACGTTCGGTGGCACGGTTGGTGGGCCGATCAAGAAGAACAAGCTGTTCTATTTCGCGTCGTG
>DASTVZ010000144.1:0-3143 GCA_035758845.1 Vicinamibacterales bacterium
GATGTTCGGCCGATCGATCGCGAACCGCTCGAGGCTGCCGAAGAAGTGCAGCTTGTCTCGAACGATTGGTCCGCCGACCGTGCCGCCCCAGCGCTGATACTGCGTGTCGGGCTTGGCGAGGCCCTTCTCCTTCGCAAAATAGTCCTTCGTCGTCAGGCTGCCGTCCTGGAAGAAGCCAAAGACACTGCCGCGCAACTGGTTCGTGCCGGACTTGGTCACCGCATTGATGATCGCCCCGGACGTCCGCCCGTACTGTGCATCGTACTGCCCGGTGATGACCTGGAACTCCTGGATGGCCTCAATCGGTGTTCGCGCCTGCGTCCCCGCCCGCTGACCGATCACGTCGTCGTTATTGTTGCCGCCGTCCAACATGTAGTTGTTGTTGCGTGGGTCCTGGCCATTGACGCTGATCGAATCGCTGCCAAATGACTCCGTGCTGATTGAGGGAATGATTCCAGGGAGAAGGCCGACAAATCCGACGAAGTTGCCGTTGACGCTGGGCAGCTTGACCAGCGTCTCGCTGGTGATGTTGCCGCCGATCTCCTTCGAGGTGACGTCGACGAGCGGTGATTCGGTGGTGACCGTGACCGTCTCTTCCACCGTTCCCACTGCCATGGTGACGTCAATACTCGAGGTCTTACCGACTTCGAGGCGCAGATCTTTGCGCTCGAATTTCTTGAAGCCTTGCAGCTCCGCGTTCACCTGATACGTGCCAGGCACCAGACCGCTCGCGATGAACGTCCCGTCCGGTCCCGACGCGGTCTCGCGGAACATGCCCGTCTCCTGGTTGCGCACCACGACGGTCACGCCCGGCAGGACGGCTCCTTGCGCGTCGATGACTCTGCCGCGAAGCTCCGTTGTTCCTTGCTGTGCCGACGCGGACATGGCGATGAGCAGGGTCATCATGACCGCGCCCATTACACGCTGCCTCATAGTGATTTGCCTCCTGAGCTTACAGCCCGGGAAAGCACCTTACTCAAACAGTAAGGTGCACACCCGGGGCTTTCACCCCTCCATCCGCCCCTAAATCCGAAAAACTGGAAACACGCGCGAGGTTTTCTGGATTCGATGCGCGAATGCGCGCCGGAAACCCGAAATCGTAAAGCGCGGCGCGTTTCGGAGCTTTCTGTTGAGCAAGCGCGATGCCGCATGGTATTCTGACGCGGCCTACCCAGCAGGCTGCCGAGCGCTCCATCCAGCGAGCGCAGTTGTCGTAACCCACCGGGGCGAGATGCATCATGCGTAGACGTGCCATTTCGATATTGGTCTGGTCGGCAATCGTGTGCCTGGCGACGCCCGCGTGGGCACAATACGGCGCTCGCCGAATGTCGGATCCGGCAACCGGGGAGACCTATCACGTCGAGATCGGCGGGTATTTCTGGGATCCGTCGCCCGACATTCAGATCACGAGTCAGGCGCTGACGCGCGACGCCCTCGGTACGCCGATCGACTTCGTTACCGATCTGGGCATCGAAAAAACGAAATTCAGGCAGCTGAAAATGGTGCTTCGGCCAGGCCGCAAGCATCGGCTCCGCTTCGAATATACGCCGATCACGTACGAGGCCGTTGGCAACCTGAAGACGAACATCGTGTTCAACGGCATTCGATACCCGGTGACCTTCCCAGTAACCACCGAGCTGAAATGGAAAGCGTATCGATTCGCGTATGAGTATGACTTCCTGTATTACGACCGCGGCTTCGTCGGCGTGGTCTTTGATGCAAAGTACACGGACGTTCAGGCGACGCTGTCGAACGTTCTTGACACCGAATTCGTCCGCGCGAGAGCACCGATTCCGACGATTGGCGCGATCGGCCGAGCCTACGTCGCACCCAACATTTCGATCACCGGCGAACTGAGCGGCCTTGGGTCAGGCGGCCTCTTCGGC
The DNA here is from genome assembly GCA_035758845.1 of Vicinamibacterales bacterium. Taxonomy (GTDB): domain Bacteria; phylum Acidobacteriota; class Vicinamibacteria; order Vicinamibacterales; family 2-12-FULL-66-21; genus JALZOC01. Next base: position 1,887 of record DASTVZ010000144.1, read on the forward strand.
GAAGACTATCGTGCGCACTATATCGACTTCGATCTGTATGGAACGGTGAATTTCAACGATCACATCGGGGCGCAGATGGGATACCGGTCGTTCAACGTGTTCTATCACCTGAAGCACGACGAAGGGAACCTGGACCTGAAAGGCCTGTACTTCGGTGCGGCCCTCAGGTTCTAACGATCACTGTTCAGCGACCTTCACATACACCCCGAGAAACCGGTCATCCCGACTCGTCGGATCCACCGCTGAGGGGCGGAATCCGCTCGACGACGTGACCGTGACCAGCGCGGCGCCGCGTTGTGGATCGATCGGCACTGATACGCGGCGCTCCTCGCCGGATCCCAGCGCCATCGATTCTCGCCACGATCCTGATTCCAGGGTCACCTGGTTCTCGACCGGCGCGTTCCGGATGAGGAGCGTGACCGCTTGCCTCGAATCCGGCTGAAAGGCGACCGTGCTGTTCCGCTGCCCTCCGACCCAAAACGCGTCCGGCTCGGGAAAGCTTCGATCGTCGAGAAAATACACGCTCGTGTTGCCGTAGCGGACCGCGCGGCGCGCAACGTCTTTCGCCAGTCGCGATCTCGCCGGCAGTATCGACATCGGTTCGATCGTGAGGGCACGAACGGTGCGGCGCGCCTGTTCGTCACCGCGTACCACGATCGCCCGCACGTCCACCGGAAAGTCGATCTCGATCGCCTGCGGTGGGTTCGTCAGCGGCCCGCTTCGCAACGAGAACTGATCGCGTCCGATGCCCACCATGAGCCATCCGGCGGGTGCAGGGCCACCGGGTTGTAGCCGATACCGCCCCGCCGGGACAGCCGCCACTTGATATAGCGGCCGATCGTTCGGCCCGGCGCCTCCTGGCGCGTCCGACGGCCGCGGCTGCATCCGAACGAGGGGGGTCACCTGATCGGGCGTGAGTCGATGCAGAGCCGGTAACGCGAGCAACAGCACATGCCGGTCCGAGCCGAGGCGACGGAGCAGATCGAGTTGCGCGGGCGCGATGTTTCTTCCATCAACACCGGACAGCGCCCAGACGATGGTCAGGGCGACCATCGCGGCGACGGCATAGGCACGGCCAGCCGCGGCGGCCAGTGCTCCGCGCGTGCGTACCCAGGCCTTCCCTTCGATGGCGCGCAACACTGCCCAGGACGCCCCCAGGGACATCACCCAGATGGCAACGTCGCGATACAGAAGCGCCTCACGATCGCGCCACCACGCCGGCACGCCGAGCGCGAGATCGGTTCCGTTGTTCAGCCA
>DASTVZ010000042.1:0-12786 GCA_035758845.1 Vicinamibacterales bacterium
TACTGAAACACGTAGAAGTTCCGATAGAAGTGCGGAATGAACGACCATTCGTGCTGGATGTAATCGTCGACAATGCAGACGCCTTTGTCGTGGCCGTAATACTTCTTCGTGATCTCTGCGTACAGTTTCGCCAGCGCGTCGCCGGTGAGCGGCTCCCCCTTCTCGACCATCTCGTGCGCGCGCAGCTCAAACTCGGCAAACTGCGTCTGACGGAATACCGTTCCTTTGATCCCTTCGAGATAGTTGCCGAGCAGCGAGAGCTTTGTCGCATCGTCGGTAATCGTCTTCAGCATGTAGTCGATGAGAAGCGCCTCGTTGAATGTGGACGCGACCTCGGCGACGAAGATCGGGTAGTCGGCAAGCGGATACGGCTGCGTCTTGTTCGACAGGTACGATTGCATGGTGTGACCAAGTTCATGCGCAATCGTGCTGACATCGCTGTACTTCCCGTTGTAGTTGATCAGCATGTACGGATGCACGTCGTAGGCGCCGCCGTTTGAATAGGCGCCGGATCGCTTGCCCGGATTTGGATAAAGATCGATCCATCGTTCGTTGAACGCGCGGGTGGCGGCTGCGGCGTACTCGCTGCCGAGCGGCTTGAGAGCGGCCATGACGTGCTTTTCCGCTTGCTCGGCCGTGTACGTCAGATCGACGGAAGCGACAAGCGGCGCATAGAGATCGTAGTAGTGAAGCTCGGACAGACCCATCATCCGCTTGCGCAGATTCAGGTAGCGGTGGAAGGTCGGCAGTCCGCGATTGACGCCGTCAATCAGCCGCATATATACCGACGTCGGAATGTTCGCCGCGTCGAGTGAACGTTCGAGCGCACTCGAGTAGTTGCGCGTCTTGGCGTAAAACACGTCGGATTGCACCTGACCGTTCAGCGTTGATCCCAACGTCCCGCGAAACGAACCGAGCGAACCGAAAAATGACGACATCACCTTCTCGCGATCGGCGCGATTCGGCACCTGGCGATACAAGTTGAAGCCGGCGCTATCCAGCTTGACGCTCTTGCCGTCGCTCAAGGTGACTGTCGGATAGGGGAAATCCGCATTCGAAAGAATGCCGTAGGTGTCTGAAGGGGCGTTTGACACCAGCGAGGAGTTCGCGAGGATTTTTTCTTCCGCGTCGCTCAGCGTGTGTGTGCGGCGGCGAAGGATATCGTGGAGATAAAAGCTGTAGACCTTCAATCGCGGCTCGCTCGAAATGAAGGAATCAATCTTTGCCGGTTCGATCTTCAGAATCTCCGGTTCGAGAAACGATCCCTCAGCGCCGAGCGTCGCTCCAAGCTGCGCCATCTCCTGTTGCATGCCTTGATACAGGCTGACGCGCGTGTCCTGATCGGACGTCATGCTCGCGTAGACATACAGCCGGCTGAATTCTTTCGACAGCCGGCTCACAAGTTCCAATGCATCAGCGAGCTTCTGCGCGGACGTCCCCAGACTGCCCTTGAACGGCCGGATGCCGGATATTTCGCTCCCTAACTTGTCCTTGGCGGCACGCCACGCCTGGTCGGATGGGTAAATCTGCGTAAGGTCCCACTTGTACCGATCCGGGACGCTGCTTCGTTCACGCTGCTGTGCGCCGGAAATCACTGGCGCCGCAACTGCGAGGAAGGTCGTTATCACAAATACGTGGCGGGTTCGTCGCGTAGTGGCGGACATGGACGGCTCCTTTGGGGACCTAGTTTCTCACGGACCGGTCCTTGCAGAGCTGCGGATATGCCGCTGTGCTTCGTCGTCGACGATCACGTCGACACGCGCGAAGGTTTCGCGGAGTACCTGCGCCAATCGGGGTTTGACGTGGAAACCGCGGCCGATGCCGGAGAGCTTCGATCCTTGCTCGCAGAGATGACGCCGGCGGCCGTTCTGATGGACGTGCAAATGCCGCGGGTGGATGGATGGACGCTGACCCGCGAAATCAAGGCAAATGAGCGCACCCGGGACGTGAGGGTGGTCGTCGTCTCCGCAGCCGTTGGAGAGGGGCTCCGCCGGGCCGCCGATGCGGCGGGCGCCGATGCCCTGATCGGCAAGCCTTGCGATCCGCAACGGATCGTTATCGAACTGACCCGGCTGTTGGACGGTTCACACCCTTCGAGTAGGCAAAAAATTCCCGCGGCTGACGCAATTTAAGACGCATTCGCTCGGCCCGCCTCCGCAAACGGCCGGTGACGACTAACGTCTTGGTGTGTGGTCGACTGTTCGCTTCTGAACGCCCGACACGATTACTTCAACCAGAACGGGTTCTGCCGCCACTTCCAGGTCAGCCCGCCGTTCTTCGCTTAATCCATACGCCTCGATGATGTTCACGAGGTGCCAACCCGATAACGCCGAGAGCTGATTTCGTAGCAGCGACTCTCCTTTCCGGTAAACCGAAAAAGGATTCAAGACGCTCTCGCGCACGGGGGGGCGATCGCCCGACGCGCGTGCCGGTCCGTCGAACAAAGGCGGCAATGGTGCGGCCGGGGTTGCTCTCGTAAGCGGATTGAGAGCACGGTCCAGCGCTCCCTCGAGATAAACGGGCGTCAGACCGGTCGCCCAGTACTCCGTGTCCGTGCGGTTCGGTTGCGTCGTTTCGCGTCCTGACCGGAGGGGCGAGCCACCATCGACTGGGATAAACTCAATCCATCCCTGCCATAGTGTGTCATCCATCTCGGCCCCGCAGGCGCGGGCGATGAACGTGCGGCCGTCCTTCGACGTCACCGGATCGGAGTATTCAACTAGTACCTCAGCCATGCGACACTCCTCAATTGGCTCTTGCAAAACGATCACCGTCTAGAGCACGACCGGTTCGCCGGCTTGTTTGCTCCCGGTGACGTGCGCGATCATGGACGCATGGCGAAGCCTCTCGATCCCCGCACCGAGATTGGACACGTACACCTGAAGGTGTCGGATCTCGAACGTGCGGTTGCTTTCTACACCAACGCGCTCGGCTTCGAGGTCGTGCAGCGAATGGGAACTTCAGCCGCCTTTTTGAGTGCGGGTGGATATCACCATCACATCGGCCTGAACACGTGGGAGAGCGAGGGCGGCTCCGCGCCTCCTGCCGGGGCAACGGGCCTGTACCATTTCGCGATCAGGTATCCCGATCGCGCCGCGCTCGGTGAAGCGCTTCGGCGACTGCGTGAGGGGGGGGTCCGGCTCGAAGGCGCGAGCGATCACGGCGTGAGCGAAGCGCTGTATCTTCGCGATCCCGATGGCAACGGTATCGAGCTGTACTGGGATCGTCCGCGATCGGAGTGGCCCCGCGAGCCTGATGGGACGCTTCGCATGGTGACCGAGCGGCTCGATGTGAACGAGCTTCTCGCCGCTGCGGATGGTGCCGCGAAGGAATCTCCGCGCGCGCCGTCGCGGTACACGCTGATGACTGAGCAGAACCGTGAGCGGCTCCGCGAGTTGCGGGCCAAACTCCTTCAGCTCCACAAGGTTCTTCTTGACGACGCGCGCACGTCGTACGAGATGGATCGAGGCCGGGTTCCATCGAACGCGTCACTGCTGCAACTGGTCATCAACGATCCGTGGTTCGCCTGGCTACATTCGCTTTCTGAACTTGTCGTCAGGATCGACGAGACGATCGATACTGATTCGCCCGCGACCGATGCCGACGCCGCAGCACTGATTAACGAAGTGGAGAAGCTGCTGACGGCTTCCGAAAACGGCGAGGGCTTTCATCGCCGGTATTACGATGCGTTGCAGCGCCAGCCGGCAGTCGTCATGGCGCACGCCGACGTGCGCCGCGTCATCAAGTCGATGCGCTGACGCTGCTATCATTGACGTCACAGAGTGAGCACCGAAATCCCCGCCGCCGTCGATGCGTCCGGGGATCAATCCGCCGTCCAGCCTCCATCCGCCGTCAATGCCGGGCCGGTTTCAGGGAGAAAACGCCAGACCTTCGATCGGTCGATCGTTGATGGACCGATCGCCGCCGCGGTGTGGAAGATCGCGTGGCCCAGCGTCCTGCAAAACGCGATCGGCGGGCTGCAGGGGATCGTCGATCACGCACTCGTCGGCCACTACGTCGGTTTCACCGCCAATGCGGCGATTGGCGTGAGCTGGCAGATTTTTCTCGTCGTCATCGTATTCATCAGCTCGCTGTTCACCGGCATGGGCGTGCTGGTGTCGCGCGCCGCGGGTGCCAACGATCACGACAAAGTGAACCGGACCGTCTATCAGGCATTCCTCACGGCTGTGGCTCTCTCAATCGGCGTGCTGGCGCCGCTCGGGTACGTGCTCTCACCAAAGCTGCTGGAGATCGTGAATGCGACAGCGGCAGTCCGCGCCGAAGCGCTTCCCTTCCTGCGGACGATGTTCGTGTTCAGCATTGGCATGCTGATGTTCTTCATGCTCGGAGGCGCGCTCCGCGCCGCCGGCGATGCGCGCACGCCGCTTCGCCTCGGCATCGCGATGACGGTGTTGAACTTCGTCCTCAACGTCGTGTTGATCAGCGGCGCCGGGCCAGTGCCGGCGTTCGGCACGAAAGGCGCTGCGATGGGCACCGCCATCGCGAGCATCTCCGTGTCCGCTGTCGGACTGTGGCTGCTGATGACCGGCCGGCTGGTCGTGCACTTCGAGCGCGGGATGCCGCTTCGTCCCGACTTCACTGTCATTCGCGCGTTGTTTCGGTTTGGCCTGCCCGCAGGCATTCAGGGCGTCGCGATGAACGTTGCTGGCGTCCTCCTCCTTCGCTTCATCGGTTCGTTGCCGGAAAGCGCGGAGGCGCAAGCGGCATATGCCGTTGGATATTCGGAACTGTTTTCGTTGATCACATGGACTTCAGTCGGGTTGATGGGAGCAGCGGCCGCCGTTGCGGGACAGAATCTGGGTGCCCGCAAACCGGAGCGCAGTGCGCACGCCGTGCACATTGCTGCCCGCTTCGGAGTCGGTGTCGCAGTGATCGTCGGAGCACTGTTCCTGCTGATCCCAGACCAGCTCCTTGGCATCTTCGGTCTCAGCGACCCGACTGTCGTGCGGCTCGGTCGCCAGCTTCTTCAATTCTTGAGCGTGTCGGGGCTCTTCATAACTGTGGCGTTGACCTACACGGGAGGTCTGCAGGGTACCGGCGACACGCGAAGTCCGCTGTACATAACGCTCATTTCGCAGGTATTGCTGCCACCTGGCATCTGCTTTTTCCTCACACAAACCGGACATCTTCAGGCGTCCGGTGTGTGGACCGCAATTCTCGTCGGCCACACCACACGGTGCCTGCTTTCCGTACTTCGTTTTCAGCAGGGTAAATGGCGCCATATAGAGGTATAGGTTTGGCGTCAGTTTCCAGCCAACCAGGGTAAACGGCCGAGCTTTCCCCCGGTCCCGGTTCTTGCACTCACCACAAGTGAGGGGAGGATGCGCCCATGAGGTGGACGCCTGGCGATCGGAGCAACGTCGAAGACTTGAGGGGGCGTTCGGGCATCGGCATGCGGGCAGGAGGATTGGGCATCGGCGGCGTGCTCGTGCTGCTGATTCTCAGTTGGGCCACAGGAGTGGACTTTCTCTCGCTCCTCGGCGGCGGTGGCGGAGCGCCAGTGGAAACGGTTGGCACCTCAGGAACGGTTGCCAGTACTCCTGAGGAAGAGAAGCTGGTCGACTTTGTCGATGCCGTGATGGAGGACTCGCAGATGACGTGGAGAGATCTGCTCGGGGACCGATACGAGCCGACGAAGGTGCGGTTGTTCAGAGATGCGATTCCGTCGGCGTGCGGCTTCGCGCAATCAGCGAGCGGTCCTTTCTACTGTCCCGCCGATCATTACGTCTATCTCGATCTCGGGTTCTTCGACGAACTGCGCAGCCGCTTCCGCGCGTCCGGCGACTTCGCCGAGGCGTACGTCATCGCACACGAACTTGGCCATCACGTCCAGTCGCTACTCGGCATCGAGTCGCGCATGCGTCAACTGCAGTCGCAGAATCCGTCGGCGACAAACGAGTTGTCCGTGCGCCTCGAACTTCAAGCCGATTGTTTCGCGGGCGTCTGGGCTCACGCCACCAACAAGGCGGGCAGAGCTGCGCAGGGACGGGTCGAACTTGAAGGCGGCGATCTCGAGGAAGGGCTGCGCGCCGCTGCCGCCATTGGCGACGATCGCATTCAACGGATGCAGACGGGACATGTGTTTCCCGAGAAATTCACACACGGTTCGTCCGAACAGCGCGTGACGTGGCTCCGCCGCGGGTTCGACAATGGCACGCCGGACGCGTGTCAGACGTTCCAGTAAGGCGTGGAAGTCCGCGGGGGCGAAGCCCGCCGGATCTGACGATGGAGGCAACCGATAAGACTCTAGGCGCGCCACGGGCGCGCCCGCCGGAGCGGAGCGGGGCGATGGGGCCCCGCGAGCGAAGGCGTGGGGGGTCCGCGGGGGCGAAGCCCCCCGGATCTGAAGATGGAGGCAACCGATGCAGAAGGCAGGAACCATCACGGCGATCGTGCTCAGCGCCGTCATGCTGCCGGCACTAGCAGTCGCACAGAACAATGGCAACGGCAATAGCCGCGCGAACGATCAGAACCGCGACACGCGTGAACAGATGCGATTTCGCGCGATGGATACCGACAACGACGGCGTGATTACGCGCGACGAATGGCGAGGAAACGAACAGTCGTTTCGCGAGCACGACCTCAATCATGACGGCGTGCTTTCGGGCGAAGAGGTCTATCCGCGTGTCGTCAACGATCGGGCCGACCGCTCGAGGCGCGAGGAAATGTCCGTTCGCTTCGAGCGCGCCGATCGCAACGGCGACGGACGGATCGCGCGGCGCGAGTGGACCGGGACGACTGCGGCATTCAAGCGATTGGACGACGACGGTGACGGCATGGTCACGCGTCAGGAATACTTCGATTTCGTCCAGGACGAGGCTGTGGGAACGTCAGGGACCGCCCTTCCGCAAAACAACACGCGCGCCTACCGCGCCGGCTACGACCGAGGCGTGATCGAAGGACGCCAGGCCGGCAAGGAAGACAAGGGTGTTGACGGAGGTCGATGGGATCTCGAGGGCCAGCGCGAACTGGAGCAGGCCGACTCCGGTTACACGCCGGAACTCGGCGCGCGCGCGGACTACCAGGCGGGGTACCGCTCCGGTTTCAGAAGCGGGTATCGCGACGGATTTGGTCCGCAGAACAACACCCGCGCCTACCGCGCCGGTTACGACCGAGGCGTGATCGAGGGACGCCAGGCTGGCAAGGAAGACAAGGGTGTTAACGGAGGTCATTGGGATCTCGAAGGGCAGCGGGAATTAGAGCAGGCCGATTCCGGTTACACGCCGGAGCTCGGCGCACGCACGGACTACCAAGAGGGGTACCGCACCGGTTTCAGAAGCGGGTATCGCGAGGGATTTGGTCCCCGGCGCTGAGGCGGAGCCGCACGTCCTGCCACAATGCAGGCGGTAGAGGGGCAGCGACGCTGTCCCTCTTTTTTTGTCTGAGATCGTTCGCGGGCACGCCGCACGCTGATACAGTCGTAAAACAAATTTTGCCGGGGGAGGATCTCTCTTTGAGCATTATGTCCGGGCGGCGCCTGCTGCGACGCGCTGCCATTGTTGCGGGTCTTGCGGTCTGCGTGCCCGTTTCAGGCCAACAGCGTTCGCCATCCGATTCGACCATCCGCGACGCGCTCGCGAAAATCTCACCGAGTCTCGTTCGAATCCACGTCGTCACCTACAGCTACGAAGAGGGGCGCGAAGTCAAACGGGAGGCGTCCGGCAGCGGCACGATCATCTCGGTCGAAGGCCACGTCCTGACCAATCATCATGTCGCGGGACGCACGCGTACGCTCGTGTGCACGCTTGCGGATCGTGAAGAGATCGCCGCCGACCTCGTGGGCACCGATCCCTTGTCGGACATCGCGATTATCAAGCTTCGTCCCGAGAAGCCGCGCACCTTCCCGGCGGCGCGTTTCGGCGACGTCTCGAAGCTGAAGGTCGGCGATCCGGTGATGGCTCTCGGCAGCCCGCTCGCGCTTTCACAGTCGGTGACGATGGGCATTGTGAGCAACACCGAGATGATCATGCCGGGAATGTTCTGGCCGTTCAATCGCATGACGCTCGAAGGAGAGGACGTCGGATCGATCGTGCGGTGGATCGGACACGATGCCGCGATCTTCGGTGGCAATTCCGGTGGACCGCTCGTGAACCTGTCGGGGGAGATCGTCGGCGTCAATGAAATCAGCATGGGACTCGCGGGAGCCATTCCAAGCGATCTCGCGCAGGAAGTGGCGACGGCGCTGATGCGGGACGGCAAAGTACGACGGGCCTGGATTGGACTCGACGTTCAGCCGCTGCTGAAGTCATCCGCCGTGCGGCGAGGCGCGCTGGTTGGCGGCTCGGTCGAAGGCTCCCCGGCGGCCGCCGCAGGGTTTATCCCCGGTGACGTCCTCATCAAGCTCGACGGCCGAGATGTCAACGTGAGGTTCGCCGAGGAAGTGCCGCTGTTCAATCAATCGGTCATGCGTCTCCCCATCGGCAAATCCGTGACCGCCAGCGTTCTCCGCGGTGGCGTCGAACGTACGCTCGCGCTCGTCGCTGAAGAGCGTGAGAGTGTGGAGGCACCGGTCGAGGAGGTGCCGGGCCTGGGTATCACCGCGTCGAATCTGACGAGATGGGCCGCCAAGGAGCTGCGCCGAGCGGATCGCAAGGGGGTCCGGGTGAACGGCGTCCGGCCGGGCGGACCCGCGGACGATGCGAAACCTGCCCTGGCAGAAGACGACGTGATCGTTGCGATCGAGGGAAAAGCCGTTGGTGACGTCCGTGCGCTTCAGCAACAAATCGATCGCGTCACTGGTGGCAGTAAACAGGCAGTCAAGGCACTCCTGACATTCGAGCGCAGAGACGAACGCCTGCTCACCGTCGTCGAGGTCGGCCGCGCGGTTCTCGAAGATCCAGGCCTCGAAGCGCGCAAGGCATGGGTACCCGTGAGCGTGCAGGTTTTGACGCGTGAGCTGGCCGAGAAAGTTGGCGTTCCCGACGTCCCCGGTGTGCGTGTGACGCGTGTGTTCGCCGACGGAGCCGGCTCGGGGCTGAACGTCGGCGACATCATCACCGCGGTCGATGGAACACCGGTTGAGGCGTCGCAGCCGTCGGATGCTGATCTCTTCGCGACGATGATCCGTCAGTATCGCATCGGGTCGACCGTCGAGCTGTCGGTCCGCCGCGGCGCGCAAGAGCAGCAACTGGCGATCAAACTGGCTGCTTCACCGCGGCTGCCGCGCGAGATGAAAAAATATGAGGATCGCGATTTCGAGTTCCGCGTTCGCGATCTCGCCGCCGCCGACCGCGCCACATCCGCGATGCCGGAGACGCAGCCGGGAGTGCTCGTTGAGGCCGTGCGAGAGGGAGGATGGGCCGCGCTCAGTCACCTTGCGGATGGCGACATCATCCTGGCAATCGATGGCGATACGGTCGCGGACGTGACGGCGGTTCAGCAGAAGATGGAACGTGTCGCTCGCGACAAGCCGCCGTCTGTGGTGATGAAAGTGCGGCGTGGAATCAGAACGTTTTTCGTCGAACTTCAGACTGGGTGGAAACGCAATTGAGATCCAGACTTGCCGCGTCCGTACTTGCGTCCGTGCTGCTCGTGTCCTCGAGCGCCGGCGCGCAAGAGAGCCGAGCCGCTGCCCGGGACCTCGTGAAGAAATGGCAGGACGCCATCGTCAACGTGCGGGTTGTCGTCAAGATGCGGATGTCGATGGGCGGTCGCGAAGTGCAATCGAACGACGACACGATCGAGGCGGTCGGCACCGTCATCGATCCAGGCGGCTTGACGGTCGTCTCTCTCAGCTCGATCAATCCCGGACCGATGATGACGAAGTTGATGTCGAGCAGCACCGGCGGTGGTCAAAACATCGACATCGCGAGTGAGCCGACCGATCTGAAGATCCGTCTTGCAGACGGCCGGGAGCTCCAGTCCACGATCGTGCTGCGGGACGAGGATCTGAATCTCGCCTTCATCCGGCCAGTCAATCCGCCGGCGAAACCGCTGGTTGCGGTGAATCTTGCCGACGGCGGACAACCGGCGCTCCTCGATCAAGTGGTCGTATTCGGGCGGCTCGGTCGTGTCGGCGGGTGGGCGCCGTCGGCGGCGCTGCGCGACATTGGTGGAATAGTCCTCAAGCCCCGGACGTTTTACGTATTGGCGGGGGAGTCGGCCGGAATTGGAACGCCCGCTTTTCTGCCGAACGGAAAGGTTGTCGGTATCCTGACCGTCAGGCAGGTCGCCAACGATCGCCCGAGCGCCTTTGCAACGATGAGCGGCGCCGAAGGCCTCGGTCTCTTGCCGGTGATCCTGCCTGCTGACGACGTACTCGATATCGCGAAACAAGCGACGGAGAAACGATAATGCGCACCGGTGAAACATTCGAAGTGACGAAGACTGACGAGGAGTGGCGGAAGCAGTTGACGCCCGAGCAGTACCACATCCTTCGCGAACATGGCACCGAACGGCCGGGCACGTGTGCGCTGCTCCACGAGAAGCGGCGCGGCACGTTCACGTGTGTTGGCTGCGGCCAGGCATTGTTCAAGTCCGGGCCGAAGTTCGAAAGCGGCACTGGGTGGCCAAGCTTCTTCGAGCCGCTACCGGGTTCCGTCGGCACATCGACCGATCGCAGCTATTTCATGACGCGCACCGAGGTGCACTGTGGTCGCTGCGGCGGACATCTCGGACACGTGTTCGAAGACGGTCCGCCGCCGACCGGCTTGCGCTACTGCATCAATGGGGTCGTGCTGGATTTCAAGCCGGAGGACTAGCATCAATCAACGGTAGTCACTGTCGCGGCCAACAGGAGAAACGGGAGATGAATTTGCTCCCGTTTCTCTCGTTTCTCCTGTTTTTGTTGGCCAGGAATGCAGCGTGACAGTGGTGGCGTTGATGGGTCCGCAGGTCGTATCGCCTCTAGTCATCTTTCAGCAGGCGCCGAATTTCAAGAAGGGTATCGCTGAGCGCGGAACGGTGTTGCCATTCAGAAATATGTGAGCGCGATTCGATCTCGCTCCTCAGCTGGGCGAGCCGATGTCGCTCTTCCTCGAGATCCTCTTTCTCGCGCTGTCGCGCGCGATCGAGCCCGCCTTCCATGATGAACGTGGCAATCGCATGGAGTTCGCGGCTGTCGAGAAATGCTCCGTGTCCTCGGCACACATCGATGACCGTTCCAGAAACCCGTCCAAAATTCACGCGGTTCATCATCTTGCCGCAGACGACACAGGGGCGATAGCGCACGGAAGACTGTTGCGGCGGATCTGACGCCGCAGATCTCGGCCGCGCGAGCACAGAGGCACGCGCTTCGCGATCGGCGCAAATGCGCTCGAACTCGTTCGATCCAATCCACACACCATCGCAACGGCGACACTCGAGCAGCGCGATGTCGCCGAGCGTGATCCGCTCCAGATCGCCCCGGCATCCCGGGCAGGTGCTCGAGGACGCTCCCGGCGACGTTTTGGCGAAACGAGTGCCGCATTTCGGGCAGAACGCAGAACCCGCGAACATGAGGGCAAAGCAGTGCGGGCAGCTGATCGTGGCCAGACGGGCGCGGCAATAGGGACACCGCGCCGCCGGCGGGTCGGCCGCAGCACCGCAGTTCGGACAGTGAAGCGATTGAACGTCCGCCATGCCGCTCATAGAATAGTACAAAGGGAAAAGGGAGAAGGGAAAAGGCACAAGGCTTTTTTCTTTCCTTCTCCCCGTCCCTTTTCCCTTTTTAGGAGTGTGCCGATGGGTCTGATGGATTTCATCAAGGGCGAGCTGATCGATGTCATCGAATGGACCGACGACTCGCGCGATACGCTGTCGTACCGGTTTCCCGATGAAGACAAGGCGATCAAGAACGGCGCGCAGCTGATCGTTCGCGAGTCGCAGATCGTTCAGTTCGTGTACCTCGGCGAGTTCGGCGACACGTTCGGTCCGGGAAAACATACGCTCACCACCGACAACATTCCGGTGCTGACCAAACTGAAGTCGTGGAAGTACGGCTTCAATTCGCCGTTCAAAGCGGACGTCTATTACGTCACGACGCGTTTGTTCACCGGCAACAAATGGGGAACCGCCAATCCGATCATGATGCGCGACGACGATCTGGGGATCGTGCGGGCGCGCGCGTTCGGCACCTACGACTTCAAGATCACTGAGCCCAAGCTGTTCCTCAAGGAAGTGGCCGGTTCGGATCAAAACTTCAGGCTCGACGAGTTCGCCGACACGATGCGGTCGCGGATCGTCAGCATCTTTGCCGACGCACTGGCTTCCGCCAAAGTTCCGGTCTTTGATGTGGCCAGCCGGTACAGCGAACTTGGCGAGGCGCTGCTTCCGCTCATCAACCCGGTGGTCGCGGCGAAGTACGGTTTGCAGATCACCAGCTTCATCATCGAGAACGTGTCGGTGCCGCCGGAGGTCGAACAGGCGGTCGACAAGCGGTCGAGCATGGCGGCGGTCGGAAACCTGAACGACTACGTCAAGTTCCAGATGGCGCAGGGCATGGAGAAGGGCGGCAGCTCGGGCGGCATGGCGACCGAGCTCGCCGTGGGGCTGTCGATCGCGCAGCAGATCATGCAGCAGCAGGGCATGCCCGCGGGCGCCGCCGCGAGCGCCGCCACGACCGCCGTGGCGCTGCCGGATCTGCTCTCGCCGGCCGATGTGGCCAAGACGCTCGGCGTTTCTGAAGCTGACGTCATGGCGATCGTCCAGTCCGGCGAGCTCGCGGCCAAGAAGATCGGGACGACGTACCGGATCAAGCGCAGCGCGCTCGACGAATACCTCGCGCGGTGAGCCTGCCTGCATGGCCGATATCGCCGCTCTCGAGAAGTACCCCTGCGCCGCCTGCGG
>DASTVZ010000103.1:0-4601 GCA_035758845.1 Vicinamibacterales bacterium
GCGCCGACGATAGCGATCAGCAGCAGTGCAAACGTACCCGTCCCGATGCGAAAAATCAGTTCGTCGGGACGGGCAGAGACGCGGCTCCGGTTTGACAGATGCGATCCTTACTGCGTCTTGATCGTGGCCAGCGATTTCAACTCGAGATCGACGACTGCTTTCGGAAGCGGGGCGTAGCCCAGATCGGCGGCGTACTTCTGACCGTCGGTGAGGGCCCACTTCGTGAAGTCGACCATGACTCTTGCCAGCGCCTTGTCTTTTGGATCCTGATACAAGAGCAGCCACGTAAACGAGGCAATGGGATAGACATCATCGCCCGGCGGATTCGTGATTGAAACGCGGAAATCCGCAGGCATCTGCTTGACCGCGGCAGCCGCCGCTGCGGTGACCGAGGTCGCCGACGCCTTGACGAATTTGCCCGCCGAGTTCTGAACGGTTCCGATGGCAATTTTGTTCTCAGTGGCGTAAGCCGGCTCGGTGTACCCGAGCGATCCGGGCGTCTGCTTGACCATCCCGGCGACCGCCTCATTACCCTTGGCGCCGACACCGACCGGCCAGTTCACCGAACCTGCGACGCCCACCCGCTTCTTCCAGTCCGGAGACAGCTTCGCGAGAAAGTCGACGAAGATGTATGTGGTTCCGGATCCGTCCGAGCGGTGGACGACGGTGATGTCCATGTTCGGCAGCGTCACACCCTCGTTCAACTTTGCAATCCGGCTATCGTTCCACTTCGTGATGTTCCCCAGGAAGATATCGGCAAGCAGAAGGCCGCTGAATTTGAGTTCGGCGGTGACCCCCGGGATGTTGTAGATGGGCACGACCGCACCCAGAACCGTGGGAAAGTGAAGGATCTTGCCAGGCGCTGCCTGGAGTTGTTCCGGCGTCAGCGGATAATCGCTGGCGCCAAAGGTCACGGTCTGACTGGTGAGCTGCTTCACGCCGCCGCCGCTTCCGATGGACTGGTAGTTGATCGCGACGTTCGGATGCAGCTTGTTATAGTCGGAGAACCACTTCGAATAGATCGGATATGGAAACGTGGCGCCGGCTCCAGTGATGGTGACCTTCTGCGCGGTCACTGCCGCAGAGAGAAGCGTTACCGAGAGCGCAAGTGTGAACCATGTGCGTGCACGATTCATGAGTGTCCGCCTTTGCTGTCTGTGCATGTCCGTGTTTATCCGTGTTCATCCGTGGTCCGGGATCCGGGTTTATCACTCAAAAATTCACCAGCGCGTGGATCGCATATCTCGTCACTGTTGGTGACGCCGTCGCGAAATCGTTGAATGACTGATTATCGACGTCGAGCATCAACGACGTTGATACGTTGCCCTGGTGCGGGAACCAATACGCAACCCCTCCAATCCATCGGTTACGGGTTCCGCTCTGCGCGGTATTCGGCTCGACGTGATCGTACCGAAGCAAGCCTTCCCACCCGATTGTCGAGCGTGGCGTTATCCACCAGGAATACCCGCGTGCATCGACTTTGGCTTTCGTCGCCGACGCGTTCTGGTCAGTTGCCCAGAGATAGTCGAATGCGGCGTTTGCGTATTTGTGTTCGAACGTCACGCCAAAGATGGCCCGATCTCGATCTGCATTCTTGAGGTAGGCGTCCTTGTTCCAAAAAGCGTTGACACGCAGTCCGCGCAGCCCTGGATGCATCGGAAGTGGCCGCACCGACCCGCGAATCTGAAAGCTCTTCTGATCGTTCGCTTCCGGCTTCGTGTAGAATTCGCCGTTGTAGAAGCCGGTGTGGACCTCGCCGTAGTTATTCGAAAAGTTGTAATGAAACGACGCGCCGATGTCCGACGACGACAGAAATCCTTCGCGCTCCTCGAAAATCGTTCCCTGAAATCGATAGCGGTAGATCCCTTCCATGTAGTCGACAAAGGGCGTCTGTTGGACACCCAGGCGCACCCATGACCCGGTTCGGCCGGGATTCATGTAGTCGTCCAGGTTGAATTGCACGAACCCGTATTTGAGCCGGAACACGTAGTTACCCGCGATGGACGTGGCGGCGCTGGCATTTTCGGTTTCGCGCGTGATGTCGGGTGTGATCCGGAATGCGATGTTGTGAGAAATATTGCCGGTGATGTTGATGTAGGTGCGGGTGACGTTGAAGGAGTTCGAAGTCACCTCGTTGCCATCGCCATCCTTGATCTTCGGGTTCGCCTGGACCGTGTAGTCCGCATAGATCGTGGCCCCCACCCGTATAGCCGGCGTGTCGTCGGGTGGCACATACCCGGCGGCCGGCGTCACCTGGGCTGCACACGGTAGAACGCTGGCGACAACACTGACCGCCATCGCGATCAGCCCGATCGTTGCCCGTCTCATCACCTGCATGCTCCTTCAGAATAGGTGCGGAGAATTTCGCGTGAATAACACCGATGTTTCGGCGGTGTTAACTGTCAATCCACATCGAAACGCACCGATGGAGACGAGCTTAGGAGCACGACATTGCGGTGTCGTTACACGGATGTTTCACAGACGTTAAGTGTGTGAACGAAACGTAACGATGTAGGAGCGGGGTCTTAAGACCCCGCCCTACATCCCTTAGAAATTCACCCTGAATGCGAACTGAGCCTGACGAGGTGTGCCGAGACCGACGGTTCGGCCCACTGTGCCGGTCAGCGTTCCGAAGGTGCCTGCGGCCGCATTCGTGTACGGCTGACCGGGCTGGACACGATTGGCTTCGGTCAACGACGTGTTCGGAATAGCCTGGGGCAGAGTGCCAACCGGATTCGAGAAGTTGACCGTGTCGAAGAGGTTGAAGATCTCGGCACGGAACTCGAAGTTTCGCGAGCCCGCAAACGGGAAGCGCTTGGCGAACACCAGGTCCACCTGCTCGAAGCTCGGGCCATGGATCGAGTTGCGCTCGAGGTCACCGAAGGTTCCCGGCTGCGGCGTGGCGAACGCCGCCGGATTCAGGAACAGGAGTCCGTCGGCGTGGATGAAGGGATCGACGCCAGGAATCAGATCCGGTCGGCGCACGTTGCGCGTCGAGCCGCCCCGCGGCGTGTTGATGATCGCAATGCGATCGACCGCAGCGGAGGCGAAGATGTTGCCCGCCGCATCGCGATAGACGACGTCGGGACGGACGATCTGCACTGGCACTGGAAGGCCGCTTCGCGCATTCACGATGCCGCCGACCTGCCAGTCCCCGAACAGCGCGCCCGCAGCGCCGGTGCCCTTGTAAGGAATCTCATACAGCACGCTCAGATTGAACGTGTGGCGGACGTCAAAGCTGTTGTAGCCGATGTCGTAGTCGAAGTCGCCCAGCGCGCGCGCGTTGTTGGCCGCGGTCTGCGCCTCGTTCGACCCCGCGGTGTTGCCGCGGCTGCGTCCCAGCGTGTACTGAACGTTGGTGGCCAATCCCTTGGACGACCGTTTGTTCAACGACAACTGCAGCGCGTTGTAGTTGTCGCGGCCACCGCTCGTCTTGTAGTCAACCTCGGCAAAGGGGTTCTGAACACCCGTGATGTTTCCGTCAGCATCGCGAATCGGAATCGAGAATTCACGGATGACGAAGGCGGCATTGGCCGGGTTCGGGTTGGTCAGGACCTGGACGATGTTGTTCGCGACGCTGCGCAGGAACAGATTGCGTCCCTGGCTACCGACATACGCGGCCGTCGCGGACATGTTGCCCGGCAGCTCACGCTGCACGGAGAAGGTGTACTGGTAGATGCGCTCGGGGATCGAATACTCGTTCGCGTAGGCGCGGGGCTGGTACGAGCGGTTGTTCGGATTGTTGACGAAGTTGGCGACGAGCGCGTTCTGATCGACCGGAAACGAGCTGTTGCTGATCGTCGAGCTGATGCGATCGCTCTCAACCGGCTGAATCTGATCTTCTGTCTGACCGGGCCCAACGAAAATGCCGAATCCGGATCGCATCACCCATTTGCCCGGCGTGTAGGTGAAGGCCAGGCGCGGCAGGATGCTGTCCGTGTTCGTCTTGTACGGACGCGTGGTGTTTGGATCGATGGTCCCGGTGTCGATGTTGAACTTCACCTGCAGATCGCGAGTCTCGGTCAGCGGCGTGTAGTACTCGTAGCGGAGTCCGAGATTCAACGTGGCCGACTGAGCGATGTGCCATTCGTCTTGCGCGAACGCGATGTAGTACTCCTGTGCGACATTGCGAGGCCCGGTCGCGCCGTTGTTGAACGGGCTCGCTGCGCTTACATCCCCCAGGTACTGCACCGTCGACGCCGTGTTGTTCATGAACGCGGAGACGTTGGCGAAGGAGTAGGTAATGCCCCCCAGACGATCGGTCTCCATCCGAATCGCGCGGATCTCTCCGCCGGTCTTGAGGTAGTGGTTGCCGCGCACGGTGCTAAGCGAATCGATGAACGAAATCGTGTACGGGTCGTACGGCTGACCCCGTCCGTTGGTGGCGCTGTTCGCGCGAACCAGCCCGCCTGGGACCACGATCCCCGAACTCGAACCCTGGCCGGCGATCCCGGTATTGGCAACCGAGCCGCTGAGATTCAGGACGAGGTTGCTGAAGTCAGCGCCGGCGACGGTCGGCGCGATGCCGTTGACTCTCGTCGGCGCCGCGTTATAGCCGATCTTCAGTTCGTTGGTCACGCGATCGGAAAGAAGACCCTGCA
>DASTVZ010000116.1:0-4900 GCA_035758845.1 Vicinamibacterales bacterium
TCCCTTTCCCACCGGTGAAATTTCAGCCTCCCTGCCGCCGATACAAGGCATTGCCATCTCTCTTGGCTTGAGAGCGGCGGTACTTCACTTGCTTCGCCGGTTCCGCCGAATCGGACCGTGCGTAGCCAAGGACCTTTTGGCCGCATAGGAGGAGGCGCGCATGCAGGACGCATGCGTCAAGGAGAAAAGGCGGCGCCGGCATCATTGGGGCGGCAATCGGGTGCAACTCGGACGGCACGATCCCAGGGATGGTGCTGCACACCTGCCTTCCGGATTTCCGGTGAGCAGAATGGACGACTGACGTGATTCCGGCAATCCAAAGTTGTCGTGGAACCGCACGACAGAGGAGGACTTATGCCAAGTCTTGAGGTCAGCGCACACTTGCGAGTTCGGCCGGGACAGTTGGAGGGGTTCAAGAGACAAGCGGCCGAGTGCATCCGGATCACCAAAGAGAAGGACACACACACGCTGCGCTATGACTGGTTCCTCAGTAGCGATGGCGAGTGCGAAGTGCGCGAGGCGTACACGGGTCCGGAAGGGCTGATCGAGCATAACCGGCACATCCTGGAGGCCCGGACAAAGCTCTTCCAAGATTACGCCGACGGCCACTTCATGACGATTTACGGGGAGCCGGTGCCAGAGCTCGTCGAGTTGGCGAAGGCGGCTCAGATGGAACAACACATGAAGTTCTTTTCGTTCGTCAAAGGACTCGATTCCGCCGGCAGCTGAAATCGCGGCGACCACCGTTCCGCCGACAAACTGTCGATTCGCGACGGTCTTGAGCACGATCCTCTGGGTGTCGTTCTTGCTCATTAGGGAGCCCGCGCAGCAGGCGGAAAAGTGCGAGGCGACAGGGCCGCGGGAGATCGTCCGGTATGGCTGGTTTGCGCTCAGCGCCACCGTCCTGACGGTTCTGGCATCCCTCTTTCTGTTTGCGCCGAACACCGTCCTGTACTGGGAGTTTCCTCGCCTGTCCAATGTGTTCGATGCGCATCAGGGTGAGCTTGCAAGCCTGCGCGTCAGCATGCTGGCGGCCGGCAGCGGTCTCACGCCGCTGGCGACGGCCACCTGGGTTGCCACGGCGCACAGTCGACGTAATCGAACGCCGCGGCAGGCGATCACCCTCGCGCGCATCGCCTATGCGGGCCTGGTCTGCCTCCTGCCGCTGCGGCAGATCGTGCCGCACGCCGGCTGGAACTGCTCGACATCTCTTGTCCTGATTCCTTTGTCCCGCTGCTTGTCGGGTGGGTGCTATCTGCAGCGGTCGGACGAACGCGGGAGGATGTATGACAACACCGACCTTCGAAACCAAAGTGCAGGACTTTCTGGCGCAGAAGCGCATCGCGGTGGCGGGCGTCTCGCGCAACCACAGCCACCACCCGGTCGCCAACCTGATTTATCAGCGCTTGAAGAAGACCGGGCATGGCGTCTTCTCGGTGAATCCGCACATGCAGACGTTTGAAGGCGAGCGCTGTTATCCCGACCTCAAATCGATCCCGGGCGGGGTCGATGGCGTGGTGATCATCACGCGACCCGAGGTCACGCAACGGATCGTGCACGACTGCGCCGAGGCCAAGGTCCGCCGCGTCTGGATGCATCAGTCGCTGGGAAAGGGTTCGAGCGTGTCGCCGGAGGCCGTCGAGTATTGCCGGCAGCACGACATCAGCGTGATCGCTGGTGCCTGCCCGATGATGTTCGGCCGCGGCGCCGACTTCGGGCACACGTGCATGCGTTGGATCCTGAAGCTCACTGGCGGACTGCCCGCGTAAGAGAAAGGCCATGAAACGACTGCAACGCGTCGCGTGGATTCTCGTCCTCATCGTGGATGCGGCCTACATCGCGTGGGGCGCGGGGGCGGCGGTCGCGCCGGAGGGTCTGCCAGGGCCCGGCGGCCTGGCGATCCTACCCGCAGCGTACCAGGGCTTCACCGGCGGGTCTTGGGATGCGCTGGTGAGCGCCTCCCCGATGACGGCCCGATACGTGATCCTGATGTACAGGATGTACGGCATCTACTGCGCGCTCTTCGGGTTGCTGACATCTGCCATCGCCGCCACGGCCCTCCGCCGCGGTGAACCGTGGGCCTGGTGGACCCTCCTGCTCGGCAACTCAGTCGCGCTGATAGCGGCCATGCGGATGGACTGGCTGTCGAGGGCCATCGGGCCGTTCGAGCTGACGGAGTACCTTGGCCTCGCTCTCATCTGGGGAGCGCTCGCCGTCACCGCTCCATTCCGTGCAGTGGGACGGCCAGTTCGAGCGACGGGTTGAGAGGTTCGTCCAGAACCAGCGTGGATTTCGCCGCGATGGTCGCCGCGAGGACGTGCCGAGGACGAGTAGAGACCGCGGCGCGCGCCAAGGCAGCGGCGGTGATGAGAGAGCGACGGCTGTCGGACTGTACATATGGAACCGTTTCACCTTGCCCATTTGATCGCGCTCGGCGTGTGGCTGGGCGTTGTGATGACAGCGGTGCTCTTCGAGTTCGCGGCATCCGACGCGGAGTCCCTTCGCGCGGCGGCGCGATTCCACTACAACGTCATCGAGATTGCGACATCGTTGGTCGCAGTAGGTTCCGCTCTGATCTGCGTACAGTGGGTCTTCCAGCGGCGGCGAATCAAAGACGTGAGCATGCTGCTCGGATTCCGGCGGCGAATATGGACGCTGGCGGCGGTCGCCGCGGTCTTTCCGCTCCCGCTCTCTATCTCGGGCTGGTCCATTTCCGGGGATAGTTGCTGGCCATGCCACGCGAGCTGACGAGCCCCTACAAGTTCGGGGGAGGAGCACTCGTGGCGAGTGGAATCTTGTTCGTCGTCCTGGCGTTTCTGGACGTCCGGGCAGGACCGCCCCCTTCGAACGGCGCTGAGATCCTCATGTGGAGGGATTCACAGGCGCTTGTTCTGGACTTCGCCAGCGAGCTTCTCTTCGTCGCAACAGTCCTCCTGGTTCCGGGAACGGTTGCCGTGTATCAGAGCCTCGTTGATGTCGATCGAACCAAGGCAGCGACAGGCTGCGGCATCATCGCGGCCACGATTCCTGTCATGGCCGTGATGCTCATTGTTCACGGGCGTCTCGTCTATCCGATTTATGGCATGCGCGTCGCCACGCCGGAGGCCGCAGCGCTCGTGGTCATGGTGTTCTACGGCGGCCTCCACGCCATCTACCTGCTTCTGGCAGTCGCGACCATCGTCCTGAGCCTGGCGATGAGACGTGGCGCCTACGCGAAGTGGATCGCATCCTTCGGATTCGCCACCGCTGCACTCGACATCATTGGCTCCTATCCCTGGGCGATCGGATCCGTTCTGACGCTCGTGTGTGAGTTGGCGTTCGGAGGGTGGTTCGTGGCCGTAGGCTCACAACTGTTCAGAATGCGAGGCAGTGCCGCCTAGACACGCGGCTCCAGGATTGGTTTCTTCCGTGATGGCGAAAAACGAGATGTCGAGAGACCGACACTTGCCAGTTGCGGAGATCGTCCAGTGCGGCCCAACGTAGCGCAATTCATTGTGACCCAGACACTGCACGGTCGCGCGACACGCGTCGACGCAAGTTGCTGATTTATTCAACTTCGGGAAGTGGCTCCTCGGGCTGGACTCGAACCAGCAACCCTCCGGTTAACAGAAGGAAAACGGAGGTTGTGCCGTCCTTTGCGACACCTTGCGCGCAAGCACCGGATCGCGAGTTGGACCCCACCAAATCGAGTCCGATCCATGATCGCTGTGATGCTGGACTTTGCCGCCCCCAACCGCGTTTGGGTGTCAGCAAAGGGCAAGAAAAGGGCAAAGTCAAAGATTGACGTCCGGCGCAGAGACGCCCGGTTGCAGGAACCTAAGGCCTTCGGTTAATATTCTTCCAGTGCCCACGATCGTTCGAGAGGACGGGTACGAAATCCGGATCTACAACCTCGATCACCCTCCTCCACATGTGCACGTCGCGAAGGCTGGCGCGGTCTTGAAGATTGACCTGACGACGTGTCGGGTCGTCGAAATCGTCGGCACGATCTCCGATCGCGAGGCGAAGCGAGCGGAACGCTTGGTCGCTAGACACTCAGAGCTTCTCAAGAAGGAATGGACGAAGATCCATGGCTAAGGAACCAACTGCAGTCGACCGTGATCGCTTTAAGGCAGCGCGAGCGCGCGGCGAGGCCCGCGCGCAAGATGCCTCTGCGCTCGTTGACGCCCACTACGACCGCAAGTCGGATGCGGTGTTTCTCATCTTCCGGGGTGGTGGCTCCATGACGATTCCCCGCCACGCGATTCCGGGTCTCGAGCGTCAGCCAGCGTCGGTTCTCGAAGCGATGATCTTGTCGCCCGCAGGCGATGCCTTGCTCTGGCCTGCGATCGACGCAGATGTGTACGTGCCAGGTCTCGTCGAGCGTGCCTTCGGAAACCGTCTCTTTGCGGCGGCGGCCGGTCGCCGCGGCGGTCAACGGAAAACGAAGGCAAAGATGGCCGCGGCGCGGCGAAATGGCGCCAGGGGTGGACGACCGCGTAGACGGGCAACCGCCTGAATCCGGAATATTTCATCCACGTCGTCGGAGTATCCCCGTTGAGCTAAGAGTCTGACGCGCTCTGCCGGGCGCCAACGAGTCAGGACACCTGAACCGCGCCTGGCTTCCGCCGCGCGACGGCTCGAAGGATCGCGTCGAGCACGAGGTCCAGATCCTTCGCGAGATCCTCGGCGAGAAACCGCAGAACCGCATAGCCGTGCTGCTGAAGCAACCGATCCTTTTGGCGATCGCGTCGATACGCGTCAACGTTTCCCAGATGGAATGTGCCATCCACCTCGACCGCAACGCGCCGATCCTCGCATAGGAGGTCGATTTCCATTCGCCCGTCACCGTTGAAGGGAATCGGGAGCATGGCATCCAGGCGAAAACGACTCCGTGTTTCATTCAACGTTTCCAGCCGGC
>DASTVZ010000152.1:0-17125 GCA_035758845.1 Vicinamibacterales bacterium
TGCGCCGACGATGGCACGACCGCCAACACGAGCACGGTGAGCAGCAGGGCTGCGACCCGTTGCCCCGCTACCACCGGATCCCAACTCCTGGAATCCGGAGACCCAGCGCAACGATAGCGGTGAGATTATCGGTGTTCAGCGGGAACCCGACGGTCAGAAACGCCGGGCCTCCGTGAAACCCGAAACCAGTGGACACGCGGACGTGTTTCTCGCTGTTTGCGTCCCAAACCGAGCCGACGTCGAGGAAGAGCGAGACTCCCGTGTACCGATATTCGATCGACGAGTAGACCATCCGGTCGCCGCCGACCGGCGTGATCGCGAACTTGTCCCACCCGCGAAGCGTCGTCGAGTCACCGAGCGCAAAACGTTCAAAGAGAGGCGCGTGACCGGTGATCCCTCCGGCCATGCCGGTCGCCTGGACGTGATGTCGTCCGAAGTCGAACCGATACGTGCCTTGACCGAGATATCTCGTGTAGGCGAGGTCGCTCTCGAGACTGCGGGAACCCGAGCGAACGCCAAAACCGGCAACCGCGCGGTGTGTCGCCTGGGAACTGTCTTTCCACTGACGCTCGAAATCGATCGAGGCAACCGCTGCGTTGGCCATCTGCGACTCGGTTGCGGGCGCAAGCGCCTTGAGTTCGGAGATGCTGACGCCTGCAGCGACGCTGAGGTCTGGGGTGATTGCAAACTTCAGCAACGGCGTGACAGTTGTTCGTGTGTCGTAAGGAACTGGAATCTCCGGGTGGAGCGGCAGCGCCCCTAGGGTCTGCGTACGCCAGTCCTGATCAAACCAGGACCACTCGAAGCTGGCGCCAAGTCTGCGCGTGCCGAGCTTCCTCGTCTCAAAGCGCAGGCCGACGCTTGAAGTCTCCTCGATCGAGTCTTCGGAATTGGCGAGCGCAAACATTGGCACGAAACGGATGGTGCGATCGCCGATGTTGACGTCCCAGAACCCTCCCCAACCCTGCTCGGAGTGATAAAGGAGATTCGATCGGAGCGGCTCGAAGCGCAGCCACGGTGGCGGCTCTTTCTTGCGAGCCTCATAAAGGAGTTTGATGCGGCCAACCTCGCTGCCCTTTTCGATGCGTCGAGAGACGTCGTAACCCGGCAAATCGCGCTCGATGCTCTCCTGCAGCTTGTCGGCCTCGGCGGAGTCGAGTCGCTTGCCGACCACGGCCTTCAGATCCTCGCGAAGTGCCTCGGTCAATTCGGCGTCGGGCACGCCGGTGATGTCAGCTTGCTCGACGATGTAGCGTTTGTTGACGTTGTCGTCGCGCTCGGAGTCTTGCTGGCGGCCCATCACGAAGAAGACGCGCGCTTCTCCACCGGGCTCCATGACAGTCCGCACAGCGGCGACATACCGCGGCCGCTCCGCCTCGAGCCGTGCCGCGAGTTCATCGAGTTGTTCCTTTTTCAGCGGCGTTCCGGCGAGATTTCGGATTGCCTCGCGAAGGCCGGGACTAAGTCGATCGATGTCGAAGCCGGTGACCTGCGCCGACGTGATGATCGTGCCTTCCGGTACAGACGGTTTTTGATCGGTTGCTGCCTGCGGCGTGACCACCAGCAGCGTGAAGAGAAGTCCAAGTGTGCGCATGCTCTCGGCGAGAGCAAGGACTGAGCCCATAGCAAAGCTGTTTGTCTTGAACAAGATAGCGCAGTCGGAGTGTGATTGTTGGTCACACCTGTGCGCGCCGGGCTACGCGAGGCCCATGCCGCCGGCACCGATCGGCGAGAGGATCTTATACGGACCGAGGCGCGTGCTTGGACTCAGTGGCACGAGTGGCGTGGTTTGTGCCGAAGTGGCGCGGGCATCGTAACCCGCCTCCCAGCGCCGGCTTCTAGTTGACTGTCTACCAGAGCAGGCATACACTCTGGTAGGACGTCTACTAAACATGCCCGACGACGTGCCGATGTCGCTCCTG
Source organism: Vicinamibacterales bacterium (assembly GCA_035758845.1). Taxonomy (GTDB): domain Bacteria; phylum Acidobacteriota; class Vicinamibacteria; order Vicinamibacterales; family 2-12-FULL-66-21; genus JALZOC01. The sequence goes on from DASTVZ010000152.1 coordinate 1,923, forward strand.
CAGGGAACCCTCGACATGCTGATCTTGCGGACTCTGATATTTGGTCCGCGTCATGGACACGGCATTGCCGTGACGATTCAGCGCACCTCCGGTGAGGACCTGCTCGTCGACCACGGCTCGCTCTATCCGGCGCTGCAACGACTCGAACGGCAACGTCTCATCAGGTCGAAATGGGGCGTGTCCGGCCTCAATCGGCGGGCGCGTTTCTACGAGCTCACGCGTACCGGCCGAAAGAAACTCACGGCGGAAACCGGGAAGTGGGAACGCATGGTTCGTGCGATCGCCCGCGTGCTCCAGCATCCGAACGAAGAAGAGGCCTGATGTTCTGGCGTCGCCGCCGCCGGCTCGATGAAGAAATTGCCTCTCATCTCGACGAGGAAATCGCCGACAACATCGCCCGCGGTCTCGATCCGCCGAGCGCGCGCGCGGCGGCGTTACAGACCTTCGGCAACGTCGAACGAACGAAGGAGATCGTCCGCGAGCGCAACCTGTGGTACTGGCTCGACACGCTCGCGCAGGATGCGTCCTTCGCGTGCCGACTGATTCGGCGGAGCCCTGTTCTCAGCGCCACCATCATCACCACGCTGACCGTCGGGATCGCGCTCAACATCAGCGTCTTCAGTTTGGTGAATGGAGCCTTGCTGCGGCCCTTGGTCCGGAGTGAACCGAAGACGTTGGTCGTTGTGTTCCCTCGATATTCGGGGGACTACACCCTCCGATATTCCGACGGGGGAATGTCGCAGCCCGACTACGCGAGGCTGCGCGACTCCGCCGCATCACTGTCGGCGCTGTCGGCATTCCGCCTCCTGAATGTCACGCTCGGCGGACCGGAGTCGGGCAGTATTCGCGCCGGACTCGTCTCGTGTGACGTGACTGCCGTGGTCAGGCCCGATCCACCGATCATGGGTCGCTATCTCAGAACCGACGAGTGCGAACTCTCAAATCCGGCGCGCGTCGTGGTCGTGAGCGAGTCGGCGTGGCGCACCCGCTTCAGCAGCGCGCCTGACATCCTCGACCGAACCATCTACTTGAACCGCCAGCCATTCCTGGTCGTCGGCGTGTCGCCGAATCTGCAGTTGCCTGGACCGAACAACGATCCCGATCTCTGGCTCCCTTACACGATGCTCGGTGCACTGCGTCCGTCGGACGATTACTTTGCCAATCCACGGGCGCAATGGCTGGGTGTCGTCGGACGGCGGAAAGCTGACCACTCGCTGAAACAAGTCGAAGATGAGCTGCGCGCGATCGTGCGGACGGCCGATGAAGATGTTCCGGGAAGGTCCACGACCGTCATCGTCACCAATGGGGCAGTGATCAACAACCCCGACGTCCGTCGACGGGCGCCGGTGATTCTCACGATATTTCTCGGGACAACGACGGTGCTGCTGCTCCTGGCGTGCGTGAACGTGACCACGCTCTTGCTGTCCCGGTCAGCTGCCCGGCAACGTGAGATAGCGGTCCGTTTATCGCTCGGTGCGGGACGGATCAGACTTCTGCGTCAGTTGCTGACGGAAAGCCTGGTCCTCAGTGGCATCGCTGCTCTCGTCAGTCTCGCGGTCGCTCAACGAACTCCAGCGATTCTGTGGAACTTGCTCGTGCCGGCGCGAGCGCCGTTCGATCTGAAACCTGACTGGCGCGTGCTGCTGTACGGTCTCGCGGTCGCCATGCTGGCAGGGGTGATCGCCGGACTGTCTCCTTCGCTCGAATCGTTGAAGCCCCAGCTGTCCGAATCGCTGAAGGGCAGCACCGGTGCCGTCACCACGGCAGTCCGCCGGTCACGGCTTCGAAGCGCGCTGGTCGCGGTGCAGATCGCTTTGAGCCTCTTGCTGGTCACGGAGGTCGTGCTGTTTGCCAGGGCCCAGCAGCGGTTTTTCTCGTACCATCCGGGATTCGAGACCGAACACGTTTTGAACGTGACCTTCGCCTCGGTGCTGGCCGGCTACACGCCGCCGGTTGCTTTCTATCAGGAAGTCGATGCACGTGTGCAGAACGTCCCCGGGGTCGTGCGGACAACCTTTGCCTCGATCGCCCCATGGTCGGGACGCAATTCAACGACGGTCCGCGAGGTCGATGGGACGCCAATACCGATCGCCGGCGACTTTCGTGACGATCCCGCGCGGCGGGTCGTCACGAATGACTACTTCAGCGCGCTCAGCATCCCGCTGATTCGCGGACGCGTGTTCACGCGCGAAGAGCTATCGGCCAAGACACAGGTCGTCCCTGTCGTGATCTCAGAGGCGATGGCGAAACGATACTGGCCGGGACAGGATTCCATCGGGCATCAGTTCAGGCTCGGCGATCGACGTCCGAGCACCGCGCGCTCGCCGATCGCCCACCAGGTCGTTGGTGTGTGCCGCGACGTGCAGAGCGTCGGCTATATCGAGGATGACGGACCGTTCTATTACAGCCCTCTCGATGTGCAGCAGGCAAAGCCGGCTTACCTGCTCGTTCGTGTTTCGGGTGAGACACAAATCCCGGCCGCGGCGATCGGCGAAATCGTTCGCAATGTCGATCCACAAATGGCCGTGACGGTAGGGACGCTGGCTTCAATCGTCGAGCAACAGGGACAGCAATTGAAACCGCTCATGATGTTCGGAACAGCCGGAGGTCTCCTCGCATTGCTGCTGGCCTTGACTGGGGTCTACGCGGTGGTGTCATTCTCGGTGAGCCAGCGCATGCGCGAGATCGGGATTCGAATCGCCCTCGGCGCACAGCGTGCATCGGTCATCGGATTGGTTCTGCGCTCGAGCGCGATGCCCGTGGTCAGCGGCGTCGCAGTCGGACTCGGCCTCGTCATTCTGCTCGGGGATGTCACAGCACCCGTTTTTGTCGGCGTCAATCCGCGCGATCCCTTCACATTGATCGCCGTGTCATTACTGCTCTTTGCAGCCGCAATGGCGGCCGTCTGGATTCCAGCCAAGCGGGCGGCGGCACTCGATCCTCTCGTCTCGCTCAGGTACGAATGACTCGCGAAAGACGATGTCTGTGTTGGTTTCTGGTTTTCGTTTTCTGTTTTCCGTTGTGGTTCGTGGTTCGGCGTTCGCGGTATCAATCAACACCTTTCGCTGTCGCGCCACCTTGATTGTCTAAGAGATAAAAAGGAGAAGGGGGAAGAGAGAACTTCTTTTCTCCTTTCTCTTTTCTCCTTTTTATCTTCTAAAGGTACGATCGCAGTGCGAGGGTGAGAGATGTTGAATGAGTCCGAGTGTCGACCGAGAACCACAAACCGCTCACTGGAACCAAGAACCCAAAACCAAAAACGGACGCGTGGCTCGCGTCACGATCACTCGTGACGAAGCGCGACGATCGGTTCGACGCGCGAGGCCCGTCGCGCCGGTCCGCCGCCGGCAACAATCGCCGCCGCAGCATCGACATCAGCGCCCTTTCTCATCGAGCGGCTTCAGCAGCAGTCCCATGGCACGGGCGAACGCGGTCCACTTTGAATGTTCGGTGGTGAGTTGCCTGCGTCCGAGCGGCGTGATGCGGTAGGAGCGGGCGCGTTTGCCTTTTTCCGACAGCGACCACGACCCGGCGATCCAGCCCCGGGCCTCGAGTCGATACAGAGCCGGATAGAGTGAACCGGTTTCGACCTGCAGCAGATCTTCCGAGGTCCGCTGAATGTGCTTTGCGATCGCGTGGCCGTGACTCGGTCCAGGAAGCAGCGTTCGGAGAATCAGAAGATCGAGCGTGCCGCGCAGGAGCTCGAGGCGGGTATCATCGTTCCGAGCCATAGCGTAGAAACTCTACACATTATTGTGTAGAAAGTCTACTCTATGACCCGGAACGGGCAAACGTGTCAAACGCGGTTACCTATCCATTCGGTTCGGACCCAGAAGTTGTAGGTAGGCGACGATGTCATCGACATCGTCGTCGGTCAGCACGATGAAACCGCCGAGAGATCGCGACCCAACCGGATCCTGTGCCTCCGTGAAGTTGAAGAACCGCTTGTAATGCGCGACGGCGTCGCGAAGCGTTTTGGCGCCGTTATCGTGGAAATACGGGGCGGTGTCCTTAACACCCCAGAGCGTCGGGATCTTGAACAGGTTGGCAAAGAACGCACGGGGAATGATGGTCGGTGGCGGCGATGGAGGGTGAGGGTTGAGGAGCAGCCCGATATCGGGCGAGCGCACCGTGACCACGGGGTTGATCCCGTCATTGATGATCCACGTTCGGATCGGATTGTTGGGTTGATTGACGATCGTCACACCTATGTCGATGAACCGGACGCCTGGAGGTGGACTGCCGCCGGCGAAGTCCGAATGCGCCTGGTTGACCCGGTTCAGCATTGGGCCGCTGTGACACAGGGCGCAGATGCCTCGCTTGGAAGGAGGATTGAAGGGCGCGTCGACAAGGAACGTCCGTCCTCGTTTCTCGGCTGGCGTATTTCCGGGAGGCAGCTCCGGCGAAGGTCCCCCCGCGGCGAAACTTCTGAGCTCATCCGAAGAAAAGCCTAGCGGATCGTTTCGCTGGAATTCTGCGATGGCATCGAGTTGCTCGGGGGTTGGTTCGAACGTATTCGAAGCGTGGTCGTGAATGGCGTCGAGTGCCTGCTGCTGGAGTGTTGACTCGCGTCCGTCATACATCAGAACCGGGTCGAGCGCCGGAGTGTTCCGGGTCGAGGGGATCCCGCGAAATACGGTGACGTGCGTAGCACCGGGGTCATCCCCCATCGAGAGCCACGGGGGCAGCGGGATCGTCATTCGGATGGTGGCGTTCGCTTGCACTCGGGTCGTCCCGACCCCATCGTCGTCGAGCGCGTCGCCGACGAGGAACGAGTCGGGATCGCCGTTGTCGATCATCCGCTGAACGTCTTCCAAGCCGACGGTACCCGTGAACTTGCCGTGACAGGTGCGGCAAGTACGACCATTGCCGCCGAACGTTTCCTTTTCGAACAGCTTTTTGCCGTTCAACGCCGCTAGCTCAGCCTGAGCGGGTCGATCTGCGGAGTGCAGACGACTGCCATCGGCAGCCGCGACAGTGATCACGACGGCCAAGCCAACAAGCCGGGGTGCCATTCGAGCCATGGGGCCTCCTCGTGGTGGGCATGGGCGAGCGCCTCTGTTTGCTCGTCAACCCGAGACGAACACTGAGGCACAACGTTGGAAGGCACCAGATCTCTACGGTTGTTAACCTCGATATTGGGGCTAGTGAAGTGTCCCGGCACACCGTTGTACACTGCGTCCAATCGCACGAACGTGCCCGATGTCCTCCGAAACCGGCACACCCCCCGCCGCACGAAGCGACCCGACGGCTACGGCTGTCCGAGAGCAACTCGAGAGAATCCTCACCAGCGAAGTCTTTTCCCGATCCCAGCAACTGCGCCGGTTTCTCTCGTTCGTCGTTGAACAAACCCTGTCCGCACAGGGACACACGCTGAAGGAATCGGTTCTCGCCCACGAACTGTACGGGAAGGGAACGGACTTCGATGGCGGGACAGATGCCGTAGTCCGGGTCGATGCCAGACGACTCCGCGACAAACTGCGCGAGTACTACGAAGGCAGGTCCGATCCCGTCATCATCTCTCTGCCAAAGGGCAGTTACGTGCCGGTCTTCGAAGGCAATTCGACTTCACCGGTTGAGAGAGATCGCGCGGTTCCTCTCACCGGGTTGCCGGAAAGACGACCTTTCGTCCACCGACGACTCGCGGCATTGGTCGCAGGTGCTCTCTCGTTAACCGCGGTCGTGACAGGCGTAATCGCATGGCGCGCCCGGCACGACTCGACGAACGCCCCAACCCAGTTGCTTCCTCTGGCCTCCTACCCCGGTGTGGAGGGACCACCTTCGTTGTCGCCCGACGGTAGTCTGGTGGCGTTCGCGTGGTCCGGAGCCGATGGTGACGGCCCGCCCGACATCTATGTGAAGGCTGTCGGAAGCGAAGCGCTTCGTCGGTTGACAGAGACCTCGAGTTGGGAAACCAGCCCGGCCTGGTCACCGGACGGGCACAGCATCGCGTTCGTGCGCGCCGGGCACGGTGTATTCATCATTTCGCAACTCGGAGGAACTGAGCAACGCGTGTCGGCCTCGGGAAACTACGTCAACTGGGCCGCTGACTCGAAGTCGGTTCTGATCCGCGATCGCGATGAGAATGCTGGTCCCTTCAGCATCTACCAGGTGTTCCTCGACACGCTGGAGCGTCGCCGCCTGACCCAGGCGCCCTTCGGCGATGGGGACTGGAGGTTTGAGGTCTCGCCGGACGGTACGACGCTGGCGTTTATCCGGTACGGGCGTACTGGTATCGCAGACCTGTATCTTGTGCCCATGCGCGGAGGCGAACCACGACGGCTATCGGATTGGAACGCGACACTCAGCGGCTTATCGTGGATGCCCGATGGTCGAGAGATTGTCTATTCCGTCGAGGGGCCGGCGGTCAGCCGCCTGTGGCGAATTCACGCGAACAGCTCTCAGCCGGGTCGAGGAGCGCCGATTGGAGATATCCCCGCAGCCGCTACCAATCCATCGATTTCGCGACCGAGATCCGGGCAACCGACACGCCTCGCATTTCAGACAATCACACGCGACGTCAATATTGACGTGATGGACCTCGACGAGCCCTTGGTCAATGCGATCATTCGGTCGAAGCCCTTCGCGAACTCGACTCGCATCGAGAGTTCGGCGCGATTCTCACCAGACGGCGGCCGGATTGCCTTCGTGTCAGATCGTTCAGGAGACCCGGAGGTCTGGGTGGCTGCACGCGACGGCAGCGGCCTTCAGCAGTTCACGTCGCTGCGCGCGGCTCAAATTGTCGTCAGTGGCTGGTCACCGGACGGCGCAAACATCGGATTCGACGCGGCGATTGACGGCAACAGCGACGTCTATGTGGTCGGGTCGGATGGGGCGAACCTGCGTCGGCTGACCACCGAAGCGGCGAGGGATGGAATTCCGTCATGGTCGGGCGACGGGCGCTGGATCTATTTCACGTCGACACGCGCAGGCGTGAATCCGGACGTTTGGAAGATGTCTCCCCAGGGAGGGCAAGTCACCCGAATCACGCGCAACGGAGGCTTCGACCCGCACGAGTCTCCCGACGGTCAATTTCTGTTTTACCTCGACCACTATCCTGGGCAGAACCGCACTGCCAAGCTGATGCGATCAACTGTCGATGGCGGACAGGAGAGCGTGGTACTCGACGGCGTCCTGCCGTTCCTGTGGTCAGTGACGGAGAAGGGAATCGTCTTCGTCACCCGCGAATCCGACTTCGATGCGCTCGACCTGTACCGGTTCAGCGATCGGCAGGTGGTGCGCGTGGGCCGTCTCGGATTCCGAATACCAGGAATCTACACGCACATGACGGTGTCGCGCGATGGGCGCTGGGCACTGGCGACGGAGATGGTGCGGTTCGATTCCGACCTGATGCTGCTCGATAACTTCCGCTGACATCGTGGTCGCCGGGTGTAGATCCCTTCGAGATGGAGCACGACGCGCAGCCCGGCGCGGCAAGTCACCGTTGAGAGCGACTAATCGCCGTAAGCGCGCAGAAATCGGCGATCAACATTATCTCGTCAGAGCCAGAATTCCTTCGAAACGGCCAAGAATTGCGCCGCCGCGACTCGCGTGCGATGGCCATCCCGTTGCTCGAGCGACTATAGCCCACGTTGTGGCACATGGTGCTTCAGCACGAAAGATTCTCATCCTATGCGGACTCGAGCCTTGCAGGTCATTCTTGGTGCAGCGACCATCATCGCGCTTTCGGTGACGCGCGCCGATGCCAGCGCGATCCTCTACGGACCGACGGCATATCAGGGTTTCACCGACAGCCCATTCAGCGGCCCCGGATTCTCGATGTATGTCGAAGATCTGGAAGACGGAGTCCTGAACACGCCCGGCGTCTCGGCGTCGGGCGGCAGCGTCATCGGCGGACCTTACGTGGATTCGGTCGAAAACGGCGGCAACGGCCACTCCTGGTACTCGAATTTCGTCCTTCAACAGTTCACGTTTGCCTTCGACGAGGCAGTGCTCGGTGCCCTGCCGAGGGTGGCTGGCATCGTGCTCACCGATGTGGGGTATAACTCGCTGACGCCGTATTTCGGCAACTTCTACTTCGAGGCGTTTGGATCGGGTGGAGTGCCGCTCGGCGCAATCGGTCCCTATTACATGGGCGACGGGCACGACACGGGGCAGAAAGCCGAAGACCGCTTTTTTGGCGTGATGAACGCCGGCGGGATCTCCGCGATCAAGATCGGCACCAGCGAAACCAGAGACTGGGAAGTCGATCACCTGCAGTACGGCACCGTGTCGACGGTTCCCGAGCCCAGCTCGTTGCTGCTCCTCGGCATCGGTATGGCGGCGGCCCTTGGCCGCCGCTATCGGCGGAGACGAAGTAGATAGGGCTACTGTCCCGCGAATGGCTCGGCGATCGATTCGACATCCGCGATCTTCCAGAGCGCCTCCCCCAGGTTCGTGAGAAGCGCGACAACGACGCGCGTCTCGGGATAGACGATGATTTGACAAGTCCCTCCCACGGACCCACCAGAATGCTGATAGATGCGTTGACCGCTCTGCGATTTCTGGATCCCCCAGCCGATTCCATAGTTGGTCTCTTGACCGGCGATCGTCTTCTGAGATGCGAAGATCAGGTCCAGTGAATTGGCAGTCAGGAAACCCGGACGAAGAAGCGCCGATCCGAATCGCACGACATCCTCCGGCGTGGAAAGAAAACCGCCGCCCGCCCACTTGTAGCTGTTGTCGACGTACGGCGCGTTCTCCAGGCCTCCCGCTGTCGTCCGCGAATAGAAGCGCGATCGCTCGTTGACCAGCCGACGATTCTCGTCGGCAGTCGTATGCACGAGGCCAAGCGCGTCGAAGACGTGTCGCTGCATGTAATCGAGGAATGTCTCACCGGACGCCGACTCGATGACCGCGCTCAACAGATTGAAGCCGTAGGTCGAATAGCTGTACTTGGTCCCGGGCGGCGCGACGAGTGGATCATCCTGGAATATCTTGAGCCCTTCCACGATCGAGTCGTAGTGCTTCGCGATCAGGAATTCATCATCCTTGTAGTGCCGGATCCCCGCAAGATGTCCGGCCAGCAAACGCGGTGTGATCCGCGTGCCCTTATCGGGGAACGACGGAACGTACTTCTGCACAGGCGCATCGAGATCGATCTTGTTTTGCTCGACGAGCTGCATCAGCGCAACGGCGGTAAGTGGTTTGGAGATACTCCCGATGCGGAATTTCGTCGCCGGCCACGCCGGAACGCGCTGCTCGAGATCCGCATGGCCAAAACCCTCCGCGAAGACCACGCGGCCGTCAACCGCAACAGCAATAGCCAGCCCGGGGATTCCGCGCGCCAGCAGTTCGTTGCCGATCTTGTGCGCGTGCGCTCGTGCATCCGCATAACGGGTGGTGACGATGGCCGAGGGAGCCGCCACCTGCGTGAGCGTGTCGGCACCGTGAAGCAGCGTGAGGCAGACGATGAGCACGAGCCAGGCGAGGCGATGAGTCGGTACGAAAGTCATGGTGGCGAATTCTACCCCGCCTCATCGAAAGAAATCGTGATGACTCTCCTATACCGGCAGTATGGAGAGCCACGACTCGTCACGCCGATCTCTGCTCCACGCATTTGCAGCAGCAGTGGCCGCCGCGGCGTCACCCCTCGGCTGGGCCGAGATCTCGCGCGCCATGGAGCATGCGCATGCGGCTGGGCAGATAGGTACCACGGGGAACACCAGCTTTCTGACCGCGGCCGAGGCAGCAGACGTCGAAGCCGTCGCGGCACAGATCATTCCTACCGATGATTCGCCCGGTGCGCGCGAGGCAGGCGTCGTTCACTTCATCGATCGTGCGCTCGCGACGTTTCTCTCGCAGCTTGCCGCTGACTATCGCTCGCACCTCGCGACTTTTCGATCGTCATATCGCGAGCGTTACCCCGGCACCGACTCATTCGCCTCACTCACGGCGCACCAGCAAGTCGAACATTTGAGGAGAACCGATCAAACGCCATTCTTTGCGACAACGCACTTGCTGACGATGCTTGGCATGTTCACGCTGCCCAGCTATGGCGGGAATCGCGACGGCGTCGGATGGAAACTCATTGGATTCCAGGACGCGCATGTCTTCTATCCGCCGTTTGGCTACTACGACCGGGCCTATCCGGGTTTCGCCGCCGAACCAGAAAGGGAGTCGTTTCAAATAGGCGCCAGGCGAACGAGCGCGCGAGTGAGCCCACGCGAGCGGAGTGGGGATCGTGGGGGCCCCGCGAGCGAGCGTGTAGGGGAGTCCGAGGGGCGACGCCCCTCGGAGTGGAAATGACCCAAACCTATCGAGATTCGGAGCTCGTCGACTTCGTGATCGTTGGATCGGGAGCCGCAGGTGGCGTGATCGCGCGGGAGTTGTCCCAGGCGGGAATGACCGTGGTCGTGTTGGAACAGGGACCGCGGATCTCGCCCCAAACACGCCGTCACGACGAACTCGGCGACTGGTACCTTGGTGGCTTCACCAACGACGCGGTGAAAAATCCGCAGACGTTTCGCAATCGCGCCGACAAGCAAGCGGATTTACAAAAGTTCAAGCCTGCTCTCTGGTACGGACGCGCCGTTGGCGGCGCCAGCCTGCACTACACCGCGAACTTCTGGCGCTTCCACGAGATCGATTTCATCGAGCGCAGCGTCCTCGGCGCGATCCCGGACACGGGCTTCGCGGACTGGCCGATCACGTACGCGGATCTCGAGCCGTATTACACGAAGGTCGAGTGGGAGATCGGCGTGTCGGGACTTGCCGGGGCCAGTCCTTTCGATCCGCCGCGGACCAAGCCGTATCCCATGCCGCCGCTTCCGGTGAAATCATCCGGCGTTCTTTTCGAACGAGGCGCACGTAAGCTCGGATGGCATCCCGTTCCAGCGCCGATGGCCATCAACTCGCAGCCGTATCGCGGCCGGGCCGCGTGCGTGCATTGCGGGTTTTGTCACGGCTTCGCCTGCGAAGTGTTCGCCAAGGCATCGACGCTGACAACGGTCATTCCAGAAGCGGAAGCCACGGGAAAATGCGAGGTGCGGCCCGAGAGCTACGTCTTCAGGATCGAAACCAACAAGCAGGGACGTGTCACCGGGGCGAGCTATTTCGATCGCGACCGCCGCGAACGATCGCAGCGCGCACGTGCCGTTGTCGTCTGCGCCAACGGCGCCGAGACGCCGCGACTCCTGCTGATGTCGGCCAACTCACAATTCCCCAACGGACTCGCCAATTCGAGCGGATTGGTCGGCAAGTACCTGATGTTCAACACCAGTACCCGCGCTCTCGGCGTGTTCGAACACGCGCTGAACGAGTACAAGAGCGTACAGGTGACGCGGATTCTTCATGACTTTTACGACTCAGATCCAAGGCGTGGGCACTACGGCGGTGGAGGGCTCGATGCGCGCATCGGACCACAGCCCGCGACGTGGGCCATTCGCACGGCCACCGAGGGACCGCCCTGGGGCAGCGCGTTCAAGGCTCGACTGAAGGAATTCCCACGCAGCATGCAGGTCGCGTGTCACGGCACGTCCCTTCCGGTCGAATCGAACAACATCACGCTCGATCCGGCACTGAAGGATGCGTGGGGTCTCCCGGCCATCCGCGCGACATATGAAGATCATCCCGACGATCTGGCGACGGCGCGGTTCCTGCAAGATCGCGGCGCGGAGATCCTCGAGGCGGCCGGCGCGCAACGAGTGACCAAGGCGCCCATCACCGCACAGACATCGTCGGTTCACCTCCTCGGTACGTGCCGCATGGGAAATAGCCCGGCGACATCGGTCGTCGACCGGTTCCATCGGAGTCACGATGTCCCGAATCTTTTCATTTGCGACGGCAGCAGCCTCGTGACATCAGGGCGGGGGCAACCGACGATGACGATTCAAGCGCTGGCGTTTCGCGCCGGCGAACACATCGCACACTCTGCGAAGCGTGGAGAGATTTAGAGTGAATCCTGAAAATGCTGATTGCGGAATGCTGATCTTCGATTGAAAGGCTTCGACCCTTTCAGTCAGCAATCAGCAATCATCAATCGACACTTTCAGTAGCGACGCCGTCAGCGCGCGCGAATAAGCGGTGCTGACATGCGCTGGAAGCCGAAGCCTTCGGTATCCTTCCCGACGACCAGCAGCCGGAAACCTTCCGCGCCCGGAGTGAAGCGCGATACGTACACGTCGCCTGTCTCGCCGGCCTGCCGCGGCAACGGAGCAATGCGCTTCAACGCTCCGTTGACGATTGAGGCCTTGACGTCAGTGACGTCGCCGCTCACCCGGACTCTCACGGTGTTCTCGACACCTGGCGATGGCCTCGCATCGAAGCCGGTGCTGTGCGCGGCCGCGAATTCAACGCGGCCGATGCCGATCGCGCTCCGCGCCTGCACCACGATCCCGCCGATGCCGCTGCCCGACACACGCAGCGTCCAGACCCCGCGTTCCGGCTGCGTGACAATGACCATCCGCTCGGCACGGAAATTCGACAAGTCGGTCACGGCTTCGCGGTTTGCGAACCCACCCGACGGCGGAATCACCTCTGCCAGTTGAAGACACTGCACGGAGATGGAAAAGACGGCGCTGTCGACCGTTGAATCGATCGGCACCTGAAATTCGTGCACGCCCGGGTTCAAAGACCCGGCGAGCCTGAAGATGGTTTGCCTATGCGAGTCAAAGGCGGTCAGCAGCGCGGCAGAGTCGCCTATTTCCTCGGGCGCTAATAAGAGAAGATGACCACCGGTGCCTTCGGCCATCTGGAAATAAGAGGCGTCGACGCGGGCGCCGCAGGGCCAACCGGCGCGAGTTGTTGACGATTGCTGGCGTGCACCAACCCACAACGGGACACCAAGGACGAGGACGGCTGCGTAGGCTTTCACACATGTCTTATCGGACGGGAACCGAGAAACGGTGAGGCAACTTACTTTGCGAGTGCTTTGATCGCGCGCTGGCGGAGCGTTTCGTACACCGCAATCCCGACGCTCGTCGAGAGATTCAGGGACCGGACGTGGGTTGACAACATAGGAATCGCGAAGCACCGGTCGCGATAGCGGAGATGGAGTTCCTCGGGCAGACCACCCGTTTCACGGCCGAAGACCAGAACAATCCCGCCGCCTCCGCCAAGTGGCGCATCCCAGAGCGGCCGTGTCGCTTTCGTAGAGAGAAAGAAGGGCTCGCCGAGCGTCGGCACGACGGCTTCGAACGAAGTCCAGTCTGGCCACAGTCGCAGGTCGACGTGCTCCCAGTAATCCAGACCGGCGCGCCGAACCTGGCGCTCGTCGAGCGAAAAGCCGAGCGGCTCGATCAGGTGGAGCACCGCACCGGCCGCGAGACATGTCCGGCCCGCATTGCCCGTATTCCAATGAATCTCCGGGTTGACCAACACCACGTGGAGCGGCGGGGTTCCCGTCAACGCTTGTGCAGCGCGTCGCGCAGCTTGTCGCCCAACGATCCGAGCGTCGTTTTTAACTCAGCATCCCGTGGACGCTCGCCGCTGTCGGTGACGTCGATCCGCGATGCTTCATCGACCGGCGCAAGACCAATGCGCTTTTGCGCAACGTCTACGCTTACGATCTCGAACGTCGCCGTGGTTCCGGGTGGCACCCCCCTCGCCCAACCTCGCGGGCCGCCCGTCGGCGCGAACGTCGATGCGTGCGCCAGCCCTTCGATGCCAGGCTCGAGTTCCACGAATGCGCCAAACTCGGCAATGCGAGTGACACGACCGGCCCGCACCTGGCCAACCTCGAACCGAGCCGCGGCGGTGCTCCACGGATCGTCGAGCAGTTGCTTCACGCCGAGTGAAATCTTCCCAGTCGCACGTTCCACTCGCAGCACTTTGACGGTGATCTCGTCACCAACAGCGACTGACGCCCGCGCGCTTGGCAGTCGCGACCAGCTCATGTCGGATACGTGCAACAACCCCTGGACGCCGCCTCCCAGATCGACGAACGCGCCGTAGTCGACGACAGAAACAACGCGCCCGTTCAACACCGCGCCCGGAACGATCGACTCACGAATCGCGTCGGCCGCCGCGCGCTGCTCTTCTTCGAGCTGCTGACGCCGCGAGACCACGAGCGTCTGTCCGCCGTCCTTGTACTCGATGATGCGGAACGAGTAGGTCTTCCCTTCGTGGACGGCAGGATCGAGCGTGCGAGCGGTATCGATCTGCGAGAGTGGGCAGAACGCGCGTTCGCGGGCGATGCGCACCTCGTATCCCCCCTTGACGGCTTTCTCGACTTTCCCTTCAACCGCAATGCCGGCGCGGAATGCGTCTTCGAGTTCCCGCTGCGTGGCCGCATTTCGCACGCCCTTGCGCGAAAGCACGATGCCGCCGCTCGTCGACACGATCTTGGCGTGAATGCGATCGCCTACCGAGACGTCAAACGCGCCGTTGGCATCCTTCAGCTCGGCGACGTCGATTTGCGCTTCACTCTTACCACCGATGCTGACAAAGGCGACTTCCTCTCCGAAGGCCACAAGAATGCCTTCGACCGTCTGGCCGCGTTCGAATCGTCGCGCCTTCTCGGACGCTTCAAACATCGCGGCAAAATCTTCTTCGTCGCTCATGGCTCGATCCTATTGGACATCTGAAATTGCTGATTTGAGATTGCTGATTGTTGATTGACAATGACCGGCGTGCCACAGCGCGTCATCATTCGGGCGTTCATCGTACTGGCGCTCTCAGGGTGCGGCTCAGCTGATTCCGTCGCTCCACCCACGCAGAACCCGGCTCAGCAGCCAGTCCCGTCAATAGTCTCTCAAGTGCGGCCCGCCGAGTCGCCGACGTCCGGCCACGACTTGGCCGCTGACGAGGCACTGGGCGGTCACACACTACAACGTCATGTCGGCAAGAGCGACGCGGAATTGATCGAGCGGCTCCGGCGTGAACCGCAGATCTCGAGCGCATCAACATACACCGATCGGGCAACGGCTGAAAGCGTCGTCGGTGCGGCGCTCGGGTCCGACAACCGGGCGTTCACGTCGTGGCGCGAGCGCACCGGACGACGGCCGAATTTCGTGTTGAGGTATCGCGCCGATCGTGTCATCGGTCGCTCGGTAATGCGCGGCGGTTCACAATCCGTTCCCTGTGTTCGCGCCGTAATCGTCCTGCGCTGGGACGAGGGGCGGCAGCGCTTTTACGTGCTGACCTCGTATCAGGAGGCGAGCCGATGAAGCATGGGAAAACATTGGGGCTAATCCGCACAGTGACGCATTTACTGTGACCATCATCCTCGAAGAAATTCGCTTTTAGAATACAAGAAAAACACC
>DASTVZ010000187.1:0-3218 GCA_035758845.1 Vicinamibacterales bacterium
GTACTCGAGAGTAACGGGCTCGTCGCGTGGTGCCAGCCGGCGCTGGTGCCGCAGCGATAGACCCGCCTTTCGCTGGTCATCTTTCTGGATCGGCAATCGGGCGATAGTTCACGTCGAGCGCCTGCAGTCGTGGCAGATGCGCCTCGAGCCGTCTGACGAAGTCCGAGTAATTGCGTCCTTCCTTCGACGACCAGACGACTTCGGCGAGCGCCGCGAGCCGCGGAAACGCCATGTACTCGACCTGCTTTGGCGTCGGCATGTACTCTGTCCATACCTGTCCCTGCGCGCCGAGGACGTGGCTGGCGAACTGAGGTTCGAGCTGCTCCGGTATCGGCTCGTACGAGTACGCCGTTTCGAGAGGAAGGAAACCACCGATCGCGAGTGGCTCGCGCGCCTGATCCTTCGATTGGTAGTAATCGAAATAGGTGTGGCTCGTCGGCGTCATCACGACATCGTGGCCGGCGCGCGCGGCCGCGATGCCTCCTTCGACTCCGCGCCATGACATCACGACGGCATTCTCGGAGAGCCCTCCATCGCGAGGCTCGTCCCACCCGATGAGCCGCCGGCCGTTCGAGGCGAGAAACGCCTCCATGTTCCGAATGAACCAGATCTGAAGTCCGCGTTCGTCGCCGACACCGAGTTCCTTGATGCGCGCCTGGATGCGCGCGCTGGTCTTCCACTTCGTCTTGTCGGCCTCGTCGCCGCCGACGTGAATGTATCGGCCCGGAAAGATCTGCATCACTTCGGTGAGCACATTCTGCAGGAACGCGACGGTTGCAGGCTCGGCGTTGAAGATGTCGCTGAAGACGCCCCAATGCGTCGCGACTTCCATCGGGTCGCCCGTGACGCCCAGCTCCGGATACGCCGCGATCGCTGCGACCGCATGTCCCGGCATTTCGATTTCCGGGACGATGGCGATGTAACGCGCCTTTGCATACGCGACGATCTCTCGCAGATCCTCCTGCGTGTAGAAGCCGCAGTGCGGCCTGCCGTCGAATGTCCACTGCGTCTCGTCGCGCGACTGGCGGCCGACGATCGTCTCCTTGCGGCAGGATCCGATCGCCGTCAGCCGAGGGTACTGCCTGATCTCGATCCGCCAGCCCTGATCGTCGGTCAGGTGCCAGTGGAACGTGTTCAGCTTATGCAGGGCGAGAAGATCGATGTACTTCTTGATGAACTCCTTCGGCATGAAATGCCGTCCCGAGTCGAGATGCCCGCCGCGCCAGGCGAACCGAGGCCGATCCTCGATCGTCACTGCCGGCATACTCCACTCGGTGCTCGCGCCGATCGCGGCAGCCGGCGCGTCGCGCAAGATGGCGGGCGGCAGAAGCTGGCGGATTGTCTGCACGGCATAGAACAACCCCGCCAGCTCCGGCGCTCGTGCATCGATGCCCGATGTGCGCACGGCGAGCGAATAGCCTTCCGGGCCAAGACGCGTCAGTGATGGCTCGTGGCGCAGCGCGATCGCGCCGCCCGGCACCGGCCCGCCAACCTGGACGCGAAGAGTCAAGGCGGTTGCCGGCTCCAGGTACCGCGCGAGCTGATGCGCGACCGGCGCGCTCGTGGGATCGGTCCAGATGACCGTGCGCGCATCGAGCGTGAAATATCCCGCCTCTGTCCTGACTGAAACAGGACGGGGAATGATGGAAACGGTCTGAGCTGCCGCGCTGACGCCCCACGCCAGAGCGAGTACAGCCCATCCAACGAGTCCTAGCCGCAGGCGCATAAGGCGGTGCACTAGATCGATTGCGGATTGGAGACTGAAGAGTGCGGATTTTATCGATTGATGATTTTGGATTGAGATTGCGGATTGTCGATTTGGGCACCAATCGTCAATCGACACTCTCAATCGTCAATCGACACTCTCAATCTCCAATCGTCAATCACAAAATCCGCAGTCATCAATCGCCAATCGGCAATAAGACGTGCTTCGCCTACTGCCGCCGCAGATCGAGACAGACAAGCGAGTTCTCATTGCGCACGTAAAGGAAGCCGTCCGCCAACGCTGGATAGGGCCGGACAACGCCGTTCAGGATCTGCGCGCGTGCGATCGGACGAAACGCCTGTGGCGAGGCGGCAGCGAGAATCATTTCCCCGCCCTCACGAATGATGAGGAGTTTGTCGCCGGCGAGCAACACGCTACCGGCACGAAACTGATCTTCACTCCACTTGACCGTGCCGGTCTTGAACTCAACCGCACGGAAGCTCGGGCCGTACTCCTGTCGCCCGTGATACCCGTACAGGTATCCGTCGCGATAGACGCTCGTCGCATAGTGGTTGGACAGCGCGTCGTCTGATGTCCAGACATCGATCAACCTGGAACCTTCAACGCGCAGGACGCCGGCGCCGGGACCGTACTCCGCTGAGACAAAGATGAGATCGCCGATTACAAGCGGTGTGGCTGCATTCACAGAGGCGGCGATGCGCGCGCGCCATCGACGTTGAAACTGAATCGCGCCGGTTGCCGGATCGAGTCCGAGCAGATTGTCGCGCGTGAGGAAAACGGCCGTTCGCTTGCCGCCAATCGTCGCCGCGACACCTGACGAATAGCTCGCGTCGTCGTCGGTCGCCTTCCAGAGCACGTTGCCGGTCTTGGCGTCGAATGCGACGACCCCCGCGGCGTCTCCGCCGATGTTGGCGATCACGCGGCCCCCTTCGACCAGGGGAGAGCCGCCCGCTCCAAAGAATGCCTTCGGCACATTGAAGCGCTTCATCGTGTCGTCACTCCAGACGCGCGTGCCTTTCCCGAGATCGACAGCGTGCAGTTGCCCCTGGGCGCCGAAGGTGTAGACGACGCCGTTAGCGACGACGGGCACCGCTCGGGGGCCCTCGTCGAAGCCGAAATCATCACGATAGGTGGTCGGATAGGCGTAGCGCCATATCGACGTGCCCGTTTTCGCATCGAGCGATTCGAGCACCTCTTCATTACCGACGCGATGAAAGAGAAGAACGTGGCCTTGAACGACCGCTGCGCCTGCGAAGCCCTGGCCCACCTGCTTGCGCCACACGACCTTCGGACCTGACGTTCCCCACGTTTCAGAGAGCGGAGGGCCGGTGTAGGTGCCGTTGCGGTCGGGACCAAGGAACTGAGGCCAGTCGAACGCGGCGACATGAGCTACGACGCTGGAACAGGCGACAACGGCCAGGGCAAGCAGCTGACGCATGACGCCGCTATGGTATCGCGTCATGCCGTTGTAATGTTGCATAGGCTGCACATC
>DASTVZ010000206.1:0-49116 GCA_035758845.1 Vicinamibacterales bacterium
TCCACGGGGTGTCGCCGGGTCGGGTCGATCGCTGGTTTCGACGGCTGCAGCTGCTTTCAGCCGCCGCCTACAGCCTCGGCCACGGCGGCAACGATGCGCAAAAGACGATGGGCATCATCGCGGGTGCAATGGTGGCTGGTGGATATCTCCAGCTGGTCAACGGTGCTATGCCGATTCCGCTGTGGGTGATCCTGGCCGCGCATGCAGCGATTGCTCTCGGGACGCTGTCGGGCGGCTGGCGGATCATTCACACGATGGGGTCAAAGATCACGAAGCTACAGCCGGTCGGTGGCTTCGCTGCGGAAACGGCTGGCGCGATTTCGCTCTTCACCGCGACGCATCTCGGGATTCCCGTCAGCACCACCCACACCATCACCGGCGCCATCATCGGGGTCGGCTCGATCAAACGGCTCTCCGCCGTGCGATGGGGCATTGCCGGGCGCATCGTCTGGGCATGGATTCTGACTATTCCAGCGTCCGCCGCAATCGCCGCTCTCGTCTATAGCCTTGTCGCGGCAACAGTGGCGCCGTAGAGCCTCCACTGTCACGCAGTCTTCGCCGATCAAGAGACCACAGGAGTTCCTCTCTTCTCCCTTCTCCTGTTGATCTCTTAAGACGTGATCGCAGTGTGACAGTGATTGAGGCTCGAATGGGAGCGGCTATCCGGGTAGCTCGATGGTGAAGATCGCTCCTCCTACCGGCCGATTCGCGACCGCCACTTTGCCCCCGTGCAACCCAACGAGATGCTTGACGATCGCCAGTCCCAGACCGGTGCCGCCAGGATCGCGCGTGCTGCGGGAACGCGCCTTGTCGACTCGATAAAAGCGTTCGAACACGCGCGGCAGGTCGGCTTCCGGAATGCCGGGACCTGAATCGGCCACGGTCAGTACGATTCGATTGTCCTTGCGCGACGACGTGAGAACGATCTCGCTGCGCTCCGGGGCGTAGCTCGTGGCGTTGTGCAGCAGATTCCTGAGTGCGTCGTGAAGTTTGGCGGGATCCCCGGAGACGACAGTGGCGTCTGGGTCGACGCGCTCGACGACGCGTTGCGAGCGTGCTTCGAGTTCCGAGCTCACATCTGAGACGACGGCATGAAACAGCGAATCGATCGCGCATTCTGCTCGATCGAGCGGCTCTTGCCCGGCATCGAGCCTCGCCAGCCGTAGCAGGTCGCGGACGAGGCGTTCCATTCGGAATGTATGCCGCGCGATCGTTTCCAGAAACCGACGCGTGTCTGATGCATCCGAGACGCCGTCGAGTAGCGCTTCGACGTAGCCACGGACTGCGGTCAATGGGGTGCGCAGTTCATGCGACACATTCGCCACGAAGTCGCGCCGGATTCGATCGGCTTTGCGAAGTTCGGTGATGTCGTGGAGGACCAGAACGGCGCCGCGCCCGGCAACCGATGCGACCGGCGCCCCGCGCGCGATGAATGTTGTGGTGCGGTCACCGCCCAGGGTGAGCTCGCGGCCGTCGCCTGAAAGGCCATGCAGGGCCGCATTGATCTCGCCCGCGATATCAGGATGGCGCGCGATCTCGAGGTAATGATGCCCTTCGGGCGCGTCCTCGACTTTCAGCATTCGCCGCGCTGCGTTGTTGACGAACTGCAATCGACCCTGTGGCGTCACGACAAGCACGCCTTCGCTCATGCCGTCCAGGATCGCTTCCATTCGCGCCCGATCGGTCTCCCGCTGCGTGACGCGGTTGCCAATCTCACGAATCGAGTCATCCAGCATGCGCGCGACGGTGCCGATCTCGTCCGTGCCAAAATCGGTGCGGGAAGGCGTCAGATCGCCTGTCGCATAGCGTTCCGCCATGTCCGCGATCGCGCGCACGCGCCGGCTGAGCAGCGACGATGCGCCCCATGCGACCACGAGCGCGGCGAGCAGTCCCACCGCCAGGGCCGCGAGCCATGAGTGACGAACGCCCGCGAGCTGCTCGCTGATCTCGGTCAGCGGCATCGCCAGACGAACCTCAGACAACAACGGCGTTGCTGATCCCGGTACCTCGACAGCCACGTAAAGCATCTCCGTCTTCAGCGTGGCGCTGTATCGGCGCGCGATACCAACGCCCTCACGGCGCGCTTGGAGAATCTCCGGTCGAGTCCCGTGATTTTCGAGCGTCGCGAGATCCTCCGTGGTCACTTCCGAATCGCCCACGACAGTTCCGTCCCGGCCGACAAACGTCACGCGCGCCGCGATCAGTCGTCCCAATGCATCCGCTTCCGCGTCGAGTTCCGCGGCGGTTGCGGCCTGACGATGCGATAGCGTTTCCGCCGCGAGCCGCGCTTCGTCGACCAGGCCCCGCTCGATGCGCGCGTCGACGATGCGATAGACGGACCACGAGACCAGGGCCGCCGCCACCGACAGCGTGACAGCCGATGCGAGAAGGGAAGCAACAAACAGCCGGGTGCGGAAGGTCATTTACAGCAACTTGTACCCAAACTGCTTGACCGTTTCGATGGCGTCGTTCAGGACCGGCAGTTTTTCGCGCAGACGTCGAATGTGCACGTCGACGGTCCGGGTGCCGCCGGTGTACTGATAACCCCACACATCGGTGAGGAGCACGTCACGCGACAGCACGCGGCCGCGATGCTGCACGAGGTACTGCAGCAGAAGAAACTCCTTGGCTGTCAGCTTCACTTCGACGC
The DNA here is from genome assembly GCA_035758845.1 of Vicinamibacterales bacterium. Classification (GTDB taxonomy): domain Bacteria; phylum Acidobacteriota; class Vicinamibacteria; order Vicinamibacterales; family 2-12-FULL-66-21; genus JALZOC01. The sequence continues at coordinate 2,651 of DASTVZ010000206.1, forward strand.
TGTCGAGGGTGACGATGTGGCGGTCGGCGTCGATGGCAATGTTCTGATACTGGAGGGTGCCGGACGCAGGCGCGGTGCCGTGACGTCGCAGTCGTGCGGCAACACGCGCGACCAGCTCTTTCGCACTGAACGGCTTGGTCACGTAATCGTCGGCACCGAGCTCGAGGCCGGCAATGCGATCCGCTTCATCGCCGCGTGCGGTGAGCATGATGATAGGAATCGAGGCCGTTGTCGTATTGGCGCGCATGGCCTGGCACACGAGCAGTCCATCCATTCCCGGCAGCATCAAATCGAGGATCACGAGATCTGGCGGTGCGGTCCGCAACCGCGGCATCACTTCACTGCCCGAGGTCAGTCGGCTGACCTCGTGCCCGGCGCGTTGCAGATAGTGAGCGATGAGGTCGGAAATATCTGGATCGTCTTCGACGATGAGGATGGACGCCAATCGTGAATCCTACCAATTGCCGATTGTTGATTGCAGATTGCCGATTTGGTTGATTGCCGATTGCGGATTGTGATTGCGGACTGCCGATTGTGCGCCCCAATCCGCAATCGACAGTCTCAATCCACAATCAAAAAATCCGCAATCCGCAATCTGCAATCCGCGATTCCCCGTGTCCTGCACCGGACAACCGTTGAGCCCTTTCGAGGACACCGATTCTGACATCACCGGCAGGTGTATCAAAAATCCCAAAAAAATGGCCGTTTTTCGCTTGTTCGCCCTGGCATCCCGCTTGGAGTGTAGGCGGCAGAAGCCACACGGGAGGTGAGGCATGAGGGGCGGACAAAGATTCACGTGGGGAGCTCGCATCGCCGCGGTTGCGGGACTTGGCGGGCTCCTGTTTACAGTTGGATGCGGCACGTCGCAGACCGGACTCGCGGCAGCGGCCGCGCCGGCGAACGTTTCGCAGCCAGGCACGCCCGTTGTTGTCGGTTGCGAACCGAATCAGCGCACGCTGGTGCGCCCCTCGGTCGTCAACGGCGTGGCCGTGTCGCAGATCGACTGCGTATCGGTCGCAGAGATTGCGGCCTCGACGCCGATCGCGCAGCAATCGGGCTTCGTGCCGGTCGGCTATCAGGCGGCGCCGACGGCTGTAACACGAAGAGCCGATCTTGGCGACACGCAGATCGTTCCCGCGTCGTATCCGGCTCCGGCAACGGTCGCGCGGCCGGTCCCCGCACGGCAGGTCGTGTATGACGATCGCCCCGTGCGGGAAGTGAAGCCGCAGCGGTCCGTGAAGAAGAGTGCGATCATCATCGGCTCTTCTGCCGGAGTCGGCGCGGGAGTGGGTGCCGCCGTCGGTGGCAAAAAGGGAGCGCTGATTGGCGCGGTGATCGGTGGCGGTGGCGCAACCCTGTGGGACCAGGTGACGCGCCGTCGGTAGCGACGCAGTCAAGCGATAGCGACAGGGGGGAGCCGCTGGCTCCCCCGTTTTTGTGTACAATCGCCAGACCGATGATGAAGCGGCTCGTTGTCTCGATCCCAGCAGTCGGTGCGCTTGTGCTGGGGACGGTGTTCGCATCCGAGCCAATCACGACACGGCATTTGAGCGTTTCCACCTCGACCTCTGCGACCGCGGTTGCGCCCGGCGGGCGCGTGTCGCTCCGGGTGGAAATCACGCCGAAAGCGAAAATGCACGTATATGCGCCGGGACAACCCGACGTGATTCCGATTTCGCTGACCCTCACGCCAGGGGACGCGGCGGCGGCGCAGCCGGTGCAGTTTCCCCAGCCGGAAAAACGGGAATTCAAAGAGCTCGGCGAAACACATCTCGTTTACAGCCGGCCGTTTCGACTGGTGCAGGACGTGACCATCCCAGCCAGTCGCAACCTCGTGAAGCGGGCCGGCTCGCGCGAGGCAGCGGTGACGGTGAAAGGTGTTCTCAAATACCAGGCCTGCGACGATACGATCTGCTATGCACCGGTCAGCGTTCCGATCACGTGGACGCTTGCCCTGCACTCGACGGCCTCTCAGGATCTGAAAAAGCCGCGGTGACGTCCTGATTCTCCTCTCCACAGCGCTCGCTCTCGGGTTCCTTCACGGACTTGGCGCAGATCATCTCATGGCGATCGCCACGTTGTCGGTGAGCGCCGGCGCGGAAGCGCCGGCCATGCGACGCGCGCGCGCGCTGGGGGTCGCGGTTCGTTTCGCGCTCGGACACGCTCTGCTCCTCGCGCTCGGCGCCGGCGCGATCATCGCCCTCGGCTGGACGCTGCCGCTGGTGGTTGAACGCGGCGGCGAGATGCTCGGCGGGGTGCTGCTGATCGGGCTCGGTGCGACCGCATTATGGGGCGTCGCTGCCGGGCGTGTGTACGGCCATACGCACGTCCATGGACAGGAATCCGAGCCACACTGGCATCTGCATATCGGCCGGCGCGATCGGCATCCGATTCCGGGAGCCCATTCGCATATCCCGACCTTTATCGGCGCGGCATTCGCGGTCAGCAGTCTTCGCGCGCTGACCTTGCTCGCGCCTTTCGGCGATCGCGTTGCCGCAGCACCCTTGTCGATGCTCCTCGTCCTGATCGGAGTGTTCGCGGGGGGAATTCTGATTTCGATGTCGCTCTTCGGCGTCGCGTTCGCGAGTTTGATGAGTGCACGCGTTGTCGCTCGCCTCGGTCGCGCGGCGGGCGTGCTGATGGCCATCGCTTCAATCGCGCTGGGGCTGTATTGGATCCTGAAAAGTTGATTTCTGAAATTTCTGATTGCTGATTGCTGATTGCTGAATGAAAACCTGCCGCTCAAAAATCAGCAATCGGCAATCTCAATTGAAAGTCGACGATCAGCACAATCAGCAATCACCCCAGCATTCACCAATTTTAGAGTTCCCTGACCCCATGTCCGCGCAGCAGAAAGTACAGCGCCACCACCGAGACGAGCGCGCCGTTGACGGTCAGGACGTGCGGCGCTGACGTCAAGCTGGCCGCGTATCCTCCCGCCAGACTGCCGAGCGGCATGCCGCCGCGAAACGCCACCATATAGATGCTGACGACCCGGCCGCGCAGATGATCGGGGACGATCAATTGCACGAGCGATGCGGTCATCGAAAAAACGACGATCAGCGCTGCTCCGGCGAGGAACAACAGCGCGCAACTCCACCACCAGACACGCGAAACCGCAAAGGCGACGATGAGAGCGCCAAAGAGCGCTTGCACGGTGAGCAGCGTCAGCCCCATGTGTTTGAAGCGGCCGAGCCATGCGACGACCAGTGCACCGACGACGGCGCCGGCGCCGGAAAACGCCATCATGTAGGTATAGACACTGACTTCGCCATGAAAGATCTCGCGCGCAAAGACGGGTAGAAACGTGAGCAGCGGCAGTCCGAGAAACGTGGTGAGGAACGCGAGCACGGTCAGCGTAATGATTGAGGGCTCGCTTCGCGCATATGCCAGTCCGCCCTTCATTTCCTGCAGCATCGGTTTCCGGTCGGCGGGTCGAATGTGTTTGATGTGCAGCGACATCAACGCAACGATCACCACGAGGAACGAGAGGCCGTTCAAACCGAAACAGGCGGCGGTTCCGAAGAACAGTGCGACACCGGCGAGAAGCGGCCCAAACACGCGCGCAAGATTGAACTGAATCGAGTTGAGCGCAATCGCGTTGGGCAGGTGTTTTTTGTGCACGAGCGACGGCACGAGCGATTGATACGCCGGACCGCCGAATGCTTGCGCGAGACCGGTGATACACGACAACGACAGGATGTGCCAGATGCGCACGTGTCCGAAGAACACGAGCGCGGCGAGGATGAACGCCGCCGTCATCTGGATGTACTGCGAGCCGAGCAGCAGGCGGCGGCGATCGTGACGATCGGCGACGACGCCCCCCACGAGCGTGAAGAGCAGAATCGGAAGCTGTCCGAGGAAGTCATCAAGCCCGAGGAAGAACGAGGATTTGGTGAGGTCGAATACCAGCCAGCTCTGCGCCACTTTCTGCATCCACGTGCCGACGGTTGAGGTGAATGCGCCGAACCAGAGGACGCGGAAATCGCGGTAACTGAAGGCGGCAAGCGTGCGGCGGAGAAACGGTTCGTCAGCCGCCGGAGCGGCGCCCTGATCGCGGGTGGCGTCGGTCCGGACGTTGGATTCGCGCGGCGTGGCCAAGAGTCACTCTATCTTACTCGTAGGGCGCGGGCGTCAGACCGCGCCGCCTACGAAAGAGTCTATTTTTCCACCACTTACACGGATAAATCGACTTCCACTTGATCGCGGAGAGGGGCGGAACTATACTCGCCGGAGATGGGCGAAATAAAAGCGAAACTATATGCCGTCTGCACTCCGCGTTGAACTCGAATCGCTGCTTCGCAATCGGAAGCTCGACCGAACACTCACGACGACTGTGTGGGCTGATGTCCAGCGCGAGATTGCGCCGACCGGCATCGAGGGACTCGACGAGCAACTAGGCGGCGGCATCGCTCGCGGCCATTTGTCGGAAGTCGTCGGACCGCGATCGTCGGGGCGAACGACCGTGTTGTGCCGGATGTTCCAGGCGGCAGCCGATCGCGGCGAAGCCATCGCATTGATCGACAGCTGCGATCGATTCGATCCCGCATCCGCGTCGGCATCCGGCGTCGATCTGTCGAAGCTGCTGTGGGTGCGCGAGCGTGGCGACGCCTCGCGCGCGTTGAAAGCCATGAATCTGGTGCTGCAGGCGGGTGGTTTTGGCCTGGTGGCATTTGATATCGCCGATGTCTCGCCGGTGGCGCTACGGCAGTTTCCGTACACGACCTGGATGCGCATCGCTCGTGTGATCGAAGGCAGCCAGACCGCCGCCGTGGTCGTCGCTGCCGAACGGATCGCACGGAGTCCGGGGGGCGTGACCGTTGCGCTCGACCCGGCGCCGGATGTTCGCCGCGCGCAGTGGTCAGGCACCGCGGATCGCGCGCGATTCCTGCGCGGCATCGAATTGCGGACGCGAGTCATTGGCGGGAGATTGGGAGGTAACGGAGAGCACGGGACAAGCGTTCACCACGGAAACACGGGGACACGGAGAGCAATATGTATTTGATTTCTTTGAACAATTTCTCTCCCTGCCTCCGGGCCTCCGTGTTGGATCTTGTTCCGTGATCTCCATCCCCTCCGTCCCCTCCGTGCAACGAAGCCGGTAGCTCCCGATGCGCATTCCCTCGTACGACGATCTCACGCGTCCCATTTCCGACATCACGGCTCGCGAAACGTTCGACGAGATCGGGAAATTTCTGCCGCGTCCGGATCCGCCGCCGAAGGTTCGACCAGCTTCCTACGTATCTGACTCTTTTGAGTTGTACGCGTGTCTCCGGCACGGTTTCGAGAACGCGCCGCTACATTCAAAAACGTCCCCTCATTTCCTCATTGCGCGTGATTTTTCGCCACGCATCGAGCGGCATGGTGATGCGTGTGTGGTGCTGGACATCAGCGGCCTGGGACGTCTGCTCGGCACGCCGCAGACGATCGGCACGGAACTGGCGCGCGCCGTGGAGGCCTGTGCGGCCCACATCCGCATTGCCCTCGCGCGTACGCAAACGGCGGCGCGTCTGCTGTCGATTGCACACCCAGGCCCGGCCATCGCCGATGGCGATGCCGCCGCCGCGATCGCGTTGCTGCCACTCGAGACGCTGCGCGTGCTCATCGAGGACGACGACGTTCATGGCGGAGGGGCGGCCGCGCGTCTGAAAGTCACGATCGATCGGCTGAATACCTTCCGGCGATGGGGACTCACGACACTTGGTGAAATCGCGGCGCTGCCGTCGATGGAACTATCCGAGCGAATGGGACAGGAAGGCCTCGCGCTTCAGCAGTTCGCGCGCGGGATCGATCGCGCGCCGCTCGTGCCGGATCCGGGGGTGCCGAGATTCCTGCAATCGGTGGAGTTGGAGTGGCCGATCGACGCGCTCGAACCGCTGTCGTTCGTGTTCGCGCGCCTGCTCGATCCGTTGTCGGCGGCGCTGGAGCGCGCCGATCGCGGCGCCGCCGCAGTGCGGCTCGACCTCCGTCTCGTCGATCGTACGACCCATTCACGTGTGCTGCAACTGCCCGCGGCGATGCGCGACGCGAAAGTGTTGCGCACGCTGCTGCTGCTCGATCTCGAATCACATCCGCCGTCGGCCGCCATCGACGTGGTCACGATCGAAATCGATCCGGTGCCCGGTCGGATCGTCCAGTATTCGTTGCTCGAGCGCGCGCTGCCGTCGCCGGAAACACTGGCCACGCTCACGGCGCGATTGGGCGCCCTCGTCGGCGACAGCCGATGCGGCTCGCCGGTGCTGCTCGATACCTGGCGGCCAGATGGATTCGAGATGACGCGCTTCGCGCCATCAGCTTCCAGCTTCCAGCTTCCAGCGTCCAGCGCGCCTACCAGTTCCCAGTTCCCAGTTCCCAGGCCAACCGCCAACCGCCAGTCGCCAACCGCCAGCACTCCTGGCACCCTGATCCTGCGCCGCTTCCGCCCCCCCATCGCGATCCGTGTCACGTCCGATCGCGGCCGTCCGGGACACGTGGCGATCGATCGTCGTGGTATGCCGGGAGGCGAGGTCGAACGCGCGGCCGGCCCGTGGCGAACGTCTGGCGCGTGGTGGGATCCGAAGTCGGCGGCATGGGATCGCGACGAGTGGGACGTTGCGCTGAGCGACGGCTCGATCTGCCGCCTTTTTTACGATCGCATCACCGAGTCCTGGTTCCTCGAAGCGATCCTCGATTGAGGCCGTCATGTACGTCGAGCTGCACGCGGCCTCTGCCTTTTCCTTTCTTGATGGCGCTTCGCTTCCGGAAGCGTTGATCGAACGCGCCGCGGCGCTTGGATATCCGGCGCTCGCGCTGCTCGATCGCGACGGCGTCTACGGCGCGCCGCGATTTCATCTCGCTGCCCGACGCGCCGGCATCAAAGGCATCATCGGTGCCGAACTGACGTTGGCGATTGGGACGGCGACCGCCGTGTTTCGTCTGCCGGTCCTCATCGAATCACGTGAAGGATATCGAAACCTGTGCCGCCTGGTGACGCGCATGAAACTTCGCGCGCCAAAAGGTGAAGGCGCATTGACGATCGACGAGCTCGACGGGCACGTCACCGGGCTGGTGGCGCTCGTCGGCCGTTCGGCGCTGAGCGGTCCGCGTTTTGGCGTCGGCGGTCTCGTCGATCGCATCGTGCACACGTTTGGCGCAAAGAACGTGTGCATCGAATTACAGCGTCATCTCCTGCGCGACGAGGAAGCGGACAATCAGGCGCTTGTCGATCTCGCGTCCGCGTTTCACCTGCCGGTCATCGCCAGTAATGGTGTTCGATTCGCGGAGCCGGCGAATCGACCGTTGTACGACGTGCTCACGTGTATCCGGCACAAGACCACGCTCGAGCGCGCCGGCCGGCGTCTCACGTGGAATGCCGAGCGCTATCTGAAATCCCCCGAGGCGATGGCCCGCCTCTTTTCCGATATGCCCGGCGCGATTGCTGCCACCCGCGATCTCGCCGATCGACTCCAATACACGATGGCAGATCTCGGGTACCGGTTTCCTGATTACCCGGTGCCACCGGGAGAAACGATGGCGTCGTTTCTCCGAAAAATCACCCAGGCAGGCGCGCGCGAACGATATCGTCCGTACGACGATCGCGCGCGGCGCCAAGTCGAGCGCGAGCTCGATCTCATCGAGAAGCTCGATCTCGCCGGCTACTTCCTCATCGTCTGGGACATCGTCAATTACTGCCGTCAGGAAGACATCCTGGTTCAGGGGCGTGGTTCGGCCGCCAACAGCGCTGTGTGCTACAGCCTCGGGATCACGGCGGTCGATCCCGTCGGAATGGATCTGCTATTCGAGCGGTTCCTGTCGGAAGAGCGCGGCGAATGGCCGGACATTGATCTCGATCTTCCCAGCGGCGACCGCCGCGAGCGCGCGATTCAGCATCTATATGCGAAGTACGGCAACCGTGTGGCCGATTCCCCGGGGGACGGTACGCGAGTCGGACCTCGGATTGCGATGACCGCCAACGTCATCACCTATCGCGGCCGCAGCGCGGCGCGCGAAGTCGGCAAGGTGCTGTCGCTCGAGCCGGCGCAGATCGATCGGCTGGCAAAGGTCATCAATCATTTCGAATGGGTCGATCCAAAGGAGACGCTCGATCGGAATCTGCGTGAGGTAGGTCTCGACATTCACCATCCCGTCATTCAGACCTTTGGGCGATTGTGGGAAGAAATCCAGGATCTGCCGCGTCATCTCGGGCAGCATTCAGGCGGCATGGTCATGTGTCACGGCCGTCTCGACGATGTCGTGCCGCTCGAGAATGCCAGCATGCCGAACCGCGTCGTCGTGCAGTGGGACAAGGACGATTGCGCCGACATGAGGATCGTGAAGGTGGATCTCCTCGGATTAGGAATGATGTCCGTTCTTCAAGATGCATTGGAGTTGGTGAATACAAACCGTCCCTCGACAGGTTCGGGACGGTCTGAGCTTGTCGAAGGCCGGGATCCGGGGTCCGGGATCCGGGATCCGAGGGATGCCGTGTTGAACCAGCCGGGTGAATTGGGCTCCAGTTCTCCCGGACCACGGATCCCGGACCACGGATCCCGGAACGATCTCGATCTCGCCCATCTCCCTCCGAACGATCCCGACGTGTATCGCATGCTGCAGGAGGCGGACACGATTGGAATCTTTCAGGTGGAATCGCGCGCGCAGATGGCGACCTTGCCGCGGCTCCGGCCGCAGTGCTTCTACGACATCGTCGTGGAAGTGGCGATCATCCGTCCCGGACCGATTGTCGGTCAGATGGTGCATCCATATTTGAAGCGCCGACAGGGACAAGAGCCGGTCACGTATCCGCACCCGTCGCTCGAGCCGATTCTCGCGCGCACGCTTGGCGTGCCGCTGTTCCAGGAACAGCTGCTCCGGATGGCGATGGTGGCGGCGGGATTTTCCGGCGGGGAAGCGGAGGAGCTGCGCCGCGCCTTCGGATTCAAACGTGCCGAACATCGCATGCAGCAGATTGAAGCCAAGCTGCGCGCCGGAATGGCAAAGCAGGGAATTAGTGGCGATGCGGCGGAAGAGATTATTCGATCGATCACGTCGTTCGCGCTATATGGGTTTCCTGAATCGCACGCCGCTAGCTTCGCGCTGCTCGTGTATGCAAGTGGGTATTTGAAGGTCCACTATCCGGCGGCGTTCTATACCGCGCTCCTGAACAATCAACCAATGGGGTTTTATCATCCCGCGACCCTGGTGAAAGACGCACAACGTCACGGCGTGCGCTTTGCGCCGATTGATGTGCAGGAATCCGACTGGGCGTGCCGCGTCGATCCGGACGGCCGCGTGCGGCTCGGGTTGAGGTATGTGAATGGGTTGAGAGAGAACATCGGCCGCGCGATCGCTGCGGCCGAACTACCGGGATCCGTCCCTCGACAGGCTCGGGACGCCCTGAGCTTGTCGAAGGGCGTTGTCCGGGATCCGGGATCCGGTCAAACCGACACAGTCGATTCATCCCATTGTCCAAAGTGCGGCTGCGATGATCAGTCGATGATGGAAGAAACACCCACGGGTGCATATTTCTGCAACATCTGTGCATACGAGTGGGGGAAACACACGACAGGCGTAAACGGCGAGAAGTCAGCCGCAGCGAGTGAGCCACGATCCGGATCCCGGATCCCGGATCCCGGATCCCGGCGTTATGAATCACTCGACGATCTCATCACCCGGACCGGCGTGCGCCGTGACGAGCTGGCGACGCTCGCCGAGATCGGCGCGCTCAATGCCTTTGGCTACGACCGGCGAACCGCGTTGTGGCAGATAGAAAAAGCAGTGCGGCCGAGAGGGGAATTGTTCGCCGAAACTGGCGACGAAGGCTCATCGCGTCGCCCGCCGGATCCCGCACCACGGATCCCGGATCCCGACATGTCACCGTCTCCCTTGCGTGGGATGACTCCACCAGAGCGATTGATGGCGGACTATGCCGGCATGAGTCTGACGATCGGTCCGCATCCGCTCGCCCTGCGACGCGCGGAGCTCGCACTCCGTGGCGTGCTGCGCGCCAGCGATCTGCCTCACAGCCGTCACGGCCGCCGCGTGCGTGTTGCCGGTGCCGTGATCACGCGTCAACGCCCAGGCACGGCGAAAGGGTTTGTGTTCCTCACGCTGGAAGACGAAACGGGAATTGCAAACGTCATCGTCCGTCCGGATCTCTTCTGCGAACAGAAGCGAGCCATCGTCGGAGAACCCTATCTACTCATCGAAGGCACGCTGCAGATTCAGGAAGGCGTCACGTCGATCAAAGCCGAGCGTGTCATCGGTCTTTCGAACAGCGGCCCTGAACCTCAGTCGCACGATTTTCGCTAACGCCAGTCGCGGCTGAGCTGCGTGGCGCGGCAATTGCACAGGTCTTTTCCGTGGGCCGTCGGACTGTATTGTTCTTGATTGCCGTTGTTGGGCTTGTCGCGTGCACAGCCACACCGGTCAAATCGACACTGCCAGGTCCCCCGACCGCCGCGCAATTGGCCGAGCTTTGGATCCAGCCCGACCGCGCGCGGGATCTGTTCAATGGCGTGGGGGGACCGCAGCTTGCGCCTGATCCTGCTGCGGTCTTCACGGTCATCGATATGAAACGAACCGGCTTCAGTCGCGGTTACACAGTCAAAGGACCCGACGGCGCCGAGTGGAGCGCGAAGTTCCCGCCGGAAGCAGGACCGGAAGTGACGGCGTCACGGCTTCTGTGGGGAATCGGTTACCACCAGCCGCCGATTTACTATCTCGCCCAGTGGAAAGCTGCCGAGGCGCCTTCGCCGAATCCGCAGCTGCCCGCCAGATTCCGCGAAAAGTCCCCGAACCTCCACGGCCTCGAAGGCGGCGAGTCGTGGTCGTACTATCGCAACCCATTCGTCGGCACGCCCGCGATGAACGGTCTGCTGGTCGTGCACGCGATGCTTGGAAATTCCGATCTCAAGGACGACCAGAATGTCGTTTACGAATTGAAGGAAGCGTTCGATGGCGCCAGGCGGTGGTACGTCGCGCGCGATCTCGGCCAGTCGTTCGGCCGTACCGGCGTAATCGACGCGCCGAGAGGTGATCCCGCTATCTTCGAGCAAACGCCGTTCATCACCGGCGTCGCCAACGGAAAGGTGCGATTCGATTACCGCGGACGCCATCGCGTTCTCTTCGAGAACATTTCCCCGGCCGATGTGCGCTGGGCGTGTGAGCGGCTTCGCACCTTGACCGATCGCCAGTGGCGCGACGCGTTCCGTGCCGGCGGCTTTTCCGATGCAATCGCCGAACGCTTCATTCGTCGCATGAAACAAAAGATCGATGAAGGGCTTGCGCTGAAGGATTCATGACCGCCTTGCGAGTTTCGACGCTCAGTTTTCTGGCGCTGCTCCTCATCGCCGATGTCGGTTGGCCGATCGCCGTGGCGGCTGCGGATCGACGGCAACAGGCGCAGACGCTTGACGATCAGACGCCGCTGCACGAGGCCAATCCGATCCACGACATCCAGGTCGCGCTGGTTCGGCTGCCGCTCGCGGCCGCCCTTGGCAGTGCCCTGGCGCTTCGCCCGCGGCGCCGTGGCACGCCGCCGCGCACGCCGGCTGTACTGCAGACCCAGATCATTTTGTCGGTCGTCGGCGCCGTCATCATGCTGGTCGTCGGCGCCAGCCTTGCGCGCGCCTTCGGCATTGTCGGCGCCGCGAATCTCATTCGCTACCGATCGAAGATCGATGACCCGAAGGACGCGGTCGTGATGCTCTGCACGCTCGCCGTCGGACTCGCGTCGGGCGTCGGTCTCTACGCGCTGGCGGTCGTCTCAACCGCCTTCATCGCTGGCGCATTGTGGGTGATTGAATCGTTCGAGGCCCCATTGCGTCACTTCGAACTCAAGATCAAGGCAGGGGACGACACCGATTCGCGGCGACCAAAGATCGAGGACATCCTGCGGCGCTATCAGCTCAAGTTCGAACTGCGCACCTCTTCGGATGAGGAGGTTTGCTACGATGTGCAGGTGCCGTTCGAAATCCAGACTGATCGCATTTCCAACACCATCCTCAGGCTCGACCGCGACGGACATGCCGCCGTCGAGTGGTCTGAGAAAAAGACCAGCAAGAAGTGAAACTCATCATCGAACCAGACGACGGTGTGACGCCGCTGGTACAGGCGGTGAAGAACGCAAAGAAGACGATCGATATCGTCATCTTTCGCTTCGACCGTCTCGAACTCGAGAAAGCGCTCGAGGCGGCGGTTGCTCGAGGTGTGGTGGTTCGCGCGCTGATCGCGCACACGAATCGCGGCGGGGAAAGGTCGCTCCGAAAACTCGAGCTTCGCCTTCTCGATGCCGGTGTGACGGTGGCGCGGACGGCCGACGACCTGCCGCGCTATCACGGCAAGATGATGCTGATCGACGACACGCTGCATGTCTTCGGTTTCAACTACACCAAGCTCGATATCGAGAAGAGCCGCAGCTTTGGAATCGTCACCGAGGACGCCAAGCTGGTGAAGGATGCGCGCGAGCTGTTCGAGGCCGACTGCACGCGTCAGCCTTACAAGGCGAGCCGCGACCAGCTGGTCGTCAGTCCCGAGAACTCGCGCGAGCTGCTGACCGGGTTCATCAAGAAGGCGAAGAAGGAACTGTTGATCTACGACGCCAAGGTCAGCGATCGGCTGATGCTGCGTCAACTTGCGGAGCTCGCCAAAGACGGCGTCGAGATTCGGATGTTCGGCAAACTGGCAAAGGGCGCGACCGGTGTCGATGCGCGAAAGTTACCCGACCTTCGGCTGCACGTCAGGGCGATGATTCGCGACGGCAGCGCCGCATTCGTCGGCAGTCAAAGCCTGCGCAAGCTCGAACTCGATGGCCGGCGCGAGATCGGCGTCATCACCTCCGACGACGCGATCGCCAAGAAGATGCGCGCGGTGTTCGAGGCCGATTGGGCGTTGACGCCGGAGGCGAAGCAGGCGGCCGCCGAAAAGGGGAAGGACAAGGACAAGGAGAAGGAAAAAGAGAAGGAGAAGGAAAAAGAAACCGAGAAGGCTACTTCCGGCGCGTAAAGCTGCCGCTGTCGAACACCTGTCCCTGCCGCGAAATCGCGTTGAACCACATCTCATCACCGTTGATCTCGGCGATCATGAAGCTCTGATCGCGATCGTTGCCGGCCGCGGTCAACCCGGTCCTGGTGTCGATGTTCCCCTTGCGCAGCTGTCCGCCTGCTCCGACGACGAAATACACGATCCCTTTCTGCGGCTTGGTGCGCTCGTAGAAATGGTCGTGCCCGGTCAGCACGACGCTGACGTTGTATTTCAGAAACAGTGGTTCGAGCGCGCTGCGAATTTGTGGATCGGATCCATGGCGTTCCCCCGACGAGTATGGCGGGTGATGAAAGTACGGAATCTTCCAGTCTGAGTTGGACGCCTTGAGCTCCTGTTCAAACCAGGCGACCTGCTCGGGCTGCAGATACGAACTCTCGAGCGCGAAGAAACGGACGCTCTGATTGCCGTCCGGCTTGAACGAGTAATAGCGCTTGCCGTCCATGTTGAACAGCTTGTAGTTGCGCTGCTCCTGCGGGTCGTCATGATTGCCGAGCGACGCGTAGAATTTCACACCGTCGTCGAGAAGCGGCTTATACGGGTCCTCGAACTTCTTCTTGAAATCCTGCGGCCGCTCCGATCCGTATAAATTGTCGCCGACCAGCGTGACCAGGTTGAACGGATACTGGTCGTGGACACGCTTCATAATCGCCGCCAACTGATACTGCTCCCGGCTGCCGGTGCCGAAATCGCCGAGGATTGCGAACTTGAGCGAATCCGCCTTGTTCGGCATCGTCAGCGGCAGGGGGGCGGCGGCCTGTTGCGCCTGGGCGGTGGCGACTTCGCTGCGGACGCGCGCAGCGTCGACCGGAACAAAGAAGCCGATGATCAGGCACGCGACCGAAACTCGCTTCTGCACCGTCACAGCGCGCTCACTTGGTAAAGGTATTCGGAATGAAGTCGGCGATGATGTGGGCGTGTGTATCCATCAGGATGAGATCGTCGCCGACGAAGCGATATTCCATTTCCTCGGGCAGTTTCGGTAGTCCTTCCAGCAGCTGCGGCGGAATCGTGGACACCGGAATTTCGTCGGGATATCGATCGTTCACTTTCAGGTTAGGGACGCCTGGATTCTCGTCCATCACCGAGGCTTTCAGCCCCGCGCCATCCGGGCCACTGAAGATCTTGGCAATCAGCTTCTTGATCACCACCTGCGACTCGGGTGTGAAGATTTCCGCTTGCTTCGCATCTTTGCGCGCATCCTGAATCAGTTTGGACAGTGCCCGCTGATGCGCATCAACCTGCTGCGGCGTTGACTCCTTTGACAGCTTTGGCAGCGTGTTCTCGAGCTTCTGATGCACCAGGACGTATTGATTGACGCGGTCTAGAAAGGCCGCCAGGGCTTTGGCGTCTTCATTGACTGGTTGAGCTGGCGGCGTGGATGTGCCTGTGCCGGGTACGGCCGCCTTGGCCTGATCGACAGGGGGCGATGAGGAACGCGAGCAGGCACAGGACATCAACGAGAGGGACACTCCCATGGCCATCACAATCAGTCGGCATCGGCCTGCCATCGCTCCTCCTTGCTAGCCGCGGTAGTTGCCGAACTGTAGTGCTATGCCAAAGTCGTGCTCACGCAGCAACCGAATCGCCTCCTGTAGCTCATCCTTAGAATTGGAAGACACCCGGACCTGGTCGGCCTGAATCGCGGCCTGCACTTTTTTGAGTTTGTTGTCCTTGAGGAACTTGACGATATCCCGGGCGGCCTCCGTCGGGATGCCCTGCTGCAGGGTGATCACGCGCCGCACCGTGTCATTTGCCGCGCGTTCGATCGTGCCCGGTGTCAGATTCTTTGTCGGCACGCCGCGGCGGACCATCCGTCCCTGCAGGATCTCCCACAGTGCGTTCATCTTGAACTCGTCGTCGGCGACCAGCGTGAGTGTATTTTCAGTGCGGTTGAACTCGATCGCCGCGCGAGACCCTTTGAAGTCGTAACGCTGCGCGACTTCCTTGCGCGCCTGATTGACTGCGTTATCCACTTCCTGAAGGTCGACACCGGACGTGATGTCGAAGGATGCGACGTTCGCCATACCGATTCAGTATCTCAGGAGCTCACGTAACCGCGGACCCGTCGGACCCCCCGTCCAACTGTGAGGGAATGCTCGAATATGGCGCCCACGCGCAGACCGCCGGGCAACCGGTGCCGGCCAACCGCCTTCAGCGCGGCCGAAGCGATGCAGCCGCAGTTCGAGCAGTCAGGGTTACCCCCAAACTGGCACGGCGCGATCTGATGCTGGAAGTCCGCCGAGACGCAGGTCGTTGTTTGCGCAAAGATGCAGTCCTCGGGATTTTGCGGCGGTCGTGCGTACGCCTCGATCAAACCCGCCGGCATACGCAGTTTGGGAAACGCCTTGCGCATATGCATGAGTGCCGCGACGATCCGCTCCCGATCGGCTGGTGCCAGCCGTTCCGGCGACTGCTCGCCCACCTGCGGCGTGTACAAGCTGATCCAAATCTGATCTGTATCGGGATTGTCGGACCAGAACCGCACGAACTCCTCGAGGTAGCCCTCGCGACGAGACTGCTGCCGTGTGACCGTGCAATGGACCGTTATCTGATGCCCCTTGATGTGCTTCAGGATGCGGTCATAAGTTGCGGGCTTGCGCCGCTCGTCGTGCTCAGGTTGCAGCCCATCGATTGACACGACCAACTTCAGATGGGGGATGCCGATCCACTCTGATGGGATCGGGCGAACGGCGCTGGTCACGACCTGCGTATACAGCCCCATTCGCGACAACCTCGGCAGAATCTGGCCGAGCTCGCGGTACCTGACGAGTGGTTCACCGCCGACAATCGAGACGTGCAGCGGTCGATGCGCTTCGATCAGCGCAAAAAAACGATCGACAAGTTCCTGTCCCTTGAAATCGCTGACCTGTCGAAGTGTAACGTCGCCACCGAGGTGGTCGTCGCCGTAGGCGTAGCAGCCTGGACATTGGAGGGGACATTCGCGGGTAATCTCGACCGAAAGGGCAGGGCGATAGCCGCGAAGGATTCTCCCCCATGCGGGGATAATGCCTTCCATCTGTCGCACTATAACAAAGGATGCGACGAGTTGTGGAATCGGCGATGCCGTGCACAATCGTGCGCACGAGCTCGATGGACGAGTTGCCGCCGCAAGCACAGCCTTAATGTCATGACAATCCCGGACTTAGCGTTTTGTTGTGCTTGAAAGTCGTGGATGTTCTGTGGTGAAATAGAAGTCCGCCACCCACTTCAGGAACATCGGATGCGGCGGCAGCTCTGTGCCGCGTGAGGAGAGGTGCATGCACGAACAGAAGGTCCTTCATCGCCGGGCATTCCTCGGACTTGGAGCCGTTGCGGCGGCGTCCGCGTTGATGCCGTCGAAAGTTCACGCTGCGACTTCCGCTTCATCGCCCGTTGCGAAGGTACCTGAGCGCGCGCTCTCTTTTTTCAATACGCACACCGGCGAGCGACTGAAGACGACCTATTGCACCGGCGGATCGTACCTCCCGGATTCGCTGCGGGACCTGAACTACATTCTTCGCGACTTCAGAGCCAATGAAATCAAGCCGATCGATCCGCGTGTGTTCGATCTGTTGCACGAACTCGGCGGCACACTCGAGACCGATCAGCCGTTTCACATCATCTCGGGTTACCGGTCGCCGCATACCAACGCGATGCTTCGCGAACGGGGCGGCGGGGCCACCGGTGTCGCGTCGCACAGCCTTCACATGGATGGCCAGGCAATCGATATTCGCGTTCCCGGCGTCAAGCTGAATCACCTGCGGGATGCCGCCAGGGCGTTGAAGATCGGCGGCGTCGGCTTTTATCCCGATCTCAACTTCGTGCACGTTGACGTTGGACGGGTGCGGTACTGGTAAACTACGTATCCGCTTGATCGAGAAACGTCGTTCCAAGATTCAGGGCTGGGGAGTATTCGCGACCCAGCCGATCCCCAAAAACAAACGCATCGTCACCTACGATGGTGAAAAGATCACCAATCGCGAAAGCTTGAAACGCGAGCGGCGGTACCTGAAGAACGGTCACATCTGGTGTTTCAAGCTGAATCGTCTGTACGTTCGCGACGCCGCGGTCGGCGGCAATGTCGCACGGTACATCAACCACGCCTGCGAACCCAATTGCTACACGCGTGTGATTGGCGACACGATCTGGATCATTGCGGCACGCAATATCCGGAAAGGGGAGGAGCTGACCTACGACTATTCGACCGACGGCGAAGGCTCGATCCAGTGCCAGTGCCGTCCCGGCTGTAAGGTCATGATCTGATGCAGGTCCTCTACCTGCACGGATTTGCTTCCTCTCCTCAGTCGTCCAAGGCGACCTTCCTGTCGCGGAAATTCGCCGAACGCGGCATTCGCGTCATCGTCCCCGATCTGAACGAGCCGGATTTTTCGACGCTGACGGTCACACGAATGCTGCAGCAGGTCGAGAAAACGCTCGCGAGTGCGGACGGGCCATTCGTGGTCGTTGGTTCGAGTCTCGGTGGATTTGTCGCAGTCCAGGCGGCGCTACGACATCCGGATCGAATCACGCGAGTCGTGTTGCTGGCACCGGCCCTCGACTTTGACGGAAACAGGTTGAGCGAACTTGGGGATCGTGGCCTCGACGCGTGGAAGTCGTCCAACGCGCTTGGCGTGTTCCACTACGCCTACGGTCGCATGATGCCGGTGCATTATGAATTGTACGCAGACGCAGGGCGATACACCGCACTCGAGGCACAACTTTCACAGCCTGTGCAGGTCTTTCAGGGACGGTTCGACACGGCCGTCGACCCGGACACGGTTCAGCGGTGGGCGAATCGCCGGCGGAACGTCGAGCTTCACATGCTCGACGACGACCATCAGTTGCTGAAGAGCCTCGAGGGAATCTGGCGGGAGATGGAGAGGTTCCTGTCTTTGTGAGCTGAATTTTCAGTATTCACCAGCAGATTCCTTCGTATCGCGCGGGAATCTGCCCCCGATCCGTCTTCACCCGGACAAGATCGATAACAAGCTGCTCGGCGCGCGTCTTCTTCAGCGCGTCTGAGAACTCGGGCGCGGCGTTGCCGACCACGATCACGTCTGATTTGTCGATCACTTCATCGATCGTTTCGCACAGCAGCGACGACAGGTGAGGGATCTGTTTATTGATGTATTCCTTGTTTGCCCCAACCAGCCGGGCGATCGAGACGTTCTTGTCGTAGATGCGGAGGTCGTATCCTTTGCCGAGAAGGGCCTCGGCGAGAATGACGATCGGGCTCTCGCGCAGGTCGTCGGTGCCGGCCTTGAAGCTGAAGCCGAGCAGCCCGATCCGCTTGCGGCCGGTTTCCGTCACCATGTCGATGGCGTGGCGGATCTGCAGCTCGTTGCTGCCGAGGATCGACTGGATCACCGGCATGTCGAGATCGACCTCCTTGGCCCGGTACTGCATGGCGCGCACATCCTTCGGCAGGCAGGAGCCGCCGAACGCGAAGCCCGGCTTCATGTAGTAGGACGACAGATTCAGCTTTTGGTCCCGGCAAAAGATGTCCATCACTTCATGACTGTCGATCTCCAGCCGCTTGCACAGATTTCCGATTTCATTCGCAAAGCAGACTTTCAACGCGTGCCACGTGTTGCTCGCGTACTTCATCATCTCCGCTGTTCGGATGCTGGTGTTCACGAGCGGCGCCTGCACGTTGGCATACAGTGCTTCTGTCGGAGCGGCGTCGGACGCGTAATTGTGGCCAACGAGGGTCAGGGAGGGATGACGAAAATCGTGAATTGCCGTGCCTTCGCGCAGGAATTCCGGATTCACCGTCACGCCGAAGCCGGTTCCGTATTTCTTGCCGGATGCCTGCTCGAGTGTCGGAATGACGATCTGATGCGTCGTTCCCGGCAGCACCGTGCTGCGCACCACGACAACGTGGTAATCGGGTTTTGACTTCAACGCCGTTCCGATCTGTTCGCAGACGCGGGTCAAGTACGACAAATCAAGGCTCCCGTTCTTGCGGCTGGGAGTTCCAACGCACAGAAGCGAGAGATCTGTCGCTTGGATGGCCTCGTCGGTGCTCGTCGTCGCGCGGAGCGACCCGTTTGCCGTCGCCGTCTTAATCAATTCGTCGAGACCTTTTTCGACGATTGGACTGCGTCCTTCGTTGAGGCTCGCGACTTTATCGGGATTCACGTCGACGCCGACGACCGTATGTCCGTCTGCGGCAAACGATGCGGCTGATACGCTGCCGACGTAGCCAAGGCCAAAAACAGAAACCCTCATTGCCCTCTCGTCCTCCAACCTATGCCGCGACGCGCGCACGACAGACGCGTTCCAGCGCGTCCTCGAAGTCGCGCCCGACCGCGGACCAGTCATACCGCTCGACCACCAGTTTTCGCGCCTCCACCTCGAGGCGTCGTCTCATCTCGTCGTCACGAACCAGGCGCACGACCGCTTCCGCGAACTGTTGCGGCTCGTCGGCGATAACAATGTGTTGTTCTGGCGTGACGGGCAGGCCCTCGGCGCCGATTGTCGTCGACACGACGGCTTTGCCCAGCGCCATTGCTTCGAAGATCTTCAGCCTCGTGCCGCCGCCGATGCGGAGCGGAACCACATACACGGAACCCTCGGCGACATGGGGCCGCACATCGTCGACGCTGCCGGTCACGCGGACGCCGCGGTGATCGTTGGCTAGCCGCCTGACCGCCGGCGTCGGCGATCGTCCGATGATGCTGAGCGTCGCGTCGGGTTCCTTCTGCCGGATGCGCGGCAGAATCTCGCGCACGAAGTACTGCATGCCGTCCTCGTTCGGAAGCCAGTCCATCGAGCCGGTGAACACCAGGTGGGAGCGTTTTGCTGGCTGGTGGTCGCTCATTGGCGCGAAATACGCCGTGTCGACACCGGTCGAGACGACGTGGACTGGCGCGGTGAGCGCATCCGGAAACAAGCGTCCGAACGTCTGTCGATCGACATCGGAGACGGCAAGAACGAGATCGAATCGGCCGAGCGCCGCGCGTTCAAAACGCAGCATGCGTCGCCACTGTGCCTCGAGCAGACGACGAGAAACGGAATTGCGCGCCGTCTCGACGTGGCGGCGCCAGATCTCCGATTCAACGTTATGGGTGAACAGAATCGCCGGGCACGGCAGTGTCTCCGGCAGGTTCACCACAGGCACGAGGAAATCGCAGACGATCGCGTCGAACTTCTGCGTCGCCAACAACTGCTCGACCGCGCGGCGATAGGCGGCGGAGCGATATTTCGCCACGGCATAGGGAACGCGATCGACGAGATAGCGCATCGCGTCGAGATAGAACCTCGCCGTCCCCTTCGCGGCCTCTGTCCTTGGGATTGTCACCACGTGCGAGGCGACTTCGCGCATGCCCGCAATGTCTACCGCGGTCGTGGACGCATCGGCAAAGGACACATAGGAAATGTCGTGACGTCGTGCGAGCTGTCGCATCAAGTGCCACGTCCGCAGCTTGCCTCCCTTGTCGAGCGGCAGCAGCAGTCCCGCATTCACCCACAAAAGGTTCATGCGGTTGCCCTCAGTGCTGTCGCGGAGGGAAGAGTCAACGGCTTTGGACTAATCGCTTGAACGCCCTCGCCATCGATGTGGGTGCGGTACCAGAGCTCGAGGTTGAGGAGACTCCAGATTGCGTCGGCGCCATCCATGGCTCCCGCCGCGTGTGCGGAAATCAGCCGTTCGACTGCGGCGGGTTCGATGATCCCGCGCTTCCGGCTGCGACCATCGAGCAACACATCGCGCGCCAGTTCCTTCCACGGCCCACGCATCCAGATACCGAACGGAACGGGAAAGCCCATCTTCTTGCGCGTCAGGATCTCTGGCGGGAGAATTTCACGCACCGCCTCACGCAGGATCCACTTGGTGGTAAACCCGCGAAGTTTCATTCGCGGCGGCAGTCCCGCAGCGAATTCGACGAGCCGGTGATCGAGGAATGGAACGCGACTTTCGATCGAGGCCGCCATGCTCATCTGGTCCTGCTTCATCAGGAGTTCCACCAGATAGGTCTTCATGTCGGCGTATAACAGGCGGTCGAGTGTGGTGCTCCGCCGACTCGCCGCATCGAAGAACGCGCGCGATGGCCCGTACGCGCGCTCGGCGGTCGCGAGGTTGGCGAACCGGGGCGCAAGAAGCGCAACTTGCCGCTGTAGCCTGATTGCCGCGAAGTTGTCGAAGAACATGGCTTCCGGCGTTCGCGGCATCCCGAGAAACGATCGCGCGGCATAGCGGCCGAGCCTGCCCGGCATGTTCGGTACGACGCTGGCCGCCATCCATCTCCGCATCGGCTGCGGAACCAGCGCGTAGGCAGCGCCCGCGCGCCAATTCGCGAGCGCTCTCGGATACTTTCCATATCCTGCCAGCAGCTCGTCGCTTCCTTCGCCGGTGAGCACGACCTTGACATGGTCCCGCGCGAGCGCGCTGACGAAATACAGCGGAATGCTCGACGGGTGGGCGATCGGTTCGTCCTCGTGCCAGATGAGTTGCGGTAGCGCTCCGAAGAAATCCTGATCGTCAATGACGATTTCATGCGCGTCAGCCTTGATCGCTCTGGCGACCTGACGCGCATAATCGAGTTCGCTGAATGCACGTTGCTTGAAGGCGACCGAGAATGTCTTGAGCGGACGATCGATCATCTTCGCCATCAGTGCGGCGATCGCACTGCTGTCGAGGCCGCCGGAGAGGAACATTCCAAGTGGCACGTCCGCCATCAACCGGATCCGCACCGCTTCTTCGAGCAAGTCGCGGAACCGGCGCACGAGAGCGGTCGTTGACAATCGGGCGGTTTCCTCGCATCGGTGACCGGCGGGAATGTCCCAGTAACGACGAATCGAGATCTGTCCGTTCTCGAACGTCAGCGTGTGTCCCGGCTGAAGACGATGAATACCTCTGAACAATGTCTCCGTGCCTGACAGATAACGTGTGCTGAGGAGTTCCGGGAGCGCCTCCTCGTTCGCTTCGGCACGAATCAAACCGCTCTCGAGAATCGCCTTGATTTCCGACCCGAAGAGCAGTCGATCGCCGGCGAGCGCCCAATACAGCGGTTTCACGCCGAGACGATCGCGCGCCAGCAACAGCCGACGGCGCGAGCTGTCCCAGATTGCGAAGGCGAACATTCCTCGCAAATGGTCAACTGCCTCGTCACCCCACTGCTCGTAGGCGTGAACAATCGTCTCCGTATCGGATCGGGTCTTGTAGCGATGACCGGCCGACTCGAGCCGCTCGCGTACCGACGCGTGGTTGTAGATCTCGCCGTTGAAAACAATCCACGTCGTGTCGCTCTCATTCGAGATCGGTTGATGCCCGGCGGCGAGATCGACGATGCTCAGACGGCGATGACCCAGCGCCGCCTGTTCATCGGCAAACAAGCCTGCATCGTCCGGTCCTCGGTGCGCGATGACGTCCCGCATCCGGACGACGCGTTCGCGATCGTCGGGATTGAGGAGTTCGGACGAAACGATGCCCGCAATACCGCACATGGCCGGCTAGGTCTTGCGGAGGCGCCGTTCGGAGCACTCGATGCGGTCACGCCGCAGGTTCGGGACTGACCCTTGCGAGACACCGGACGCGAACTGACGGCGGTCTTCGTTGTGATTGTGTGCGACCAGCCGTTCACGGTTGTGCGGGAGTACGGCGAACTCCGAGTGGGATGGTCGCCCGGGATGTAAGGCGATGACGCGACGACTCACGCGTCCCATCTCAGCAAGCGAGGTGCCACTCAATTGTGGCGGAGTTTTCCAATGGTACGTCGCCGAGTGTTCCGTTCGAGACCATTCACCGCGACGGCTGAGGTTGTGAGGATTCTGATCTTGGTGCGCTCGTTACCCACCTTTGAGGAAGTCGTGTAATTTTGCGGCACGGCTCAACTCATGTTCGATCTCGCGCCGAGTCGGCCCTGCTCAGCGGCTGGTGCGACACTTGCACAGCCCAACAGCACATGTCGGCCCGATTGAGAGTGGCGCTCGTCGCACCAACCCTACGCATACTCGGAGGCCAAGCCGTCCAGGCGCATCGGTTGTTGAAAGCCTGGGAGTCCGATCCGGAAATCGAAGCGGAGCTGCTTCCGATCAATCCGCTCCCGCCGGTCTTCCCACGATTGGCGGACGTCAAGTTCATTCGCACGCTCGTGACGCAGATCACCTACTGGCCGACTCTTCTCAACAGATTGCGGCATGTTGATGTCGTTCACGTGTTCTCGGCGTCATACCTGTCGTTTCTGTTGGCGCCGACGCCGGCCGTCTTGGTCGCGCGGCTTTTGCGAAAACCGGTTGTCCTCAATTATCGAAGCGGCGAGGCACCGGATCACCTGAAGCGATCGCGAATCGCTCGTCTGGTTCTGCGCCGCGTCAACGCGAACGTCGTTCCGTCGGCATTTCTTCAGGACGTGTTCGCGCGATTTCGCATTGCCGCTGAAATCATTCCCAATATCGTCGATCTCGACCTGTTCAAGTTCCGCATTCGCACAGATTTCGGGCCGCGGTTGCTGTGCACGCGCAACTTTGAGCCGATCTACAACGTCGCCTGCGTGGTCCGAGCGTTTGAAATTGTCCAGGCGCGATTTCCACACGCAACCTTAACTCTCGTCGGCGCCGGGTCGCAGATGGAATTGCTTCGTCGCGAAGTGGAGACACGAGGGCTGCGACACGTGCACTTCGCCGGTGCTGTTTCACCAGGCGAGATGTGGCGGTATTACGCCGAGGCCGACATTTACCTGCAGACCCCCGAGATCGACAACATGCCGACGTCCGTTCTCGAGGCGTTCGCCAGCGGTTGCGTCGTTGTTTCGACCGCTGCAGGAGGCGTACCGACGATCCTGACCGATGGACTCCACGGCTATCTGGTGCCCTGCGGAGATGCGACCGCTGCCGCGGATCGAGTCATCCGGCTTCTCGACGATCCGGAGCGGGCGCGGCAATTGGCAGCAAACGCCCGGCAGACCTGTGAAGAATATCGATGGACACGGGTGCGCGACCGCTGGGTGGCTTTGTACCGACGGATGGCACAGTCAACGCCGACGACACAGCAGTTCGCTGTGGTCCCGCGTCAGAGTTGGGAGCGCCAGCGCTGAACCGCTCGAGGTCAACGAGCGGGAACAGTAGTGATCATCGAAGGAGCGGCGGGCCGCGGATTGGTCAGGCGGAGCATCGGCCAGCCTTCGAGCAGTGCCCGAAACGCCAGGAAACTCACGCCGGAAGAAATCACAATACGCCGGACGTTGGCCGGATCGACGGGCGTCGTGTTGTGTCCGCCATAGGCCGAGCAGCATACGTCGTATTCGCGCCGGGCAGCGACGATCGTCTCCGGACGCATGTTGCGACGACCACCGTAAGGAAACGCGAACAATCGGACCGGCTGCTGCAATTCCGCTTCAAGACGTTCCTTGGAGAGCCGCAGCTCACGTTGCGCCTGCTCGAACGGAATCGTGCCCATATCGGCATGGCTGCAGGTGTGAGAGCCAATGTCGAACCCGAGCGTGACGAGGTGCCGTAGATCATCCCATGTCATATGCGGCTGGGGCGCGCGTCTGCGCTCCAGATCGTGAGGAAAAGGTTGTGTCGATCCGATCATGTCGGTAGAGACGAAAAACGTCGCGGTCAGTCCGACGGTGTGCATGATCGGTGCGGCCGCCGTCGCATTGTCGAGATATCCATCGTCAAATGTGATCGAGACCAAACGTTCGGCGCTGCGCGCCCGTGCCAGCCGCTTCACGCCATCTTCGAGACGCACCACTTCGTAACGCTGCCGCAAATAGCGCATCTGCTCGCGGAACGCCGCCGTCGTGACGGAAGAACCGTCGTTAGCCGGTTCCTTCACCTGGTGATACGCGAGAACCGTGAGTCTCCCGCGACCCAAGTGCGTCGCGACTCGGTTTCGGGCACCCGGTACACCGGAGGCGAGAAACGACTTCATGAGTGCGTTCTTGACGATTGTCTTCATGCCGG
Source organism: Vicinamibacterales bacterium (assembly GCA_035758845.1). GTDB lineage: Bacteria > Acidobacteriota > Vicinamibacteria > Vicinamibacterales > 2-12-FULL-66-21 > JALZOC01. The sequence goes on from DASTVZ010000206.1 coordinate 27,560, forward strand.
ACATTGATTCGGTCCTGAAGACTTGTGCACGGCGCTTACCGTTTTCGCTGATCCGGTCATGTACAACGCTTCAAATTGCGCCACCATGCGATCAAACGAATACTCGCGCGCAATTCGCATTCGTCCAGCCTGCCCGAATGCCGCGCCTCGGTTCGGGTGATCGAGCACCTCAAGGATGGCAGCGGCGAGTGCGTCGGGATCCGACGGTGGCACGAGACGGCCGGTGACGCCGTCGGCGACGAGCTCTGGAATGCCACCAACTTTCGACGCCACCACGGGTAGGCCCGCAGCCATCGCTTCAAGCACGACATTGGGTGACGCTTCCGACGCCGACGGGAGTACGAACAGATCTGACGCCGTCAGAATCGCCGGCACGTCATCGCGGTGCCCCATGAACTTTACGTGGGGCAAGACGCCAGCCGCCCTCGCCAGTGCGACCAACTGTTCTCGACAGGGACCGTCTCCCACGATCTGGATTTCAACGCCGGGATGGCGCGCGAGGATTCGGGGAGCCGCGGCAATGAGAACATCGATCCGCTTCCCTTCACGCAGGCACGCGACCGTCGTGATCCGCTGCGCCGGACGCCACACATACCGTTCAGGAAAAAGTGCGAGATCGATCCCGTTGGGAACAACATCGATGCGGTGGGCTGGTATACCTTGGGCCGCAAGTTGTTCAGCCGCCGCGCGCGAGTTCGCGACCATCCGGTGCGCCGTCCGGCACGCCAGGCGCTGCAGCCGACGAACTGCCGGAGGGCCGCCGAGTCCGCGACGGCTTCCGATGCGTAGTGGCACGCCGGCCAGCGCTGCTCCCGGCAACGCAAAAACATTGGAATAGATTTCCCACGAGTGCAGCACGGCGATACGGTTGCGGCGACACCATCGCGCGAATCGCAGAAGCTGTCGTCCGGTCTCGGGCCGCCGGAACCCGTGAATCGGAAAACTGGTAATCGCATCGCCCAGTTCGGCGACGCGGCCAGTCCACGGTCCATCGGAGTGAAAACAGACTGGGTGCACGCGGAAACGGTGTCGATCGATTCGCCGAAGCAGTTCGATCAACTGACGTTGTGTGCCGCCGGGAATAAATCGGTCGACGAAGATGGCGATGGGAAGGGAAGTCATCGAGACGTCACGAGGCAACCGAGACAGGCGGTGTGAAAGCTGGCGCATAGACGGTCGGCGCTGGATCGAGATACTGCCGGTGCCACAGTTCGAACACCACCAACGCCCACAGCCGGAGTGTGTGATCGCGCCGTCCCGTCATGTGTTCGCGGACGATTCGATCGACGAACCTGCCATTGAAGTACCCGCGCTGGCGGGCCCGCTGCGACAGCAACACGTCGGCAAAGAAGTCGCGTAGATCTCCCCTGAACCAGCCCCCAACCGGCACCGCGAATCCCTGTTTCCGCCGGTTCAGAATCTGGGACGGCAGAAGATTCGCGGCGGCTTCCTTCAGAAGATGTTTCTTTCGCCCGTTCTTGATTTTCAGATCGGCAGGGAGCGTCGCGGCAAAATCGACCACGCTGTTGTCGAGGAGCGGAACGCGCGATTCGATCGAATGCGCCATACTCATCCGGTCGACTTTGGTGAGAATGTCCTCTGGCAAATACGTTGCGAAGTCGAAATGCATCATCTGCGCATCCCACGGCAGATGACTGAGACGCGCGAAGTGACGTCCAAGCCGCGCTTCAGCGTCCGCATTTCCGGTCGCGCGCAGGACGTCGTCGCTCAACAATGCCCGTTTTTCGTCGGGTTGAAAGTAGCCGATCTGATCGAGATACCGACCGCGATCGTCACGCGCGACACGGCGGAGGAAATTCTTGCCCGTTGCGCCATGCGGCAAGAGTGGCCATACCAGGGATGCCAGCTTGCGACTCGCTGGCGGCGCGTAGCGATCGAACGCAGCAATTCGCGGATGCGGCGAATAGCGTTCATATCCGCCGAAGAGCTCGTCCCCGCCATCCCCGGAGAGGACAACGGTTACATGCTGTCTCGCAATTTCGGAGACGTACCACGTTGGAATTGCGGATGAGTCTCCGAACGGCTCGTCGAAATGTGCGATCAAGTCGTCGATGATCGCAAGCGCGTCGGGTTTGACCACAAACTCGTGGTGATCGGTCGCGAAATGGCGGGCGACCACCCGGGCATGTTCGAGTTCGTCGTAACGGGGATCGTCGAAGCCGATGGAAAAGGTCCGTACCGGCTGGGTCGAGGCTTCCGCCATGAGACCCACGACCAAGCTGGAGTCGACGCCGCCTGAGAGAAACGCTCCGAGGGGTACTTCGCTCATCAGATGGGAGCGAACGGCATCGCGCAGCACGCCGCGCAGGGAGTCGGCTGCCTCTTGCTCAGACGCGGGGCGCCATTGTTCCGACGGCATCTCCCAATACGGGGTGATGCGCTGGCGTCCGGCGTGCCACTGGAGGAGGTGACCGGGTGGCAGCTTTTGAATGCCCGCGAAAATCGACGCGTCGCGGGGGGTATAAAGGAAGGAGAGATAGTGATCGAGCGCCGCGAAATCAAGCGTCGGATTGATCCCTCCCGACGCGAGGATGGACTTGATTTCCGATGCAAAGTAAAGGCGCCCCCCGATGACTGTGTAATGAAGCGGCTTGATTCCAACGCGATCTCTGGCCAGCCACAGGGATCCGTCCCGACTGTCCCACAGAGCAATCCCGAACATACCGCGCAGGCGGGCGAAGCCAGCCTGGCCCCACTCTTCGTACGCGTGAACGATCGTTTCCGTGTCGCTGTTGGTGTAGAAGCGATGCCCGCGACCGATCAATTCCGCCCGTAGTTCGGCATAGTTGTAAATCTCGCCGTTGAACACCACCCAAACCGATTGGTCTTCGTTATGAATCGGCTGTTGACCAGTCGCCAGGTCAATTATGGACAGCCGGCGCATGCCGAGCGCGACGCCGGGCATGAGTCGCCGCCCTTCGTCGTCCGGACCGCGGTGGCGAATCGCCTCGCACATACGACCAAGGGTCGCGTTATCGTTTGCGGTGGCATCGCTGTTGTCGTTCCATCCGCGATCGACGCGCGAGTCCGCGAAGCCTGCTATTCCGCACATGTGATTCGTTCCATGCTGTCGGTCTGCGACCGTGTCTGTTGCGCGCTACGGATGAGTCTCAACAGCGCCCACCGATTGAGATGCAAGTCCGCCGCCGAGGTGCAAGGACCAAATTCGAACGGTTGCGGGCCGTTCCACCCGGCGCGCGTTGCCCCAATGAGGGTGAGACTGGTTGGCTCTGATGTCGCAGACAGCCGCAGCACGGCAATTTGCGCGTCAGTGTGGAATTCATTTCCACAGGCCTCCATCCGCTGTACCGCTCGAGGTTGATTCGAAACGCGGGTATCGGTAGCGAAGAGGGCCACGAGACTGCCGCCATCTAACGTGCCGACGACTCCAATCCGGTGATGGTGATCCACGTTATCCAACGTCACATCCACCGGTTGGATCGATAGTGTCGCGGTCTCCGGGGCGGCGCCGGCGACGATCACGCTAACGACGGACAGCGGGGCGCGACCACTGTGGCTGACCGTCGCGGTGAGCGCCGGAAGGTGCTGACCGTACACAGGGGCACGCCAACTTAGTTCTCCGCGCTCGATCTGCGTGCGCGCCCCGGTGGACGCAATGCGCGCAACAATGCCGTCCCAGTGCTCGACGCTCACCACGTTGTCCGCCATCTGCGTCAACCGCCAGGCGCGATCGAGATGCCATCTGATGTCCATCTTGTGGTCGCCATCGCCGATGACGTGATCCGCAATCAGCCAGAGACCGGAACCATCCCTGACGACGACCCGGCGGTGCATGTCTGGGAGATATCCGTCGTGCTCTGCTTCGACGGCGTCGAAATGCTGGCCGGAGGTCCAAAGACGGATGGTGGCATTCGCAGCGGACTTCCAATGGAAGGGCGAGTCCGGGATGGACTGCGAGCGGTCATCGACGGTGACGGTGTTGTGCATCGCCGTCGAGCGAAATAGATTGCGACGTTCGGTGTTTATCGTGTACGTGCAAGTCCCGGGGTCGACAAGAAAGGGCTTGCCCTGAATCGACATGACAATTGACAGCGCATCGGCATGCGCATGGCCACCATTGAGGAAGCCGTGTTGGCCGATATCGAAGATTGTTTGCGCATCCGGCGACCGGAGCACGGCATATCCCGTGTCGGGGAACAGCCGCGAGGGTACGGACCGAGTCATGTCGCGCCCTTTTGGCCGACTCGCGTCGCCACCGAGCATCCAGAGTGTCTCCTCAGGTGGGGCGCCCATGGCGAGATCCGGTCGATCGAGCAATACTGCGGCAAGACTGAGCGAATCCCGAACGTCGGCGGGCGCGCGACCGCAGATCGGGAAGAGCATCCCGCCGTCATCATCGCCTATGGTTGGGAGGAACCCGTTGTCTCCAACAATCGCCCGGCAGAAGGTCGCGAGGCGCGACGTCACTTCGGCGAACTCGCTCGCGCACGCGTCGTTCGTCCGGCGCGCGATGACGAGCGCGAAGAGATAGAAGTCCAGCGCGTAACGGTGGTAGTGCGCGGACAGTTCCGCATGTCCACCATCCGAGTTCACCTGGCGCTTGCGCTCTGCTCGCAGAATCTCGCGACCGGTGTCTGCCCATGATGCCGCTCGGGTAAGTTCAGGCAGGACTCGCCCTGCGATGTAAAGCGCGAGTCCTTCGCCGAGAAGATGGGTATTCGGACTGAAATACCTCGAAAGATGCCGGCTGATATGGTTGAGCTGTCGGTCGAGCGAAACCAGTAAGTCGACCAGCCAGGTTCCGTCGGAATCGTCTTCGAACGCGATAAAGAAATGCGTGCCCCACAACCACGAGATGGCTCGAAATCCAAGTTCGAGCATGCTCGACCAGTTGATGCCTGTCAGTGGAGGATTGGCGGCAAGCCAGCTTGCCAACTCCGCGCGGAATCCATCCGCATAGCGGCGGTCTCCGGTCAGCCAGGCAGCACGTCCCAAGGCCAGCCAATGCTGGTGACGATTCAATTCCCAGATGATTTTGTGGTCGCCGTAACGTGGGTCGAGATAGGGAACCCGTGACCAGAAGTTGAGGGGAGCTCCGACTTTGTGAACCGCATCGAAGTGCCAGTCAATCTCGGAACCAGAACCAACGTGCAGGTCGCGGTAGCCAAGGAGATCACGATAGCCTTCAAGCAGCCGATCACCCCGTCGTGCGGCCTCCTGCGCCGCTTCGGGGTACTGGTCGAGGATTGCGGCGGTGACCGAATGACGCGATTGCGGATCGATGGGAAACCGGGGAGCGCGATGCAGAAAATGCGTTCGAAGCGAGGTGGCCGCCGATCGCACGTCTTGCCGAACGAGAGCTCGTTTCGCTTCGAGCAACTCGCGTGAGGTCGGTAACAGAAGCGACCTCAGCCGTTCTTGTCGCCATCGGCGCGATCGAGAGGAATGCGTGAACCCCTCGGCAACCGTTCGGGCATGTTCCTGCGTGCGAAACCACAACTCGGTTGCGTTCATCCTCGCGACACGTGTGAGGGCGCGCGTCAGCACAAACTGATCGCGCCGCGTCGTTCGCAGTCACGCCTCTGCCGCAGTAACGTAATGATCGACACGACGATGTAATCTCGCTCGCGATCGATGCAAGAGATCCACCAGCTGAGTCATGCGTTTCCAAACAGTACACATTTGTTCGTACGCGCCGTGTGAATCACCTCGTGTTTACCAGCTGGAGCGAAAACACAACTGAGCTGTTTTCCGTTACGCGATCGCTCGATCGAACAATTTATTAAATGAATTTTCGTTTGCCACGACCGAACGTGGGTTTCTGTGTAAATGTTTCAAAACCACGTGTCCGCATACGGTCGAAATGTCCACTTCTCCGCCATCTGCGACTGTTCGCTTAGCATTCACAGCCATTTTCGAGGTGGCAGGTACTTTGCGCGGCGTGGGGCGCGCTCAAACAGCGTGCTTCCCCCAGACCTTTGGGTTAAACGAGAGCCCTCACGGTTGGTGCACCTCAGCCCACCCGCGATAGGCGTGGACCGGACGCCGAACGGCTCTCGGAGCTGATTGAGCTAATAACCAACAAACTGTCGGACCGCTGACGTGGAGGTCAGATGAGCGTACGTGTGAATCCGTGTAGCCAATTTTCCCTCAGACGTCTAAGCGGTCGCTGTGCGTCGTGGAGCGCCGCGGCATGCGCCGCAGCCACACTCTTGTTCGGGAGCGTGCCGCAGGCGGTTGCGCAAACGAAAGCGCTTCCGGGAACGATTCAGGCTGAGGACTTCGATTCGGGCGCGAACGGCTCCGCGTATCGCGACACCACCAGCGGTAATACCGGTGGGAAGTACCGGTCGACCGATGTCGATATCGAATCCTGCTCGGAAGGGGGCTACGACGTCGGCTGGACGACGCCCGGCGAGTGGTTGAACTACACGGTCAACGTTGCGTCAGCAGGGACCTACAATCTCGATCTCCGCGTCGCCTCGGCCAATGGGGGCAGTTTTTACGTTCACTTCAATGGCGTGAACGAAACCGGGACAATCTACGTGCCTAACACCGGTGGCTGGCAGGCGTGGAGGACGATCCGCACGAGTGTGACGCTCGCGGCAGGCACGCAGTCGATGCGGCTCACCATCGATTCCGGCTCGCTCAACGTGAACTCGATCGAGGTGTCCTCGACGTCTACGTCGACGACAACGTCTTCAGCCTCAAGCGGCACGAGCAGCCCATTCGGCGGGGTCGCACACGCAATTCCAGGATGGGTCCAGGCCGAAGACTTCGACAACGGTGGCCAGAGCGTCGCGTATTACGATCTCTCGGCGGGCAACGCCGGTGGCACGTACCGCTCGACGGACGTCGACATTCAGCGCACCAGCAGCGGGGGCTATGCCGTGGGCTGGATCGGCGCTGGCGAGTGGCTGAAGTACACCGTGAATGTGGCCTCATCGGGCACTTACACCGCCGTGGCGCGCGTCGCTTCCGCGGGCAGTGGCGGAACATTCCACATCGAATTCAACGGCACTGACAAGACCGGCCCGATGCGTGTTCCCAACACGGGGGGCTGGCAGACGTACCAGGACTTGACGGCGCAGGTGTCCCTGTCGGCGGGCGTGCAGTCGATGCGGGTCGTATTCGACTCGAACGGAGCCACCGGCGCGATCGGCAATCTGTCTGCGGTGCGTTTCGATACCGGAAGCGCGTCAGCACCACCGCCGCCCACTTCTACTTCTGGTGGCGGCAAACTACGGATGATGACATGGAATATCAACTTTGGCGGCACTGACGTCGGCGGCACCCCTGCTGCACAGGCGCAACTGATTGCCAGCCAGGGCGCTGACGTCGTCAGTCTGCAGGAGGCTTCGACCTTCGGCGAGAACATGCCGGTCACCTACCCTGAGCGGCTGCGACAGCTCACCGGTCAGACATGGTACGCTGTGTGGGCGCCGCACAATCCCACACAAACGGCCAGTGAGGGAGTGCTGATCGTGAGTCGATATCCGATTGTCGCTTCATCGAAGATGAACGCCGAAGGCCGAGGCTTTGCGCGAGCCTTGATCGACGTAGGCGGCGTGCGAGTGAATGTCTTTGCCGTTCACCTCGAGTACTACGACACCGCGAAGCGGACCCGGCAACTCTCGGCGTTCATGTCCTGGGCGCGCCAGTTCTCCGGACCCCGGATCGCGGCGGGAGACTTCAACTCCTGGTGGGGTGAATCGTGGATCCAGACGATGGAGAAGGAGTACAGCGATACGTGGGAGATGGTGAGCGGGACGGTTCAGAACGGCTACACGAAGGGGAACGTGCGCTTCGACTACATATTCCGGTCGTTCACGGACGAAACGCGGCTGACGCCGACTGCATGTTGGGTAAAGTCAACGTCACAGTCCGATCATTACCCGGTCCTCGCCGATTTCACCGTCCGCTAACGGCAGATCACCCAGTTGGGTACAACGCCTCCGGCTCGCTGCCGGGGGCGTTGTCGTGTACGGCGCTTCCCATGCGTTATGAACTCGACGACTAGTGAGATCCAGATCGGAGCCAATTAGGAACGTCGCCGCATGGTGTAAATGGTTCGTACTGAGTCCTGCACTGGTACGGCTTGCTCGATGTTGAACACCGTCGAGAACGCGTGCTCGAATCCATCTTGGGTGTAGTTCTCGAAGATGTCGACGCGCGATGCAAGAAGACGCTGAACCTGCGAATCACCTTTTGGCACGAACTCAATCACCAGAGCACGCGCGAGTCGCCCGAGATAATCGGCGATGCGCTTCAATGGCACGTTGTGTCCGATCGCCAGATGGTGCACCAGAGCGAGGACCAACGCGAGATCGGCCGGCCCGCGGTCGGCTAGAGCGTCGCGCTCCTCGTTGGCCCACCCGTACTTGCCGCTCGGGTTCGTCAGGTCAAGGAGAAGCGGAAGGATCATGCGATCGCCTTCTCGCACTGCCTGCCGGTAGTTGCGTTCCACCGCCACGGGGTCGATGTCGAACGCGATGGTCGGCACTCCCCGCGTGCTCGCAATACGACTGAACGTTCCATCGTTGGCGCCGAGATCCCACACGGTAGCCGGCATCAGCCGGTCCAGGGCGGATTCGACGATGCGCCGCTTATGGGCGAAGGCCGCGTCGGTGTAGTTCGTGGCGTCGTAGTAGTTGCCCCAAGTGGTTCGAGCGCCCGCCCACTCGAGCCGTTGCACGGTTCGTGCAAGGTTGTCGATGAGCCCTGTGAGCGCAGTCCGGCTGAAAGGTTTCGAGGAACGGTTGGCGAGCGTCGACCCGTTCGTCGTGGCGAGTCGCCGCTGGGCCGCCGCGTGAACGTGCACGTGCATCAGCAAACCCGGACGCAGTCGCGAGCTCGCGGGCAGCAGACGACTGGCGAGATCAAGCGGCACTCCATCGATCGAAGACTTGAGCAATTGCTGTAAACGAATGTCCACCTTGCTCATGAGTGCAAGTGGCGCGAGGAACATCTGGCAGAATTGCGCATACGCCACCCACGGCTCCGGTTTCAATTCCTCGAAGGACAGGGTATCGATCCAGACTGGGCGTCCGTTGGAAAACGCGACATTGTAGGGTGTGGCGTCCTTCAGCGCCATTCCGTGCGCAATCGCGATTTTCTGAAGCCTCAAGGTCAGAAGCGCCGCGTCCTTCAACTGGCTGAAGCACCACTCATACGGATACGAGATAAAGCTGACGCGGTCGGGCCGGATCACTCGAAAGGCGCGGCCATCCGGAGACAAAGAAGAGTCCGCGTCCTCGTGTTTCACGAGGTCGCCAGTTTTCACCAGGGCTTCGTATAGCCCCGAGCTGACCAGGCGTTCGTAATCGCTGCGGGCAGCCGGATTGATCTGCCGGTATACGTTGCCGTCGCGCGTGAAGATATATCCCGACGGGTCGCGAAACGACGCAGGATGCGGCCGAACCGAAGACGGTAGCGGGTCATTGTTCAGCCGCTTCGGTGCGGCGGGTATGGCAAGTTCGGTCATAGCATCCTCGTCTGCTCCCTGGCTCTTCCCAAAAGAGCCATCTCATTTCCCAGAATGTGCGCGCGAATACTCATCAGCCGCCGCACATGGTGCATCGTGCGGCTATGCAAAAGAGAGGCTGAGCCACAAATCCTTCCACTTTCACCTAGCCGCAACGACTTTCTGACACTGCCCGCGGCAGAGTTCTTGCGAAGCGTCACGCGGATGTTTCATCAATTACGTGGAGGCAGCACATGCGTGTGATCAACGTGGCGCTCTTTGTCGCGATGTTTCTGTTCGTCTCGCATTTATCGGGTGGTCTGCAGGCGTACCTGGATCCGGGGACCGGCAGCATGGCGATCCAGCTACTGATGGGCGGGATTGTGGCACTGCTCGCGACCCTCAGGCTCTATTGGGATCGCATGAAGACGTTCTTCACACGAAAGAACGTGGAACACGACAGCGCCTCGGAGATTCGCTAAACACGGCGGACCATCGTCGGTAAGGCTTAGGAAAAGTACGAAGACTTGACCATGACGCTCCAGCTCTCCGGTCTGACGAGAATTTTGCGCGCGTCGATTGCGCCATTCCTGTTGCTGATCACACCCTTCGCCAGTTACCTGCAGTTCAATCGGCTTGGCGTCACCAACCCGGAGGTGATCCTCGCCGTGCTGGCGATTGTTGCCGTTGCGCTGGTGCTAGGCGCCGTCTCGACACGGTCACCAGCGTTGACTGTTGTTGTGCTGGCTGCACTGCTGACGTTTTTCATCGACATCCAGGCGCGCGAGCCGGGGCTGAAGCGGCTTGGACTCGCATTCATTGCACTATCGATCGTGTTGTGGTTGCTGCGGCGGCATGCGGCCCGGATCGTGTCGCTGATGATGGCGACTGTGCTGGCGCTCTCATTCGTGCCGTCGCGTTCACAGGCCGCTTCTCGAGACAACATGTCCAACGGCCATGGAACCGCTGCAGGGAGGGCCGACCTTCCACTGGTCGTGCATGTGCTCATGGACGAGTACATCGGTCCGGAAGGTATTCCGGTCGATCTCGCGCCAGAAGGATTCAAGCAGCAGTTCGAGTCATTCTACGTAGACCGAGGGTTTCGGCTGTTCGGGAAGGCGTACAGCGAGTACCCGAAAACAATGTGGTCGATTCCCGAGCTACTGAATTTGTCTCCCACGCACTTCGTGCCCGGTCTCATGTCCGCTGATTCGTCCGACAACAACTACCACTTGGCGCGCAACGATTATTTCGAGCGGCTGGCCAGGCTCGGCTACATAGTTCGCGTCCACCAATCGACTTACATTGATGTGTGCCCGGACAACGGGGCCGCGGCGTGTCGGACCTATTCGACGAGCTCACTGGACATGCTGCCGCGTCTGAATGTTCCGGTCGCAACCAAGCTTGCGATCATCGGGGGCACCTTTCTCGGACAATCAGAAGCGTACTCACGCACGAAGGAAAAATATCAAACGACCCGACTACGGCTTCAGCGCGTGCACATTCCCTTGCCGAAGTGGAATTGGGAGCAAGGGACGCCTGCTCCGGTCGGTACAATGCCGATGTTCGACGCCGTCGCTGAGGAGCTCTCAAAGGCGCAGCGCGGAACCTTTGTCTTCGCGCATTTCCTGTTGCCGCATTATCCGTACGTGTACAACGCCAGTTGTGAGCAGCCCCGCGCCAGCACATTTCTCAACCGGAACGATTACGATCGCGCGAATGTTCCTGGGGGAATCATGAACGTTCCCGAGGGCCGGGCAGAGCGTTACCGCGGCTACTTTCAACAAATGCTTTGCGCTCAAAAGAAACTCGACGGGCTCATCGCAGCGATTCCGCCCTCGCTCCGTCAGGATGCCATCATCATCGTCCAGGGCGATCACGGTTCCCGCATCAGCCTGGTCGATCCCACGACGGTCGCAAAGGTCGAGCCCAGCGCCTCCGATTACGCCGACATGTTCTCGACACTTTTCGCCGTCCGCTCGCCTTCAATCGAGCACGGCTACGATACGCGGCTGACGCCGATCACGTGCCTGCTTCGCTCGCTCGTCCAGAGCGACTTCCGATCTGTGTCCGGCACCGATACGTGTTCAAGCCCCAACATTGTGTTCTTCATGGGAAGCGAGACGCCGCAGCCGCGGCCTCTTCTCGACTTCTGGACGGCAGCCGGTGCCAAGCAGTCCGCCATGAATGCAGCCGGCCGGTAGCGATCCTTCACTCTTACCGCAAACTGGCGGTCCGCGGGTGGCACCGGAGACACATTGTTTAGCCTGATTGGGTAACTCACGTCCATCTCTCCTCGTGCTCGTTCGGCACGGGGACGTGCCGCTGCCCAAGTCGTTTTAGCCTAAGAGCTTGGCGACAGGCATGGCGATCCGTCTTGGGTACGCGGTATGCAAAAAGCCGGGCTGGAGGTTCCCCCGGGCGGCATGATTGCTCGATTGGGGAAGATACCCGTGCGCGAAGCCTACGCTCAAACGAACTTACAGTTGTACGCCCAGTTGCGGCGCGGGGGGGCAACGGAACAAGATCTCGCCTTGGTGCGCGCGGGTTATGACCTCGCAATGCACCTATGTCCCGCCTCATTTCGAGGGTCTGGAAAGCCGTTGCTCGCGCATCTCGTCGGTACGGCCAGCATCCTCGTATCCATTCAACAGACTCCAAAGGTCGTCACGGCAGGGCTGCTGCACGCCGCCTACGTGTTTGGCGATTTCGGCGATGGGGTCAGCGGGATTACTGAGGCACGACGGGACCGGGTGAGACAGGCAGTTGGGCCGGACGTGGAGGAACTGATCGCGCGCTATACGCGATTCGACTGGAACAAGAACACGATTCCGACGATCCGGGAGCGGGTGGAGACGTTGACTCCAATCGAGCGTGAAGTGCTGGTGATCCGGCTCGCCAACGAACTGGAAGATCATCTCGACTTCGGCGTGCTCTATTGCGGCAATGGCGAGAAGCGGCGGGACTACATCCGGTCGCCGCTCAATCAATCGGTCGACATGGCGAACAAGCTCGGACTGACAGAACTTGCCGCCGAACTCGACGCCGCGTTCACCGATACCTTGACCGCCACGCTGCCCGAAACGCTGCGGAATACGCACGACTACACGTTCGTGCAGCCACCCGCGTCGCACAGTCCGCGTTTCAAGATTGCGGTCGGGCGTTTTCTGGATGCGAGGCCGCGGCTTGCGAAAGCCGTGCACCCCTTCGCGTCATTTGTCGGGATCCGAGGCTAACGATCGAACTGCTGCGCGGCGGCGAACTCGGTAAGTCGCCAGCGCCAGACCACCTGTCACGACGAAGAGAAATGTGCCGGGCTCTGGTGTCGGAGTCAGCGGCTGGACTGATCCGATGCCGGCACCATATATCCCTTGGAGCTGTCGAATGTCGGCGGGGTAGAGCCGCGCGCTTCCGAGTCCGTCGAAGCGATGCGACGGATACGAGGGGTTCATCACCGCAATTTCGTCGAGTTCATGCACCAGGCCCAAGGCATGACCCAATTCGTGGGTCACTGCCTCGAGATAGTTCCAGTGGCCGTCCTCGATGGTCCACGGGACGCCCGAAGCGAAGTGCACGTCACCTGACAAGCCGCCTGCTCCGGGATAGAAGCCGTGCGCGACTTCAGAAAGATCGTGCTGACCGAAGCGGATTTGCGGATGGCCGTCGGCTGCGTACGGCTGATCGGAGACGCTGGCCCCCGAGTCAGGTCTCTCGACGAACTGCAAAGGCGCGTAGCTGGCCCACAGGCCGAGGGCCTCTTCGGTGGCTGCGCGCAACTCCCTCGGTGTAATTAGGAGGAACGTTCCGTCGAACAGATTCGCATAGCTGTATGTGATGACGACGTTTGTGCCCTTGCCTTGCGGCTGTGGCCACTCGAGGCCGACAGGCTCGCCGTTCACCGGAGCGGCGAATAGCGTGGAGGCAAAGATTGCGGCGCACGCAACGCGGATGCAGGCGATTCGTTTCCCAACCCCAGAATTCTGTCTCACACTTCCCCGATCTTTTCCCGTTGCGGTCGGGCTGACGCACGCACCTGCGAAGAGCGTGCCGCATGTGACCTCGCTGAGGTGAACATCACCGCTGCGATCACAATCATAAATGTAGAGGTCGAAAGCGGTACGTTCTTGGCAGCCGCATCCGCCGCGATTCGCGCGGACGACACGAAGACGATAACCGGACAGTTATCCACTTCACGTCTCATCCCTGAACGCGCTTTCAGTTCGCTCAATTTTTCGCAGTAATTTGACCTGCACGCTGAGAGTCGCTGCTCTCTTGTGCCGCGCTCGGAGATCTATGCCTCATCAATTCTTCAGTCGTGGGTCCTTGTCTGCGGCGATTTTTACATTGACCTTCGCCGCTGTGTTCACCGGGGTAACACCGTCCGGCAATCCGATCGCCCGAGGATGGCCCAGTGTTCCATCCGCATACGCGGCGGCAGCCGGCGCATCTGTGCCCGGTACGATACAGGCGGAAGATTTTGATGACGGCGCGAATGGCGAGACGTATCGCGACAACAGCGTCGGTAACTCAGGAGCCCAATATCGGGCGACCGATGTTGATATTGAGTTGACGTCCGACAGTGGCGGCGGCTACGACGTGGGTTGGGTGTCCGCTGGCGAGTGGCTCAACTACACAGTTAACGTCGCAGCTGCCGGAACCTATGACGTCGCTTTCCGCGTCGCGTCCGCCGGCACCGGCGGAACCTTTCATCTCGAAGTAAACGGCGTTAACAAGACCGGCACGTTGAGTGTACCGAATACAGGCGGCTGGCAGACGTGGCGGAACGTGACGAAAACCGGCCTCACGCTCGCTGCGGGGCAGCAGGTCTGGCGGCTGGTGATGGACACGAATGGGTCGACGGCGGCGGTCGGAAACTTCAACTACCTGCGCGCGACGGCTGCCTCAGCCTCATCGACAACGCCGTTCGGCGGAACTCCCGCGACGCTGCCGGGCACGCTCCAGACGGAGAATTTCGACGAAGGTAACGCGGGTCAGGCATACGCCGACAGCACGACCGCGAATTCCGGTGGTCAGTATAGAAATACCGGCGTCGATATCGGATCCGCCTCCGACTCTGGCGGTGGATACTATGTCGGTTGGACGTCCGCTGGCGAGTGGTTGAAGTACACGGTCAATGTGGCTACGGCGGGGTCGTACGATGTCGACCTGCGGGTTGCTTCGGGAGGCGCAGGAGGAACCCTCCACCTCGAGGTGAACGGCACTGACGTGACCGGTCCGTTGCCGATTCCAAACACCGGCGCGTGGCAGACATGGGCGACGATTCGCAAGACAGGGGTGAGCCTGCCGGCAGGTGTGCAGTCGTGGCGCCTCGTCATGGACAGCGTCGGTGCCACCGGTGCCACAGGCAACATCAACTACATACGCGTGGGCGCGCCAGCCGGCTCACCCTACGGCGGCACTCGCGTGTCGCTGCCTGGAACAATAGAGGCAGAGAACTTCGATGAAGGAGGGCCTGGCATCGCCTACGTTGACAACTCGACAGGGAACTCCGGCGGCAAGTATCGATCGACAGATGTCGACCTCGGGGCTGCCGCCGATTCGGGGGGAGGGTACGACGTTGGCTGGACATCTGCTGGCGAGTGGTTGAACTATTCCGTCACCGTCGCGACGGCCGGCACGTACGACTTCGACGTGCGCGTCGCCTCGGCTGGCGCCGGCGGCAAGTTCCACATCGAGGTGAACGGCGTCGACAGGACCGGAGCGTTGACAGTTCCGAACACTGGCGGTTGGCAGACGTGGACGACGATCAAGAAGACAGGTGTCGCCTTGAGTGCGGGTTCGCAGGCGGTCCGCCTGGTGATGGACACGAACGGTTCGACGACGGCGGTCGGAAACTTCAATTGGATCCGTGTCGCGGCGCCGAGCCCGCTTGGGATACTGCGTGGTCCGTATCTCCAGCAAGTCACGGATATCGGCGCGATCGTAGTGTGGACGACTCCAAGTCCGGGCACCGGGCAGGTTCGCTACGCGGCTTCTGGCGCGTCCGCGACGTCGGTCACCGCGGAGGCGCAGACATTTCCCGGCTCTCAGACAGGACTTCCGTACGACTTCACACAGTACGAGGCGCGCCTGACGGGATTGTCAGCTGCCACGAAGTACACGTACGACGTTCTCATGAACGGCGTCGACGCGACGTCCGGTCAGGATGCATTCACGACCGCGCCGCGTTCCGGCACCGGCACCGTCCGGTTTATCGCGTTCGGGGATAGCGGTACAGGATCGAGCGCACAGACCCAGCTGGCCGCACGGATGGCGGCCGACACGTTCGATCTCGCGCTCCATACCGGCGATGTCGCCTACGGCAACGCCAACTTGGTCGGAGGGGCAAGCTACACGCAGTACGACAACTGGCTGTTCGGCGTGTATTCCTGGATGCGGTCGCGCCCGCTCTATCCCTCAATCGGCAATCATGACGACGAGATCGGTTTTGCGCGGGCCTATCGCGACGTGTTCGTGCTGCCGGAAGAGGGCGCGACGACGACGTATCCCGACAACGCCGAACGGTTCTATAGCTTCGATTACGGCCCGGTGCATTTCGTCGCGCTCGACACCGAGCACGCGTTCATCGACACGGCTCGTCGACAGGCCCAGCTTGCCTGGCTCGATGCCGATCTGGCGGCGACGACGCAGCCGTGGCGCGTCGTGTATTTCCATCGGCCGCCGTATAGCTCGGGGACGGAACATGGATCGAGTCTCGACGTCCGTCAGGCCTTTGCGCCAATCTTCGAGCGGCGCGGCGTGAACCTGGTGTTGAACGGCCACGATCACGATTACGAGCGATCCAAGCCGTGGCGCGAATTCGTGACGACGGGCAGTCCAGTCACATATGTAGTAACCGGCGGAGGGGGGGCTGCTCTCTATGCTGTCGGCACGTCCCCGTGGACGGCAGCTGCGGCATCAATCAACCACTACACACGAATCACGGCGGGCACCGGCTGTGTGATGACGGTGGAGGCGGTTCGCACCGACGGCGCCGTCGTCGATCAAGCGTCGATCGATCGCTGCGCCGCAACACCCACGAACCAACCGCCCGCCGTCAGTCTGAGCTCGCCGGCGAACGGCACATCGTACAACGCACCTGCCAGTGTCACACTCGCCGCAACGGCGACTGACGATAAGGCTGTGACGCGTGTGGAGTTCTATTCAGGCACGACACTGCTCAATACGGATACGGCAGCCCCCTACTCGTTCAATTGGACAGGAATGTCGGCCGGCACCTACTCGGTGCTCGCGGTCGCGTACGACGCCGACGGCGCGAACGCGACGACGGCGGCGGCTACAATCGCCGTCGCCGCTGCCGTCAGCCCGCCTACTGGTGTGGTGTTCCAGAAGTCAGCGGACCACGCGACCCTGGTCACGAGCTACGAGCTGCGAATCTTTGCCAACGGAGCAAACCCGAACACTGCGACGCCGCTGGCCAAGGTGAACCTCGGCAAGCCGACGCCAGCTAGCAACGGCGACATCACGGTGAGTCAGCCGACGTTCTTCAGCAATCTTGCCGTGGGAACGTACGTGGCCGCCGTCGCAGCCATTGGATCGGGAGGCGCGTCGGTCAGCACTGGAGTGACCTTCACGCGGTAGCTGTCGACCTGAGCTGTTCGTCGTCAGGGGCCGACGGCGGGTGCAATTGGCTGCGCGGCAACGTGGCGGATACGCCCGAAGTAGCGCCGCCGATCATGGCTATGCAGGCCCAGGCCGACAAACGCTGCGAGGTAAACCAGCCCGACGATCGCGCCGCCGATAACGACGTCGACGAAAGTGGATGGCGACGTGGCGGTTCTGAGTGACCAGGCTGCCGCGATGCCGGGCCCCAGTGCAATCAAGGCAGGCGTGGACACCCGTCGCAGGAACCCGCCGATGGGCATGTCGAGCAAACGACAGGCGGCGGGCATCTGCACCAAGACGTTCGAGATCGTGACGGAAACGGCGGTTCCTGCCGCTGCGCCGACGATGCCGTAGTGTCGAACCCACCAGATGCTCAACACGACGTTGAGAATGGCTTCGCCCAGACACGAGAACGCCACGACGCGATGTCGGCCGCGCGCGAGCAGCAGGTTGCCGAGCGGACCGGCAGCGACCAGCACGATTCCCGCGGCCGCCAGGGTGTAGAGCGCTGGGAGGCTGTCTGAGAAACCGGACCCCATCCACACCAATACGAGCCGATCGCCGAACGACACGAGACACAGCGTGACGCCGACTATCAATCCGAGCGCGATTCGAGTGCCGTCAACGAGCGTGGCTCGGAGCGACTCGACTTCGTCAGCTGCGCTGAACCGAACCACCACCGGGAACAGCAACCCGTTGAACTGATTGCACAGTTGGCGCTGATAATCCGCGAGCCTGAAGGCGACCGCATAGACAGCGACGGCGCTGGTTCCGGCGAAAGCAGCGATGATCAGATTGTCGACGTTGTATCCGAATTGGATCGCCAGGCTGATGAGAAAGAGATAGAGGCTGAAGCTCGTGACCTCGCGCGCCTGGGTCAGACTGAAGCGGCGAGGAGACAATCGCAGGCCCGGAAAGGTCGCGAGTGCGGCAGCAATGTAAGCGCCATAACTGGCGACCGCGATTAGTGTCGTCGCGCTGACCAGGGGGACGAGTCCGTATCCGGCGCGAAGGACCACGTATGTCGCTGCTCCCTGCGCGAGCGCGACGACGATGGCAATCGAACCGGTGAGTGCGAAACGCTGCCGCGCCGTAGTAATGGCGCCGAACACGCTCATCGGAAACGCGATCGCCACGCGCGCACCGACAATCAACAGGACGAGCTGCGCCGTCCTGACTTCGTCGGGGGAAAGATTAGGGAATCGCGGCAGCGCGAAGGACACGAGAAGGACAACCGCGCCGAGGGCGAGCGCCCCTATGCCGAGGTAGACAAAGAGGAACGTGCTGAGGGCGGCGTTCATGCCCTCGTCGTCCCCGCGCGCATCTGCCTGGGTCACCTGACGCACGAGGCCGTTGCCGTACCCGAGATCCAGCAACTGTAGATATGCGGTCATGGATGCGACCAGCATCCAGAGGCCGTACTGTGCCTTGCCCAGATGGTGCATCGTGAACGGCATCAGAAAGATGCCGATCGCGATGTTGACGAACAGCAGCGCGTAGCGGGTCAGCGTCCCGGTGAGCAGGTTCCAAGCAGGACGCTTCATCTGCAGATCGAACTCAGGGAGAAGCCGGGCGGAGGCGCGCTGTAGAACGGCACGTGAAGAAGGGTGATCTGGTGCGCGGATGCGGAAGACATGACGCTGCCGGCGCGGCGCCCGGTCGCCTGATCAGCTCCAGCGAGGAGGAAGACCCTGTAATCTTCGTCGCCTTCAGACGCATCGAACTCACGCAGCAGCGTCGTCGCGTTCCGGAACTCCTCTGCCTCGGCGGCAGTCCACGAGAACACCTTCCCGTACATGTACTTCTGCTCTCCAGCGCCGCCATCCAGATTGAGGGGCTCCAGCACGATGAGCACGGGGCTGCCTGTTCGACTCCTGACGTCGCGCGCCGCCTGCAACAACTCGCCGAGCGTCAGGTGCGCCTTTGAAGCGCTTGTCCAGGACACTGCCGTCCCGAACCGACCCTCTCTGGGAAGATAAACCTGGTTGTCGGCGTAGTACGGCAGCGACTCCACCTTATAGTCCGGCTCGGGCACGATCACCGCGTTCTGGAATTGCGTCGAATGATTCAAGAATTCGCCAAATGCTTTGCTGGAGCTCCTCGCCCCGATGATGTCAGCCCGGACCAACTGAGGTGTTCGACTCAGTTGCGTCAGGACGAGGACAAGCACGGCTCCATAGAGACCGCCTTGAAACATCAACCCCTTGAGGCTGGACCGGGTTCGCGCCGGTGTTGATTCGATGTACACCCAGCAAAGAAACACAAGAAATACGAGATACAGCCCCTGGTGGCGGTACCAGCCCGGATATACGACGCGGAAGAACACGCCAAACGTGATCTGCGCCCCCAACGCTGCCAGCAAGAGACTCGGACGGCTGACAAGGCCGAGAATTGCGCCGTACAGCATGAGCACGGCAAGTTTTGGACGCAACCACAAGGGGATGAGCTCGGAGAACGTCAGGTCCGGCCTGAGCACGGCGCCTCGCAACGCAGCCCCAATCTGGCCAATGCTTTCCGAGCCGCGTACGGGCGTCAAAATCGTGTTCTCGCGCGGCATGGTGACAAGGAGGCACAACAGAACGCCGGCACCCACAACCGCAAATGGCAGGTAGCGGGAGTACTCGACCGGGACCACGCCCCTCTTCTGATCGACGACGATGCCCCAGGCCCATACCGCCGCGACGAGGCACGTGAGAATCGCCGAGTGGACGTTGGTGTTAGCCAGCAAGGCAAGGATGAACGCCAGGCGGAACGGATGCGTCGTCCGCGTCCGGTAAAGGAGGGCGGCGAGAAAGAACAGCAGCATGCTGATCCCGTAGTTTCGCGCCATCACGGAATACTCGAACGCGGGAAGCGCGCTGAAGATAAAGACGCACCGGAACCACCATGGGAACGGAGCGAACCACATGAACAGCGCTACTGCGGCGAACGCGATCAGTACGCTGGTAATCGGGAGCACGAGCGGCGTATCCACGATGGACGTGCCAAGAAAGAGGAGCACATACCAGAGGACCGGATGGCCGTCATCCCGGATCAACTCGTAAAGATCGAACGGCGATGTCGCGGTTCGCGCGAGAGTCAGCGCGCGCACTTCGTCACGCCAGAACTCGTGCCGGCTCGTGGTAAAGACGACTAGAGCCAGCCAGATGGCGAGGACGACGAAGGTAAGCATTTTAGAGGACGCACGGTAGGACGCTGCCATCACCGACGAGGCCCGCGCGTGCGCCCGTGAGATCGCGTGGCGGCATTCTTGCCAACACGCACTTTCCAGGCGGCCTGCAGAGCGCCGGTCAGGAGATCCCGATTCGCCTTGGCCAGCCGGATGTGCGTCACACCCATCCGCCCCCAGCCGCCCGCCGCCGGCACGAACAGATCGGGTGCTTCAACGACGAACTCCGCCTGAATCTCCGGCGTGAGCATCAGGTTTCCGTGACCCGCCATCGAAGCTCAAGGCGATGCGGCGAAATCGGCGGCGCTCCACCCGCGCATGTGTGAACGGCGCTATTGCAGTGTTGCCTGCAGCCAGTTGAAGTTCCCGACTGCTCCCCCCGTCGGACTGCCTGTGTCCATGACGACTCGCCACACCTGCGTCCCCGCGGCGAGCGTGACGCCCGAGACTCGAATCGTTTGCCAGGTCTGCCAGCCGCCGGTGTTTGGCACCGAAATCGGTCCAGTCTTATCCACACCGTTGACCTCAATGTGGAAAGTGCCGCCCGTCCCGGCTGATCCGACACGGATGTCCAAAGCGTAGGTGCCTGCCGTCGCCACGGCCACCGTATACTTCAGCCACTCGCCAGCGGAAACCCAACCGACATCGTATCCGCCGGCGGGAGTCGATTCGATGTCGACATCTTCGGTCGGCCGATATTTCCCGCCGGAATTGCCGCTGGACATATCGGCGTAGGCGACGTTGGCGCCGCCCTCGTCAAAGTTTTCGAACTCAAGTTTCATGCTGGGCAGCGCAGTCGGCGTGCCGCCGAACGGCTCCGGTCCACCACCGCCGCCCGAGGGGGCGGCAACACGAATGTAATTGAGATTGCCGTAGGAGCCGCTTCCGCCGCTATCAGCGACGAAGGTCCAGACCTGGGAGCCGGCATTCAGGGTGACGCCCGTCTTCTTGATGGTCGCCCACGTTTGCCAGCCACCGGTGTTTGGCACCGCCAGCGATCCGGTCACGTTGGTTCCGTTGATCTCGAGATGGAATGTTCTGCCGCCACCCGAGGACGCCACGCGGAACTCAATGTCATAAGAGCCGGCGGTCGTTACGTTGACGGTGTACTTCATCCACTCACCCGCAGTCACATACCCGACATCGTAGCCGCCGCCGGCATCCGTCGTACTCTCAATGTCCACGGCGTCGTTCGTCCGGTACTTTCCGCCCTGGTTCGTCGGGGAACTGTCGACATACGCGACACCCGAGCCTCCCTCGTCGAAGTTCTCAGCTTGGATCGTACCGGGCACGGGCGCCGGAGTTCCTCCGTATGGC
>DASTVZ010000166.1:0-20345 GCA_035758845.1 Vicinamibacterales bacterium
CTCGGTCAGCAGCGGCAGGTCGCGGATGTCGCGCATGCCGCGCGGCAGGGTCGGCCCGCCGTCAAAGTCCGATCCCAACATAACGTGATCGTCGCCAACGAGCGCGATCGCGCGCTCGACGACGGCGAGCCAGTCATCTGGTGTCAGCTTCATGTCATCGGGCGCCGAGGGCTTGAAGCCGACCATCGGGAACTGCGGCGCGGCGATCTTGTCGAGCTCATCGATCGTCATCTTCGATTCCTTCTGGCCGATGTCTGTGGTGTCCCAGAACGGCTTGCCCGCGTGCTCCGTGTTCCACTTGAAGACCTTGACATTGTGGAACTCGTTGCCGATCTGAAACCCCATCACCCCGCCCTTCGCCGCGAGCTTTTTCAAGAGGTCGTCCGGGATGAGGCGCGGGATGTTGTTGACGCTGCGAAGGCCATGATGGGTCGCGACGATCGGATCGGCGCTGACGTCGATCGCCTGGGAAATCGTCTCGTCCGATCCATGTGAGATGTTGATCACCATCCCGAGCCGGTTCGCCTCGCGAATCACCGCACGGCCGCGATCGTTGAGCCCATGCCACTTCGGCGCCGCGCAGCACGAGTCAGCGAAGTTGTTCGCCCAGTTGTGCGCGGGTAGTTGAAACGAACGAAGGCCGAGCCGATACAGGTCGCGGAGGATGGCCGGATCGCCATCGAGGTCGAACCCGCCCTCGAGATCCATGAAGGCGGCAAGTTTTCCCGTCGCGCTGATGCGCTCGACGTCGGTGGCGTTGAACGCGAGCTGGATTTTGTCCTTGTTCCTTTCCAGCTGATCGTAGGCGGCATCGATCAATCGCAGCGTCTGCTTCGTCTCCAGGCGAGCTGGGTAGTACTGCTCGGTCACGAACAGCGAAAAGAACAGGGCGTCGAGACCGCCTTCTTTCGCGCGGACCAGATCGAACTGGCCGTCCTCGACCCGCTGGCCCATGTCGCCGCCGTGATAGAACTGCCGATCGACGACGTGGACGTGGGCGTCGAAGACGAGCGCGTCACGATGGAGCCGTGAGGCGCGGTCGGAAACCTGCGATGAGCCGGCGATGAATAAGGCGAGCGTGAGGAGACCAGTCGCGAGGCGCATGGTGAATCAGGATCGAGCGTGTTGTGATTGCTGCGGTGCTCTGTACTGGACCGACAGCTGCGGTGTCGCGAGTCGCTTCTGTCCTTCAAGCCGGGATGTGAGACAGCTTTCCAGCATGCCGCTGACGAGCAGCGTGCGTTCGACCGGATACGGCGCCTTGCCCGCGTCGAACAGCTCTTCGATCTTGCGAACCAGACAGGCGGAATACGTGACGTTCGGCTCGGGTGAAAGAAAGAATTGCGTCGACTGCACGCCCGCGCCTTTCACCCGCGCGGCAAACGTGAAGTCCTTCACCGCGCCGTTGAGCATGAGCAGCGTCGCTTTGAGTCCATCACGGTACTCGATGAAATACGCCGAGGGCGTCTTCACGAGTTTCGGCAGCTCCCCTTTGGCGACGAGATCCTGTGTGCGGCCGTCGGCCACCGACTGTCCCTGAGGCGTGTCGCTTCTCGACAGCGCCGCCGTGAGAAGCTCTTTCGAGTACCGTCCTTCCTCGCCAGCCTTCCACACCGCATCCCCTTCGATCATCTGCACAGCCGCGACGCCGGACTCGCCCCCCTTGCGCCGTTCGAGCATGCACTGCATCGCTTCGAAGCCGTGAAAATCCATGACGTCGGGACCGCCGTAGCCGACCATCAGCGCGCTTTCGATCTCGCTGTTCAGCGGCAGCTCGATATCAGGCAGCCGCCACGTCACGGGGAGTGATGATCCGGCAAGCATCGCAAACTTCAGCCGCTTCGAGGCATCAACCATCCATTTCGCGTGCTCGAAACTGTAGGACAGGTGCTTGTCGTTATAGAGAGGCACGGCAACGCCGTCCTTCTCGAACACCTCAACACACTGCTTGACGAACTCGTACCGCGGATACAGAACCTGACCCTTGTCGTTCCGCTTGTAGTCTCCATGTTCGCCAATTACGAGTACGGCATCGACCGCGAGCTTGCTCCCGCCGCAGCGCAGCGTCTCCGCGATCGTCGGATACACCTGAAAGTCGAATTCCTTCGCGCGCGTGGCGCTCTGATCGCCATCAGGCTTCTGATCGACATAGAGCGACACGACCTTCATGTCCGGCTTGTGCCACGCACCATCCCGCGGGTAGCCGACCAGGAATCGGTCGCCGATATGCTGCGCGTGAGACAGGTAGCGGTAGACCGTGGCGACAACTGCAATTCGTTTCATGAGTAGGTGCTCCGGGATCCGTTGTCCGGGATCCGGGATCCGATCCGTGTTTATCCGTGTTCTTCCGTGGCCCGGGATCCGATCGGTGCTCTAGGTCCGCCAGAAAGTTGATGCCTTCGGTGGCTGATAAGTGATAGCCAAATGTGGCGTCTGGTAGCGTGTTTGCTGCTTGAACAGACTCTCCACGCCAGCCGCGGTCAATCCCGTGGTCAACAATGTGCGCTCAGCGGGGTACGTTTCCTTCCCGGTCAAGTACATCTGTTCGAAGTTGTTCACGAGCGGGCTGAAAAAGTTCGCAAGGGTGGTGCGCCCTGGTGGCATTGGCAGATACATCTGGGTTGAGAAAATGCTCTGTTGACCGTCAAGTCGCGCGGCGAAGTTGAAGTCCTCGATCAGACCGTGCAACAGGATCATCGTGCACATCAGTCCGTCCTGATGTTCGTAGCGATATGCCACCGGGTCTTTTACGAGTGTCCGCATCTCGTCGACCGTCGGCATGACGTGGTTGAATCCGGCGCGAGGCGGCTTGAGCGTGTGACTCCGGCACAGCGACGCCTCGAACAAGTCCTTCGGCCACACCCCGTCCTGATGCGCCTTCCAGAAGTTCTCACCGCGATGTGCCTGCACCCATTTGACGCCGGTCTCTCCTCCCCTGCGCCGTTCGACCATGCACTGCAACGTCTCGAGACCGTGAAAGTCGTAGCTGTCGACACCGCCATAACAAATACACATGGCTTCGCGGACCCGCGAGCCAAGCGGCATCTCGAGCGAGGGTGTGCGCCACGTCACCGGCAAACTCGAACCGGCCATCAACGGAAATCCCATGCGCCGAGACGTGTCGTACATCTCCTTCGACCAGTCCCAGTTCCACGACAGATGCTTGTCGTTGAACACGGGGACAGAGCGGCCGCTGTCCTCGAAGACTTTGACAATCTGTTTGAAGAACTCGTACCGCGGGTACTTCGTTTGCCCCTTCTCGTTTCGTGGATAGCGTCCGTGCTCACCAATCAGAATCACGCCATCGACCGCGAGCTTCGATCCGCCGAGCGTCAGCGCTTCCGCGATGGTCGGATACAGCTTCATCGTCGGAAACTGCTGCAGCCGGCTCTTGCTGACATCGTTGTCGCCGATTTGATCGATGAAGATCGATACCAGGTCCATCGGCGGATGATGCCAGCTGCCGTTCCAGCCGTAGCCCTCGAGGAATCGATCGACGATGTGCTGCGCGTGGGAGTACTTGAAGTACGTCGTGCAGATCGCGGCCAGCTTCGGTCGCGCAGGATTGCGTTGCGCCCGGAGCACGATCGGCGCCGCGGCCATGCTGACGAGCAATTCCCGTCGAGAGATTTTCATAACGGCATATCCGTGTTCGTCCGTGTTCATCCGTGGTTCTAATTGGGCACGCGCGAGGGCGCGTGAATGGTTACGCCCTTTCTTTTCGTCGACACCGATATCTTCTCACTTGGCTTCGCACCATCCGGCAGCGCGTATTTGATCTCGTACTGATGCAGCAGCTCCTCCGCCACCTGTTCAATCGCCTTGGCGTGCGTCGTCGTGATCACTTGATCGTGCCGGCCGCCGGATTCCTTGGCGCCGTCGCCCAGGACTTGATTCAGGGCGAACTGCCCGTCGGTAAGCTCCTGGTCCCGCAACTGACCCTGTTGAACCGAGACCGCGTCTGTTCCTCTGGCCTGGGGAGGAGCCAACCCCTGCGCGCCGGCGCCGGAGACAACATAGAGGACAGCGCCGCTCTTGCGTAACGCGTCACGGACGTCGTTGCCGTTGAGCGTTGTCGGTCCTTCACCACCGAGCCGCATGACCACGATGGCGGGACGCCTGTCCTCGTGTTGAACCTCCTTCGTCGCCTCCTGGATTGCCTCCAGCAATTGTGCGGACCCGGTTTCACGGCCACGTGGACCGAGGCGCTTGAGAGCTGCGCTCAGCTCGCTCCCCTCGTGCGAGAAATCTATCAGCTTCTCCGGCTGCACGATGACCGAGTACAGAGCAAACTCGGCGTGCCCGAGCAGCTTCTGCATGAAACGCCCGGTGCCGAGCTGAAAAGCGCCAGTTCCCTGGTCGGCAACGAGGAGCGCGATGCGAAGCGGAATCTCGGCGGGCGCGACCCTGGTGATGGAGCAGACCTTGCCGCCTTCCTTCACTTCGAAATCGGCCGCCTGCAGGTCGGTGACGGACGCGCCGGCTTTGTCGGTGACCGAGACGTAGATCGTGCGAGTCTGCCTCGCGATCGGCTGTAGATCGCGCGGCAAAGACGAGCGGAGATTCGATGAGCCAGCCACCGCGAGAATTGCACAAACACCGGCGATTGACGCCGTCAACGGGTGTGGCATAGATACCTCGGCGCGTCAGTATAATCGACGTTTCAGAGGGACCATAAATGACTATTTCTCTGAGCCGCCGCAAGTTTCTCGAAATATCAGCCTGTGCCTCAGCGATGACTGGACTTCCACCGGCCGATTCCCTCCCGCCCGCAGGCGGAAGCCACACAGATGAAAGTGTTCAGACGATGAACCAGAATCAAGCACCATCGTCTCCTGACGCGTGGTTCGCCGGCCCGACCGCTGGACGATCGGTGGTTCGCGCCAACCAGGCGATGGTGGCGACGAGTCAGCCGCTCGCGTCGCAGGTCGGCATCGACATCCTGAAACGCGGCGGAAACGCCGTCGACGCCGCGATCGCAGTCGCCGCGATGCTCAACGTCACCGAACCGAACATGACCGGCATCGGCGGTGACTGTTTCGCGATGATCTACTCGTCGAAAACAAAAAAGATCGACGCGCTGAATGCAAGCGGACGCTGTCCCCGCGCGTTGACGCTTGATCACTTCACCTCGCGCAAGATTGCGCAAATGCCTCTGAGCGGCATGGAAACGATCACCGTGCCCGGCGCCTTTGACGGCTGGCTTACGGTGCTCGAGAAATACGGGACGATGAAGTTCGCCGACCTGATGGCTCCGGCGATCTCGTATGCCGAAAACGGCTTTCCGGTGGCGGAAAAGATCGCGGCGGACTGGGAACCGGAGGTTGCAAAACTGAAGCAGGACGCGGCAGCCGCCGCGACCTACCTGGTCAACGGCGGAGCGCCTCGACCCGGGACGGTTTTTGCGCAGAAGAATCTTGCGAAGACGTTTCGGACGCTCGTGAAAGGTGGACGCGACTCGTTCTATCGCGGAGAGATCGGGAAGGCGATCGTCGACTATTGCCAGAAGAACGGCGGCTTCCTCTCGATGGAGGATTTCGCGGCACAGAAATCCAACTGGGTCGAGCCGATTTCGACCACGTATCGCGGTCACACGCTGTACGAACTGCCGCCGAACAACCAGGGGCTCACGGCACTGCTGATCCTGAACATCCTCGAAGCGCTCGATCTGAAAGCGATGCGCGGCGACGCCGTGCTCTACTATCACACGCTCGTCGAGGCGACGAAGATCGCCTTTGCCGATCGCAATCGATACATCGCCGACCCGGCGTTCGCCAAAATCCCGATCAAGGAGCTCATTTCAAAGGAGTACGCGGCGAAGCGACGAGGGCTCATCGATCCGAAGCGTGCCATCGACCCGCCACTTTACGGCGACATCCAGATGGGCAGCGACACCACCTACTTCACCGTCGTCGACAAAGATCGCAACGCGGTGTCGTTCATCAACAGCCTGTTCAACTCCTTCGGGTCCGGCATTGTCGCCGGCGAAACGGGAATCATGCTGCACAACCGCGGCTCCGGCTTCTCGCTCGCACCGGGCCATCCCAACAAGCTCGAACCAGGAAAGCGGCCGTTCCATACGCTCATTCCGGCGATGGTGTTCAAGGATGGCAAGCTGCTGATGTCGTACGGAGTCATGGGAGGCGATATCCAGGCGCAGGGACACTCGCAGGTGCTCATCAACCTCATCGATCGCGAGATGAATCTCCAACAGGCGATCGACGCCCCGCGTGTGCGCTATATCAGCGGCAAAGGGGTGATGCTCGAGGATACGCTGCCGTCCACCGTGATCGACGGACTGGTCGCGCGCGGCCACGAGCGCGTGCTTCCGCCTGCCGGCATCAAGCATCGCGCCCTGATGGGCGGCGGACAGGCGATCATGATCGATCCGGACAGCGGCGCGCTCTCAGGGGCGTCGGATCCGCGGAAGGATGGGATTGCGATTGGCTATTAGTTAGTCGGGATCCGTTGTCCGGGATGCGGGATCCGGGGTCCGGATCCCGGGTCCGGAAACCGGATCCCGACACGAATCAATAACTGCGTGAGTCTGGTACAGCGTCCCACTTCTTCGCGTCGAGGAAGATTCCGCGCATCAGGAGAAACGCGGAGCGCACGGCGGCCTGGTTTCCGCGCTGCGGGACATCGAGCTGCTGCACCAGCTGTCCAAGCGCCTTCATTTCCAACGTCGCCATTGCGGCGGCCAGCTGTCCGTACTGCTTGACCGCAGCGTCGATCTCCGCCTGACCCTTGTTCGCGGCAATCGCGGCACCAATCGCCGCGTGCGCACTGATCAGTGTTTCGCGAGTCGCAGCGGCGCTTTTATGCGCATCATCCAGCAGCGCTTTGACTGCCTTCTTCTGGTCTTTGGTCAACTGAAAGTCGGCCGTGAGGATCTCGAGCCGAGTCAGTTGAAACCCGCCGAACTGCCCCTGGGGCATTCCGCCACCGCCACCACCTCGGCGCTGTGCCCGCGGCGTCGCGGCCATCGTGATCACGATCATCGTGCCAGCCAGGCACGCCAGCGATACGCGCATCACCACGCCCCTCACTGGCCACCTCCCCGCTGCCCACCGCGCCCCCGGCCGGGAGCAAGCTGGAAAATACCAGCCATCATCGCAAACGCTTGTGCCGCGTTCGCCTGCTGATTCGGTTTCAGCATCGCGTAGATCTTCGTGAAGGCGCGCGCTTCGATCGCTGCCATCTCCGTCGCAGCTGCCGAGTATGCCTCGGTCGCCGCCGGCATCTCATCGACTTTATTCTGGAGCGCCAGATTGCCTAGCCGCAGACGAAGCTCGAGAATCTTTTGGGCAACGGGCGCGGCGTCGCGGCTCGCATCCATCAGCAGGAGGCGGACGTCAGGTGCCTGCGCTTTGTCATCAAGCTTCAGCCGATCGATCATTTTTTCGCCGGGAAGCGGCTCGTCCAGACTGAGCTTCGGCGCGCCAGTGTCGTCGTTGCCCATGCCGCTCTGGATCGGCGCGTTCTGAGCCGAGAGGACGATCGGGATCAACGCAATTGCTGCCAAAAGAGCTGTAAGAGACGGCTTACTCATACGGGTGAATATATAAGAAGTTGGAAGCCAGAAGCGAGTCGCGAGTGGCGAAATGCAGGCCGTTGATAACAAAAAGCCCGGCGCGTCCATTGACACGCCGGGCTTTCGATGTGCTATCCGCCGGATCCCGGGCAACGGATCCCGGATCCCGGGCCGACTGCCTACCAGTCGAACCGCACCGTCAGACTTATAATCCGCGGCGCGATCGTCCCGGCCGCCAGGCCATTACCTGACGCCACGTATTTGCCGGTGTTCGCGTTGTTGTTCACCGAGTTGTTCGGACCGGTGAAATTGTAAGTCGCATTCATGTTCGTGAACTGCACCTCGTTGAACACGTTGAATGCCTGCAGCTGCAGTTTCACGCCGCTGTTCTTGCGGCCCATGAACGTGACTGGGAATCGACGGGACAGCGTGACGTCCCATTCATGCCAGGTCGGCTGCCGCAGAATCCCTACCGGCGTGTTGCCAAAGTTGCCGATGTTGCCATTCGGCTGTGCCATGGCAAACGCATCAACGTTGAAATGGACCTGATCGGCGAACGGCAGATTTTTGTTCGCCGCGACTTGCGCAGCCGTCAGGGTGAACGGGTCGCCGACCAGCTGGCAGCGCGCCACGACGCCATCTGTCAATGTTGGGTTCGAATTCTGAATCCCGGCGTTGTTCGACGAACAGACCGGCGTGATGGGCGCGCCGCTCAGCAATCTCGTTACGCCCGAAACCTGCCAGTCTCGCACGATTGGCTTGATGAACGCGTTGTCCGTGAACGCTGGAATGTCGTAGCTGTAGTTCACGATCATGTTGTGCCGGCGATTCTCCGCGGTCGGTCCCCAGTAGCGAGCCTTGAGCGCGGCCTGGCCGCCGATTTGGTCTGTGTAGGGATCGTACCCGGGGTTTGGGGCGGCTGTTGTGCTGCCGTTGTTGCAACCCTGCGCGCAGTACCCATCGCCGTGTGCGTAGGTGTAGGCGAAGCCAGTCTGCAGTCCGTGCGACAGACGCCGCTGGACGTTGAGCTGCATCGCGTGGTACCGCAGCGAGTTTATATTCAGGTCCTCGAAGAATTGCGTGACCGATCCCATTCCAGGATACGGGCTGTACTTCTGCCTCAACGAGTTGGCATTCAGCGCCGTGTTGTTCACGAGATTTGCGGGAACGGCATAGACGTAGAGCGGCAGTCGATTGATGTCCACCGTCCGTCCGCTTTCGTAGGCGAAGTTCCCCACGTACGCAATCTCGGCGACCGTGTTGAACCCAATGTCTCGCTGGAACGCCACATTCATGTTGTACGACTTGGCGAGCGGCTGATCGTAGCCGCCGACGTTCACGTTGACCGGTGACTGAACGAGCTGCACGCTGCTCGATCCGCTTGCCACCGCTGCGATGTCGTCGAATGTCGCCCACCGAATCTGATTGCTGCAGGAAACCGGGCAGCCGCCAGCGAAGTTGTACCCGCCAGTGCCCGTTGATCGCGGGAAGTTGTAGAAGATCCCCCACGACGAGCGGAGCGCGGTCTTGCCGTCTCCAGTCACATTCCAGGCAAACCCGACGCGAGGGGCGGCAACTAGCCATGGGAACCGGAAATACGTGCCAGCTTTTGCCCCGGAAATACCGTCGGTTGACACGCCATTGATCTGATTGCCGGTGCCGTTGACGATGTTGCCGTTGAATGCCGCCGGGAAGAACACGCCAGGATTCGCCGGATCGATCGTCCGCTGGTTTGCTGCCGGACAGGCCTGGTTCCCAGGAACGCCAGTGGTGCAGACCAGCGTGTACACACGCGCAGCCTGATTTGCATTCCACTGATCAGGGAAGAACCCGGTGTGATTGTTGTTGACTTCGTAGTCGGATCCACTGTGCTGCAGCCGCACGCCGTAATCGATGGTCAAGCGCGGCGTCATGCGCCAGTTGTCCTGGACGTAGATGTCGGTTTGCCAGTGCCGGACAGCCTTGTCAACGCGGGCCGTCAATTCGGTATAGGTCGTGAAGTTGCCGAGCAGCATGTTGGCGTAACCATTGCCGGTGCTCAGCGGATTGTTCGCGTCATGGCCGAAGTTGTAGTTCCCCATGTAATCGGCAGAGCCAGGCTCGGTCTTGTGATTGAATTCAAGTGCCACGCCGGTCTTGAGGTTGTGGCGACCTTTTGTAATCGATAGGTCATCGGCCCATGCCGCCCGCGCGCTCATGTTGAGCCGTGGATACGGTGGGTTGCCACCCGACATGTAGCCCGCGAGGCCCGATCGGTTGCCGCCACCGGTGCTGAATCGCGGCGCATACGGCCACTCGTCGGTCTGCTGTCCACCGAAGCCGGAGAGTTCGGGTGGATCGCTGTGGTCGCCGAACGGCTGCAACCGTGGCGCGGTGATCCCGAGCGTCGCGGCGTACAGTTTCGTGTAGTCGAAATCCGATCCCACTCGGTCTTCTGGACCCGCCCTAAACCCCCACCGGTTATGCGTGTAGCCGAAGTTCATTTCGTTGACGACAGTCGGCTTCAGCACCTGCGTCAGTGTTGACGAGATCAGAATGCCAGGGGTGTTGTTGTTCACGTGTCCGGTGCCCGGCGTGAAGTTGTTATAGCTCCACGTATCGTCGCGATCTTTGATGATCTTGAAGGCCTGGCGCGTCTTCGCCGAGTAGACCTGATCGATGCGGATATTCGTGTTCGTACGTCCGTGCTCCGGCGTCGTATCGTACGCGGAATTGGACGTCCATTCCTGACCGGCCTGCAGGTTCAGAATCCCGTTCGGCATCGGCAAGAGATTCAGCATGCGCTGACCGAGCGGATTGATCCGATTGGCTGGGATCTTGTTGTCTGGGAACTGCAAACCTGTCTGCGGATCGATGATCGGCTGAATGGTGCCGTTGGTGATTCGGGTCTGTGAAAAATCGCCGGCGCGCTCGAGCGCAGTCGGAAGATTAGACCGGGTCGTATCGGTCGGCCGCTTATCGACGGTGTACTCCTGAGACACGAAGAAGAACGTCTTGTTGGTCGTCACCTTCCGAGCATCAATGATGCCAGGGATCACAAGCGGGCCACCGAAGCCGTAGCCGGAGATGTTGACGTCGTACAGCGGCTTTGGCTGCTTGTTGACCTTGCGGAAATAGTCGTTCTCGTTGAACTGGTCACGCCGGCCGTTGTACCACGCGGAGCCTTTGAACACATTCGAACCGGACTTGGTAACGACGTTGATCATGCCGCCGTTGTTCCGGCCGTTCTCGGCGGTGTACCCGTTGGCGATGACCTGGATTTCGCCGACCGCGTCCATGTTCAAGTTGACAAACGCCGTTCCGCATCCGCCTTCGTCGACGATGTTGATGCCATCGACGCGCACGTCCTTGTTCTGCGAGGGCGCGCCGTTAATCGTGATCTGCGTCGCCGATGTCCATGATGAAAAATCGCGGTTGAGATTGGTGTCCTGCACGCCGGGGAGGACAGCAAGCAGGTTATAAATGTCACGCCCCTTCATCTGAATGTTTTGCAGATCGTCGCCGGTCACGGTCTTCCGGCGCGAGCTGTCGGCGACCTGCACGGGCGTGACTTCCGATGTGACCGTCAGGGTTTCAGTGAGCGCCCCGACCTCGAGCTTGAGCTTCCCGAGATCGCGGATTTCAGCGGCGGACAATGCAATCTCGGAAATGCTGACCGGTCTAAAACTTGTGAGCTCGACCTTGAGGGTGTACCGGCCCGGATCGAGTCCGGCGATGCGGAACAAACCGTTTTCATTTGAAACCACCGTACGAACGGCAGTCGTTTCGGCCTCAGTTACGGTGACAGTTGCGCCCGGCACCGCGGACCCTTGCGCGTCCACGACCGTGCCGGTCAAAGTTCCAGTTGTTCCGCCTTGGGCGAACGCCGACGAGGCGCCAGCCAGGCAGAGCGATGCGACTACGAACGGTACGGCCCACACACACCGAACGTTGCTCATCACGACTCCTTCCAACGAGTAATAACTGCAGCGAGAAGGGAAACCGCGCGCACCGTAGCATGAAAGGACTAGTGGAGCAAGGGGTTAGCGCCCGGCCCGAGAGCCAGCAGCCAGCAGCCAGGAGCGAAGAGCCAGACGTATAATCGCCGCCGGCCTATATATATAAAGGAGGGGCCCCATGCATCGCAGAGCCTTTGTCCGACTCCTGGCGGCGGCTGCCGCGTCCGCCAAGGCGGCAGGGTTGGATCTCGCTGCAAAAGGTCCCTCGATTCGCGAGCTCGAGCGGGACGGATTACAAATCCGTACTGACCTCCCGCCGCTCAAAATCGTCTCGCGCTACTCTCCTGCGGCGACACCGGGTATGCCGGGCCCGTTTCCCGGCCGGGTCATCAGAGTCAAATCCGACAAGTGCGTCGATACGACAACCAACACCGCTAACGACCCCGTCGTGCGCGAGATGATGGCGCAGGGGATGCGCGCGCTGACCGGCGCGACGACGACCGCGGATGCCTGGCGCCGGTTCTTCGCCCCCTCGGATGTCGTCGGCATCAAGGTGAACTGCGGCGGCTATCCGAACTGCATTTCCGCGTACGAGATCGTCGCCGAAACCGTGCGGCAACTGACGGGCCTCGGGGTCCCGGTGTCGCAGATCTACATCTACGAACGCTTCCAGAACCAGATGGACGAGTGCAACTATGCGGCTCACGTTCCCGAGGGCGTCCAGAGCGTGGCGGCGGAGCGCGCGAACCGGAACACCGACAACAGTGGATACGATCCCGAGACGTATCTCGAAGCCAACCTCTTTGGTGAGGAAGACACGCGCTCGAGCATGATGCGGCTGGTAACGAAACGTCTGACCAAGATCATCAACATCCCGAACATCAAGGACCATGGCGCGTCTGGCGCCACGGGTTGCCTCAAGAACATCGCGTACGGAAGTTTCTCGAACGTCGCGCGAACCCACCAGCGCGGCAAGACGCACACCTATTCCTTCATCGGGACGCTCGCGTCGATGGAACCCATTCGCTCGCGAACCGTGCTGCAGATCATGGACGGCATCCGCGGGGTGTGGCATGGCGGTCCGTTCGCGCGGACGACGAAATACCTGTTCTATCCGAAACAGATCATGTTCGGCACGGATCCCGTCGCAATCGATCGACTGCTGCTCGACATCGTCGATAACGAGCGGAAGGCGCACGGCGCCATCTCGATCTGGGACCGCAACCCCAACTCGCTGAAGATGGACGACACCCGTGCACGGGATGCCGACCCCAACGTCAACATCATCATCCGCGAGCCAGGTCACGTGGACTATGCAGCCTCGCTCGGCTTGGGGGTTGCGGATCTGGCTAAGATCAAAGTCCAGGAGCTGACCGTCTGATGACCGCCGCAGTTCTGGCGCTCGTCGCCGCAGTGCCCTGCCTCTATTGGACGCAGGGCATCGACAGCCGTCCCACACTCGAATCAGCCGGCATCAAACGTCTGTGTGTGCCACCAGATCAGGTGGAAGCATGGCGGAAGGCTGGATTCAACGTGACGGCGATCAGCGACGCCGACTTCTCGGCCCGCGAAGCGCTTCCCGTACCCGGCACGACGCCGCGCCCCGGCGTTGCGTCACCGACTCGCGCGCCGTGGATCGTCGCAAGCGGGTGGCGTTTCATGCGGGCGCCAGCCGGTAAGTACAGTTACGCCGTCCCCACCGGTAAAGCGGCGCTCGCACTCGCAGAAGCCGCCGCGTATGCCGGCGACGTCGTCTTGAAGATCGAGGCAGCAGACGTTCCAGCTGCGGGCGCGATGCTAGCCTTTCTCGACTCGCTGCCCATCCTGGATCTTCCGCCCGTCGTTGACTTCGGCGTCGTCGACGACGGATCACCGGTCACGGCGGAAGCGATGAACCTCCTGGCGCGACGCAACCTGCTGTTCGAGATTGAAAAGGCGCCGTCGCCCCGCCATCGGATCAACGTCGCGATCGGCACCGCGGCCTACCCCGCGCAGGAGGCCGCCGATCCGAGCGCATTCGCCCAGAAGATTCGTGCGCAACTCACGGACGAGCAGCGGAGTTTGCGCATTTACGGCAGCGAAGTCGTCATCGCGCGACTGACCAGTGACGGCAAGCGCGCCCGGGTGCACCTGATTAATTACGGCGGACGCGAGATTGAAGGACTGCGCGTCCGCGTACGTGGTTCCTACCAGAGTGGTGATGCCTTCATCGCCGGAAGTGGCAAGGCCGCGCTTCAGGATCAAGTCGTCGCCGACGGCGGGATTGAGTTTTCGCTGCCCAAGATGGGCGCGTATGCGGTGGTGGATTTGAGGTAGATCCGCGATGCGCGCGCGCAGCCGCGGCGGCAGGGGCGAAGCCCTTCGGATCTAGTTTTGGGAGCACCAGGATATGCATGGCTGGCTCGCCGATGTAATCCACGCCTGGCGGCGCCTTCGCGCGGCGCCGAGCTTCACTCTCTTCTCAATAGCCACGCTGGCGCTTGGGATTGGCGCGACTACTGCCATCTACTCGGTCGTCTACGCCGCGGTTCTTCGTCCTCCAGACATTCCGAACGTCGACCGCGTTGCAAACCTCTATCATTCCAATCCGCGGCAGGGTGGGAGCAGCCCGGTCGTCAGTCTCTCCCGCGCCGACTACGAGGACTACCGCCGGGCGCAGACAAGCTTCGAGTTTCTCGCGGCGTGGCGACGGTTCCGGCTCCCACTCGTTGCCGGCGGGAGCGCGGATTTCCTGCTGGGCGAGGCGGTAGGAGGTGATTATTTTTCAGTTGTCGGTGTTCGCCCAGCACTTGGGCGGGCGATTCAACCGCGTGACGATGCGGTGAACGCGCCTCGCGTCGTCGTGCTGAGTGATGCGTTGTGGCGAGTCCGGTTCGGCGCCGATCCGGCGGCAGTCGGGGGCACGGTGAAGCTGGGTGGCGAGATCTTTGAGATCGTCGGCGTTGCGCCATCGACATTCCGCGGCGTCGACATGCCCAATCTGCTTCCGACCGCGGCCTGGATTCCGCTGTCAGCGTCACCGGTGTCCGATCAGAGCGAGATCACGGATCGCGAACGACGAACGGTATTGGTGAAAGGACGCTTGAAGCCAGGACGGACGATGGATGAAGCGCGCGCGGAGCTGCAGGCGGTCGCTCATCGACTCGACCTCGCGTATCCGATCGGCAGAGGGCTGGACCGGAGAATGGCGGCGCCGTACAACACATCGCGGCGATGGTCTCTCATGCCCGCGGCCGATGTGAAGATGCATGAGAGCGTGGATCCGATAGCGGGCCCGCTCGCAGCGACCATCATGATTGCGGTTGGACTCGTTCTCCTGGTCGCATGCACAAACGTCGCGAATCTGATGCTCGCACGCGGGACGGCCCGGCGACACGAAATCGCGGTACGACGCGCACTGGGCGCCGGCCGTTGGCGGCTCGTGCGAGAGCCAATTGTCGAAGCCACGCTCGTCACGATTGTCGGAGGCGCGGCGGCATTCCCGATCGCGCGTTTCCTCATCGTTCGCGTCCTTAGTGGGGACCTGCAACTCGGTCAGGGTCTGTCGGTCCAATTCGCGCCGGAGATGAACGCCTCAGTTGCCCTGGTCGGTGCAGCGAGCAGCGTCATCGCGCTGTTCGTGTTCGGGGTGATACCAGCCTTTCACGCGTCGCGGGCCACTGTGCACGACGTGATCGCCTCCGATGGTTCGAACACACCGCTTCCACGTTGGCGCGGCCGCCGCGGCATGATCGCATGTCAGGTCGCGGTTTCCGCCGGCCTTGTCTCGGTGTCCCTCCTGTGCGCGCAACAACTGATTGCGCTCGCTCGTCACGACACAGGGCTGGACATCGATCGACTGACGGTCGCGCGTGTGCTTATCGGCACGGAACGCGACGAGACGCAGCGCGTGCGGACGCTTGACCGTTTGCTCGATTCCGCGCGCC
Organism: Vicinamibacterales bacterium; assembly: GCA_035758845.1. Classification (GTDB taxonomy): domain Bacteria; phylum Acidobacteriota; class Vicinamibacteria; order Vicinamibacterales; family 2-12-FULL-66-21; genus JALZOC01. Next base: position 15,399 of record DASTVZ010000166.1, read on the forward strand.
GGCTGCCAGGAGTCGTGTCCGCCGCATTGTCCTCTGGCTTTCCTCTCGAGTTCGGATCGCGCACCGGCGCCGTTGGCGTAACCGCAGAACAGCTCAGCGGCGGTTATTACGACTTCATGGTCAGCTCGCCGGAAGTATTCACAACATGGGGCGTCGCACTTCTCCAAGGACGACTATTCGACGCTCGGGACGTCGCGTCTTCCGAGCCCGTTGTCGTGTTGACCGAGCGTCTCGCACGCAATCTTTTTCCGAATGGCCCGCCGATTGGACACCAGATTGTCATCCGCTTCCGGCGATTCGCGCGAGAGCCCGCACCAGCGATTCAGACGGTTACCGTCGTTGGCGTCGTGACTGATACGGATAGCGGCGGCATCGGCAATCGTGGTGGCGGGTTCCTGTACTTGCCGTGGACCCAGAACCAGCAATACGTCTCGACGGTGACGCTGACCGTCCGAACTGCCACGGACCCAGCCGCGCTCGTCGATCCGCTGAAGCGACTCGTGAACCGCATTGATCCGGATCTGCCGGTAATGGCGGCGGCCTCAGCGTCGTCGCTCGGTGGCGAACGCCTGCTCGTTCTGAGAGTAGGAGCGGACGCAGCGGGATTGCTGGGCGGACTTGCGCTGCTGCTTGCGATGGCTGGTTTGTACGGTGTGCTGTCAGAGGTGGTGCTGCGGCGTACCCGCGAACTCGGAATCCGTATGGCGCTCGGCGCGGATTCTCGCCGGCTGATCCGGATGGTTCTGCTCGACGGTATACGTCCAGTATTGGCGGGCCTCGCGCTCGGTCTGGGATCTGGAGTGCTCCTCCGCGTCGGCTTTCGGCCCTTGTTCATCCGCATGTTGCCCGCATTTGATCCGCTCATCATCGCGCTGGTGCCGATCGCTTTCATAGGCGCGTCTATCATTGCCGCCTATCTTCCCGCACGCCGCGCGTCGCGCGTGGATCCAAACGTGGCACTGAGGCACTTGTGATCTCGCGCCTTACAAGCGCGAGTAAGTCGGTATCTGGCGTGCCCGCACGTTGGCACCAATGTTGTGCCAAACGTCAACTCGGTCCGGACCGAGTTCGAATGGGCTTTCGGCTCGTCTCCGACTGATATTGGAGATGAACGAGACCGCGACGTTCGCACGGTGTGTCGTCCCAACGCTCTATTTGCATAGCAATCACGATCGCATCGTCCCAGATTCGGCGTGGCGCCGGATGGCGTCGCTTCGGCCGATGAGCACAGCACGGGTGCCCGGCCCGCATCTCTTGTTGCAGGCCAATCCTGACGCCGCTTGGCCGGTGATTAAGGCTTTTCTTGACGAATGCGGGGTCTAAATGAGAAAAGGATTTGAGCGATGGATCCGAATGTACTCTTGGGCGTCGCCGTCGGCATCGCCATTGCGATCGTGTTCACGAGGCTCTCGTCTATTGAACGTCGCTTGAATCGACTGTCCCGTATCGACGCGAAACTCGACACCCTGCTGAAGAATGCCGGTATAGCCTTCGACGAACTGCACGATTTGCCACCGGACGTGCGAGAGGCCCTTGAACGCGGTGAGCGGATCGAGGCGATAAGGCGGTTCCGTCAGGCAACTGGTGGAGGCCTGAAAGAGGCAAAGGACGCTATCGACGAAGCCCGCCGGCGGCGCAGCGCGGCGAGTTCTTAATCCCTGCCCGCACGCGATCTGCCCATTAAAGTCGTAGGGTGAATCCGATGAATGAAATCGCGCCAGCGAGGATGGCGATCCACCCCCAGGCGCGATGACCGGGCAGTCCCCACCACATGTAGAGACCCGACGCGATCCAGACAATTATCCCGAGGCACACGATGTCGACGACAACGCTCCAAGAGAGCTGCAGGAGGCCTTCCTGCTCGAAGCCGCCACGGCCATGCATGCCGGTCAGGAACTGATCCCAGCGGAATCGGCGATCCTCGACGGTGACGCGCTTCTGATCGACGTAGTACTTCAGCTGCGTCGATTTCCAGAACGAGTACGAGTAGACGTTGACCTGGTTGGCGCTTTGCCGATAGGTGCCAAAGGCGGTGCCGCTGATACCCGCCTCGCGCAGCAATTCGGCGCCGAACTCGCGCAGACCCTTGTCGTCTTCCGGCGGGCGCACGTCGGTGATGCGATCCGACCGCAGCGTCCACAGCGGCAGCCCCTTCGCCGCATCGCGTTGGTCGAAGAATGGCGTGTGCGCGAAGGGCAGCGATGAGATCCCGTACATGGAAAACCAGGGCAGTAACGCCAGGCCCAGGTAGAGATGCGTGCGGCGGTTCAGCTGTGCGAATGTCATCTACAGCAGCACCAGATAGAGCGCGAACAATCCGATGCCGCCGAGAAACGCAAGTGCACCGAGCGCGCGCGTCACCTTCATTTCCCACCACATCCACAGCCCTGACAGCGCCCAGAACACCATCGCCACGATCACGGCGTCGACCGTCACAGCCCATGACGTGTCGAGACGATAGCCGGTCGCGTATCCGCGCCGGCGGTGGAATCGCTCCAGGAAGGCGTTGGGGCGCCGCTCCTGGTGCTCGACGAGCAGCGTGCGCGTGTCCGGCGTGAACGTGATGCGTCGCGGCGTGATCAGATCGTTCCGGTTGATGACGATGGCGCCGTCCTTCCGCCGCGTGGCGCCGTGGGCGCCGTCGAGATCGAGCGAGGTCAGGATCTGCCGTGAAATCATCTTCAGATCGACATCCGGCGAAAACGATCCGTCGTAGACGAGTTCGCGTTCTTTGTGAAACGGGACTGGCCCGGATCCGTAGCGCTCGACGAATACCGCGCGATGATTCATTACGAGCGTGCTGACCGCGTACATCAGCATCCATGGCGCCAGGAACAACGCGAGGTACATGTGCGTGCGCCGGACCAACCGGGAAAACATGCCGCACACTCTACCGCGAATGGTCTGCTGCCGCGCCGGCAGGGCTAAAATGCAGAGACAGAGGGTCTGTCAACATCTGTCAACACTGGACGACTGAGACGCCATGAATACACTGCTTCAGGATCTGCGACATGCGCTGCGCTTGATGGTGCGCGCACCGGGATTCACATTCGCGGCACTCGTCACACTCGCGCTCGCGATTGGCGTCAACACCGCCGTCTTCTCCGTCGTCTATGGTGTCCTGCTGCGTCCGCTGCCGTACATGGCTCCGGATCGCATCGTCATGCTCTCCGAGGAACACCCGGGCGGGCGCGCCATCATCCGCGATCCGCGATTGAGCAATTTGACCTTCGAGGCCTGGCGCGGATCTGCGCGCACCCTCGAAGGGATGTCTGCTTACTCGCAACAGACATTCACCATCGCTCACGGCAACGACACGGAGCGGGTCGAGGGCGGATCGTTGTCACCCACAGCCCTTGCAACCCTCGGCGTTACACCAGCGAAAGGGCGCTTCTTTCGTCCGGAGGAAGCGGTCACAGGCAATAACAACGTCGTGTTCTTGAGCGATCGCTTCTGGCGATCCAAGCTGGCAAGCGATCCGAACGTCGTCGGACGGACCTTGCAGGTTGACGGACGAACGCACGAGATCATCGGCGTGGCGCCCTCGTGGTTCTATTTCCCCGATCGTGACGCACTCTTCTGGACACCGTACGTGTTGCCATCGACGACGGACGGTTCGATGCGAATCCTCCCGGCATTCGCGCGACTGACGGCGGGAAGCACTGCCGAACAGGCCGCGGCCGAAGGCACGGCCGCGGCGCGCACCGTCAAGCGGCCAATGGCCGCGGAGTTGTTGTTCGGCAAGGGCGGACCGGTCGAAGTGCGCGTCAACGGTCTCGCTGACAGCGTCGCTCGTCGCGTGAAGCCGGCGCTCGTGGTGTTGATGGCCGCCGTCGGTCTCGTCCTGCTCGTGGCCTGCGCGAACGTCACGAACCTGCTGCTTGCCCGCGGAACTGCTCGCGCGCGCGAACTCGCGGTCCGCGCCGCTCTCGGCGCCGGCGCCGGGCGTCTGGCGAAGCAAATGTTGACCGAAAGTGCCGCGATCGCGCTCCTTGGCGGTGCGTTCGGTGTGTTCATGGCCTGGGCACTGACGAAGGCAGTCCCCGCGTGGGCTCCCGAAGGGTTCCCGCGACTCGACGATGTGCGGCTCGATGGGCGGATGCTCGGTTTCGCACTTTTTCTATCGCTTCTCGCCGGCGCACTCGCCGGCGTGCTGCCGGCCGTGCGCGCCTCGCGCGGCGAGCTCTCAGCAACACTCCGAACCGGCGATAACCGGATCACGGGAAGTGGCGAGAAGGTGCGATCGCTCCTCCTCGCGTTCGAGGCCGCGCTCAGCGTCGTTTTGTTGATCGGCGCCGCGCTGCTCGTGCGCAGCTTCATCACGCTCGCGAACGTTGATCCAGGGTACGACTCGCGCAATGTGCTCACCGGGCGCATCTACGTGAACGGCGCGGCGTCGGCACCGGAACGTCGCGCGCAACTGATCGAGAGTTTAATCACCCGGCTGCGGACGACACCATCAGTCACGGCCGTCGGGGTCGGCAACATGGCACCGCTCGGCGAGTCCTCGTTCGTGTCAGGGTTCTCTTTCGGAACCGATGCGGCGGGTCAGAAAGTTGTCGCGCGCGCACTGCAATACGTCGTGAGCGCCGGCTACGCCGAAGCGCTGAAGCTTCGAATCAAGGAGGGCCGCGCGATCAGGGTGGCCGACGAGTCCTCACCCATCGAGGCGATGCTCGTCAATGAAGCGTTCGTTCGTGCCTACATCACCGACGGCCGCCCAGCCGTCGGACGCCGGTTCACCGGACTGCTCGCCAAGGGAAATCTCACGACAGAGATCGTCGGCGTCGTCGGCGATGTCTTGAAAGACGGCCTCGATACAAAGCCACAGCCGGAGATCTATCTCGCGCTGAATAAGGTCGACAAGGAGCATGGGATCACGCGCGAGATCAACCTCGTCATCCGCACCAGCGGCGATCCGAACGCGTTTGCGTCCAGCCTGCGATC
>DASTVZ010000055.1:0-16146 GCA_035758845.1 Vicinamibacterales bacterium
ATGCGAACGGCGCCGGCGGGATCGGGACCAGCGCACAGCACAGCGCCACGAGCGAGAGCAAGCGCGGGCGCATTACCGCCCGCCCACGGCCGCAACCGAAAACGGCCAGCGTTGAGCGCTCCAGGACCACACACCAAAGGCGACGATGCCGAGAACGAGCGTGACCAACCCGAAGAGGATGACCTGAACGTCTGTTGTTGCAAACACAAAAATCCATCCCGCTAACGCGACGAGACTCGGCAACGGATAGAGCCACATCCGATATGTGCCGGGCCGCTGGAGGCCACGCCTTCGCAGCAGCGTGAGTGCGCCAATCTGGCCGATGAACTGAACGAGAATTCGTGTCGTGATGAGGGCATCAATGACGACGCCAAGCGAAAAGAAGCTGCAAACGATCGAAGCTGCGCCGACGACGAGGACCGAAACGTAGGGAAACGCTTTCGTCGGATGAAGACGGCCAAACGCTTTGAAGAAGTAGCCATCGTTGGCAGCCGCGTAAGGAATCCTCGAATATCCAAGCAGCAGCGCGAACACCGAGCCCAGCGCCGTCCAGAGAATGGCAGCAGTAAACAAGGTCGCCACGCGGCGGCCGTAAATCTTCTCCATGAACACGGAGACGATGAATCGAGACTGCGGATGATCGGCGGCGGGGACAAACTCTCGCCAGGGGACGACACCGATGATCGACAGATTGATCAAAATGTAGATGATGGCCACGAAGACGATGCTGATCAGGATTGAGCGCGGGATGACACGAGCCGGGTTTTTCACTTCATCGCCGATGTAGCAGATGTCGTAATAGCCCAGGTAGTCGTAAATACCGACTCGGGAAGCGGCGCCAAGTCCGACGAGAAATCCGAGCGAAAAGTTGAACGCCCCCGGAGGAAAGTCAAATGCGACGCTGGCGTTGAATTGAGTCATTCCCGTGATAATGACGGCCGCCGTTGTCAGGAGGCTGCCCGCCCACAACGTCACCGTCAGCGGTCCGAGTGATCCAATCGGGCGATAGAGCAGCACGAGATTCAACAGGCCGACGGCCGCCGCAATCAGCGCAAACTGAATCGGCGTCAACGACGGCCACAGGTATCCGAGATACTGCGAGAACCCGATGTAACCCGACGCAATCTCGAGCGGGCCGCTCAGGATGAACTGCCAGATGAAGAGAAACGCGGCCAAACGTCCCCACGTCTCGCGACCGAACCCTTCACGTAGATAGACATAGCTGCCGCCAGATCCGGGCATCGCCGATCCCAGCTCGCTCCACACCATCCCGTCGGGAATCACAATCAGCAGCGCGATCAGCCAGCCGAGCATCGCCTGAGGCCCACCGAGCGCCGTCATCAGCAGGGGAATCGTGATGAACGGACCAACGCCCATCATGTTCGTCATGTTGAGGGCGGTGGCATGCAACAGACCGAAGCGGCGTTGGAGGTGGTCCGACGAGTTCATGAGGCGGAATGTAGCACGGGTGCCAGGGGTGCCAGGGGTGCCAGGGGTGCCTGGAGTGGCAGGAGTGCCAGGAGACCATTTCCTCTTGACACGTCGTGCGATAGCGACTGTATTAAGCCGCTTATGACGACGAAACCCTCTCGCCGAACCCTGCTCAAGACCGCCGGAGCGGCAGCGTTGGGAGTGCGCGCCGCCTATGGCGCCTCTCCGAGCACAGCAATCGCGCAAGCACGCCCGTATTTCGAGGGAAAGGACACACCGAAGATCTGCCTCGAGGCTGGCCTGGGAGCGCCGGCAGGCGCGTCGCCGGACGAAGCCGCCGCCGCGGCCGGGCGACGGATCCGGCAACTCGGCGTCGATCATGTGATCTCTGGTGGGCCGCGCATCCCGTGGGACGACGCCAGGCTCAAGGAAATGATGGATCGGCTGAAAGCGAACGGGCTCACGCTGGCCAACCTCATGATCTCCGGCTTCCCCAACGCGATCTACAACCGGCCCAATCGCGACGCGGATATCGAGAAAGTGATCCAGTCGATCAAGGCAGCCGGCCGCGTTGGATTGCCGGTCGTTGAATACAACTGGTATGCGCATCGCGCGATGGAAGGGTATTTCGAAGAGACCGGCCGCGCCGGTGCGGGCTGGACTGGATTCGACTACGAGCGGATGAAGGGGCTGCCACCGCTCGATGAAGAAGGTGCGCACACACTCGATGAGATGTGGACCAACATCACCTACTTCCTGAAGGCGGTCGTGCCGGAAGCCGAGAAGGCTGGCGTGCGGCTCGCGTTGCATCCCAACGACCCGCCAGCGCCAATCAGTCGCGGCTCACAGCAGATCATGGCGACCATCGACGGATGGAAGAAGCTCGTCGGCATCGTGAACTCGCCAGCGAATGGCATCACGTTCGACTGTGGCGTCACGCGCGAGATGGGCGGCGATCCCGTGGACGTGTGCCGCTGGTTCGGCACGCGCGATCGGATTAACCATGTTCACTTCCGCAACGTGAAAGTCCAGAAGCCAAACGAACGCTATACGGAGGTCTTCATCGACGAAGGCGAGAACGACATGTTTTCGGTGATGAAGGAATTGATCCGGCAGAAATACACACGCTTGATCTATCCGGAACATCCGCGCGGCATCGATTACGACCGGGAACGCCCGAACTTCAAACCTCAGTATCCAGGTGGCGGCGGCTACGCAGGCTACGCGTTCAATGTCGGATATACGCGGGCGATGATGCAGGCCGCGCTAACGCTGGAAAGGTAGTAGCGCCTCAGGAGGCTCGCCATGGCACCGGATAGCACAATCAACCGTAGACGATCGTTCCTCAAGAGCACCATCGCGGCACTTGGCGTGGGATCGTTAGCAGGGCCGGCTCGTGCGGCAACTCCGGATCCCATTGAAGCGCTTGGCCAGAACATCAACACGAACTCGAAGCCATCTGATCTGAAGATCACCGATCTTCGTGTTGCTGTGATCGGCGGCGCGCCGATGACCTGTCCGCTCATTCGCATCGACACCAACCAAGGAATATACGGTCTCGGTGAAGTGCGTGACGGCGCGAGCAAGAACTACGCGCTCATGCTCAAGAGCCGCCTGCTCGGTCAGAATCCCTGCAGTGTCGACAAGCTGTTTCGCAAAATCAAGCAGTTCGGGTCCCATTCACGGCAGGGCGGAGGGGTCTGTGCCGTTGAAATGGCGCTCTGGGATCTCGCCGGTAAGGCCTACAACGTGCCGATCTATCAGATGCTCGGCGGGAAGTTCCGGGACAAGGTCCGGTGCTACGCCGACACGACCGAGTCGCACGATCCCAAGGTCTACGGTCAGCGGCTGAAAGCGCGGCGCGATCAGGGGTTCACGTGGCTCAAGATGGATCTCGGCATCGATCTCGTCGCCGACGTTCCCGACGCGTTGACGATGCCGGCGGGAACGAGCCTCGCGTACGGCGATCCGACCGTCGGGATGTTGACCGGCACCGAGATCACCGACAAGGGGGTCGCATTGATGTGCGACTATGTCGCCGCGATCCGCGAGATCGTCGGAATGGATATTCCACTCTGCGCCGATCATTTCGGCCACATCGGCGTCAACAGCTGCATCCGTCTTGGCAAAGGGCTCGAAAAATACAATCTCGCGTGGCTCGAGGACATGGTCCCGTGGCCATACACGGACTTACTAAGGAAGATCACCGATGCGGTCGACATCCCGATCCTCACTGGCGAGGACATCTACCTGAAGGAGCCGTTCATCGAACTGTGTCGCACACACGCGGTCGACATCATTCACCCTGATCTCGCCACATCCGGCGGCATCCTGGAGACGAAGAAGATCGGCGACACGGCGCAGGAATATGGTGTGCCAATGGCCATGCACTTCGCGGGCACACCGGTCTCCTGTATGGCCAACGTGCACTGCGCCGCGGCGACGGAGAATTTCCTCGCGCTGGAGAATCACTCGGTTGATGTGCCCTGGTGGGCGGATCTCGTTGACGGCATCGACAAACCAATCGTCAATAAAGGGTTCATTACAGTTCCTGACAAGCCGGGCCTGGGAATCACACTGAATGAAGCAGCGGTGAAACAGCACTTGCTCGAACCGGGCTATTTTCTCCCCACGCCTGAATGGAACACGGATCGGACGTCGGATCGCCAGTGGTCTTAAAGGGGTCGCATATGACATATCGGAGACACCTGACAATCGTGGCAGCTCTCGCTGCGCTGCTGACACCCCTACTCTCCCACGCGCAGTTGTTCACGCTGACCAAAGACCAAATGATCGAGCTGACGGCGCAGAACCCGTTCGATCGCTTTCCGGACGGCCGGCCCAAAGTTCCTGACGGGTTGATCGAACGGGCGCGGGGACTGTCGGCGGAGGAAGTATTCGCCGTCCTGCCGGGGAAGAATTTCAGGAATCAGTTCGCCGATGGTTTCCAGATTCTCCACCCGGAGAAGAGGCTGGTCGGCCGCGCGTTTACAGTGCAGTTCATGCCGCTGCGGCCGGATCTCGACAGCGTGATCAACACCCGCGCGCAGGCGGCCGGATTCAGCCGAATGAACAATCAGACCGCGATCGACATGCTGCAGCCGGGCGACGTGCTGGTCGTCGATCTCTTCGGCCAGGGAGATGGCGGGACGATCGTCGGCGACAACCTCTTTTACTACATCATGAAGGCGACCAAGGGCGGCGGGCTGGTGGTCGACGGCGCAATCCGGGATCTGGACGGCATTTCAACCATGGACATGCCCGCGTACTTCCGCCGAACGCATCCCAGCTTCTTGACCAACGTCATCATCAGCGGCATCAACATTCCTGTCCGCATCGGCAGCGCGACGGTGATGCCTGGCGATCTGGTATTCGGCGATTCGGAAGGCGTGTACTTCATTCCTCCCGCGCTGGTGCAGCAGGTGGTTGACAATGCGGACGTAATTCACATCCACGACGAATGGACGCGGAAGAAGTTCGACGAAGGGAAATACAAATCCAGCGATATCTACAGCACACCGAAAGACCCCGCGCTCAAGAAGGAATATGAGGAGTACCTCAAGAAACGGCTGGACGAAATCCGCAAGAACTACAAATGAAGAGCGCCCGCGAACGAGCGCCGCGAGTGAGCCACGCGAGCGGAGTGGGGCGTGCGGGGCCCCCGCGAGCGAGCGTGTAGGGGAGTCCGAGGGGCGACGCCCCTCGGAGGAGGAAGGATGAAACGCATATTGTTTTTCGTTGGCGCCGGCGCGCTAAGCGGCGCGGCGTGGGTCATGGCGCAGCAGCCCGCCGAAGTTTCGCTCATCGACGGCTTCCGCACGGTCGAAGTCGCATCAGTCTCGGATGCCATGGAACAGTTATACGGACAGCGTGCCTACATGGCGCACGACATGCGGCCGCTGTCGGCGACGAAATTTGCCGGCCCCGCCGTCACGGTACAGTTGAAGAAAGAAGAACACAAAGAAGGATCGGCCGCATCGCAAGGCATGCTCGACGCGATCGATAACTCGCCGGCCGGATCCGTCTACGTCATGGTGCTCGAGGATGGCGCCGACTATGCCGGCATCGGCGGACTGATGGCGACGGCGATGAAATACCGCGGATTCGCCGGAGCCGTCATCGATGCCTCCGTTCGCGATACGCCGCAGATCCGCAAGCTGCAGTTCCCGGTCTTCAGTCGCGGTGTCGCGCCGTCAACGACAATCAATCACTACCGCGTCACCGGTGTGAACGTGCCGGTCACGTGCGCGGGCGTGCGAGTCAATCCCGGCGACATCATTACTGCCGACGAAGACGGCATTGCCGTCGTGCCGATTGCAAGAGCACCCGACGTGCTGAAGAAGTCGCAGGAGCTCGATGACACCGAGCATCGGATGCTGCCGTTCATCGAGAAGTACCGCTCGATCAAAGAAGCGGTGAAACAATTCGGCAGGATTTAGAAAGGTAAAAGGTAAAAGGTAATACCTTCTACCTTCCCTATTCGTATCTCAGCGCAAGAATCGGGTCGATCCGGCTTGCCCGGCGCGCCGGAATCAGGCCGGCCGCCACCGACACAAGCGTCAGCAGCACCATCGTCGACGTCGCCATCCAGGGATCGCTCGGCTTGATACCGTAGAGGACGGTCGAAACATACCGGCCGAGCGCCATCGCTGTGGGAATGCCGACGGCGAGTCCAATCGCGAGAAGTATCAGCACTTCGCGCATGACCATCCAGATCAGGACGCCGGGTTGCGCGCCGAGAGCCAATCGAATACCCAGCTCCTTGCGCCGCCGAGCGACCACGAACGCCATCACGCCGTAGAGGCCAATCGAGGCCAGGATGGTTGCCAGAAACCCAAATCCGGCGGACAAGAGTGCGACCAGTCGATCGGTCAGCAACGTCTCGTCGAGCTGCCCCTCTAACGTCTTCATCTCGTATATCGGCATCGTCGCATCGAGCTGCTTCACTTCATTACGGACCACGTTGAACACGCTCGATGACGCGATGTTCGTACGGACGTAATAAGTGACGCTGCCCTTACCCCATGCCGGCAGGAATACCTGCCGGTGGACGCCTTCGCGCGGTCCTTCGTAGAGCGAGTCGCCGACCACACCGACGATCTCGATTGTCAGCTTCGCGTTGTTGCCACCGCCACGTCCCAGCCTCTTGCCGATGGCGCTCTTGCCCGGAAAGAAGTGCTCGGCAAACTTGCGGTTCACGATGGCCACCGTCGGGGTTTCGACGATGTCGCTCTGCCGGAAGTCGCGACCTTCGAGAAGAGGAATCCGCATGGTTTCGAAATAGCCTGGTGAGAACGCGTTCATGAACGCCTGCTGATCCTCGCCATCCGCAAACGTGTGGCCTTCGACCGCGGTCGAACTGTCCCACTCATTCCCAGCGAGGATCGGCACGGACGCGATCGCCGCTGATTTCACGCCCGCAGCCGTCCGCAGATGCTCGAGCAGGTCGCGATTGAATTGCACGGCCTTCTCGTTGTCGTAACCACTGAGCGCGGGTGCCACCTGGAACGTGACCAGGTTGTCGAGAGCGACACCGGTATCCGTCGTCTTCAGATTCTGCAGGCTCTTGACGAACAGGCCTGCACCGAACAGCAGCAGAAAACTGAGCGCGACCTGCGCGGTCACCAGCCCTTTGCGCAGGAACAGCGAGCCGCCCGCACCCGCGATCGATCCCATGGTGTCCTTCAATGTTGTCCAGGGATCAGGCCGGCTGGCGCGCAGCGCCGGCAACAACCCGAAGACGATGCCGGTGAGGAACGTGAGCGCAACGGTGAAGGCGAGAATCCTGCCGTCCGGACGCGGCGACACCAGCAGCGGTTGAGTGCCGTTGGGTATCAACGCAAGCAGCCCCCGGGTGAGCACAAACGCGAGAAAAAGGCCGACGATGCCTCCGGCGAAAGACAACGTCAGGCTCTCGACGAGAAGCTGTCGCACCAGGCGGCCGCGCGACGCCCCGAGCGAGAGACGGACGGCGATCTCTTTCTGACGCATGAATGCGCGCGCGATCAGCAGATTCGCCACGTTCGCACAGGCAATGAGCAGCACCAGGCCGACCATGCACATCAGCACGATCAGCGGCGTCGAGAAATCGTTGCGAAGATTCGAATAGCCCATCGCCGCGCTCTCGACCACGAGCTGCCCTTTCATGAACTGATCGCGCGCATACTGCGACCAGCCCTTCGCCGCCGGCAGCGTCGACTCGTAGGCGCGAACCTGCATGAAGAGACCCTGCAACGGTGCCTTCGCCGATTCAACGGTGTAGCCCGGTTTCAATCTGCCGAAGACCTGCACAAATCGTGTGCGGCGGTCGTCCATGTGGACCCAGCCCCAGTCGGGAACCATTGCCTCTTTCATCAGGATCGGCACGCGAATCTGTGGCGACTCCGCCGGGTCGAGGCCGGCAAAACCTTTGGCCGAAACTCCCACGATCTGCATCGGGTAGTTGTTCACGAGAATCTTCTTGCCGACGACCGAGGGGTCCCGCGCGAACCGCGTCGTCCAGTAGTCGTAGCCAAGCACCACGACAGGGTGTCCCATGAACACTTGGTCGTCTTCCTTGGAGTTGAAGACGCGCCCGATGGCAGGCGACACACCGAGCATCGAAAAATAGTTCCCCGACACCATCTCGGCGATGATCCGTTCGGTCTGGTTGTCGATGCTCACTGACGCCGCGACGAGGCGACGGGACAGCACCTCGGCCAGAGGCTCCGCCTTCTGCTGGTAGTCCTGGTAGATCGGATACGAGTGCATCCGCGAGCCCATGTTGCTGCCGTTGTGGGGGCCGCGCTGGAACAGCATCACGAGCTGTTCAGGAGACTTGACCGGCAGCTTGCGGAGGAGGATTTGATCGATCAGCGTGAAAATTGCTGTGTTTGCGCCAATCCCAAGGGCGAGCGACAGGATGGCAACGGTGGCAAACAGGGGACTTCGACGGAGGCTGCGGAGAGCCAGACGGAGATCGGACCAAGATGTCATGGAGGCTTGGACGGTCCGAACCCCCCGTCGGTTGCCTGTGCAAATCGACGAAAAAGGTGGCTGGCACCTTTCCAGCGAAGGTGGCTGGCACCTTTTTCTGCTCCGGCTGTTCTGACGCGGCGCCGGGGACGTCGGAATTACGTGCGTTTTGTGAAAAAGGTGGCTGGCACCTTTCCCGGAAAGGTGCCAGCCACCTTTTTCGGTTTCTGTAGATCACGCGCGCTCGCGGACCGGCACCTCGACATCGAGTCGGCCGGTGCCGCGCAGGACCCCGATTCGGGTTCTGGTCCCGATCCGCGCCTCGGTCAGAAACCGATGCAGCTCGTCGAGGTTTTCCACCGGTATACCGTCGAACGACACGATGAGGTCGCCCTGCCGGAGACCTGCCTCGATCGCAGGACCGTCGGGCTCAAGCGAAATGATGAGGACAGCAGATGCCTGCTCGAGCCGATGGAACCTGGTCACCCGGCGTAGCAGCGGGACGTTCTGACCAGCAATGCCGAGATAGCCTCGCCGGACTCGTCCATCGCGCAGGAGCGCAGGAAGAATCGCGACGACGGCGCTAATCGGAACGGCAAAACTGAGACCTTGGCCTCCCGCGATGATTGCGGTATTCACCCCGACGACGGCGCCGTCGCTGGTCACGAGTGGACCGCCTGAATTACCCGGATTGAGCGCGGCATCGGTCTGAATCACCTGGTCGATCAACCGACCGGACCGCGATCGAAGTGAGCGCCCCAGCGCGCTGACTACGCCTGCCGTGACGGTGTGATGGAAGCCGTAGGGGTTCCCAATCGCAATCACGAGTTGGCCTGCGCGCAACCCGCGTGAATCCCCGAACGTCACGTGAACGAGGTCTGGTGCCGTGATCTTGAGCACCGCAATGTCGGTATCCGGATCCTGACCCAGCACATCAGCGACGTAATCGCGGCCGTCGGGAAGCGCGACCTGCACCTTCGTGCTTCCCTCGACGACGTGGCTGTTGGTGAGGATCAGGCCATCGGACGCAAACACGAACCCCGACCCGCCGGCGGTCGGCTGGTCCGATCGCCCTCGACGTCCTTCGTCTTTCTTCGAGACTTCAATGCTGACGACCGAAGGGGCGACAACGTCGACCGCCCGCGTGACCGAGCGCGAATAATCATCCAGAAGTCGTTCGTCAGAGACAGGGAGAGATAGAGACATGCTGTTTGGTTAGACGCGGTCGCGGATGGATCAGATCCGCGGAAGCGCCACGACGCCGAGAAGGAGTAATGCCGCCAGAAAGATCACACCGAAAATAAGACCGAGCCGCCAGAAGTCGCGGCGGGGAATGTAGCCGCTGCCGAAGTACACCGGCGCCGGGCCGGTCGCATACGGCGTCAATACACCCATCACACCGAGCGAAAAGACCAATAGCATCGCAAACGTGCGAGCTGGGACGCCCGGCACCGCTATGCCGGTGGCGAGCATCACAGGCAGCAGTGCAGTCGCATGCGCAGTGAGGCTCGCGAACATGTAGTGCACAACGAAGAAGAGCACCACAAGCAGAGTCATGACGAGGAGCGGCGCATGTCCGGACAAAACTCCGGAAACGGCGCGACCAATCCAATCGATGACCCCGGTCTTCGCCAGTCCTTCGGCCATCGCCAGCATCGTCGCGAACGAGACCAGGACGTTCCAGCCAGTCCGGTTGCCGACGATGTCGTCCCATGACACCAGCGAGAGAACAACCATCAGCGAGATCGCTCCTAGCGCCACCATCGCCGGATCAATCACGCTGCCACCGACGATCCAGAGTGCCAGCGCGGCAACGACGAGCGCCGCCATGATGATCTCGTTGCGCGTAATCGCACCGAGACCGGCGAGTTCCTGCGCCGCCCACCGCGGCACTTCCACACTGCTTCGGATCTGCGGCGGATAGATTTTGTAAACCAGCCAGGGCAGCACCAGAAAGAGCGGTGCGCCGATTGGAAGAAATCCAATGAGCCAGTCAGTCCAGGTCAGATCGATGCCGGCAGCTTGACGAGCGAGTTCGACCGCAAAGAGGTTTGGCGCCAGCGCGGTCAGGAACATCGAACTCGTCAGACATGTGGTCGAGAACGCAACCCACATCAAGTACGAGCCGATTCGGCGGGCCGATTCGCCACGCCCGGATCCGTACAGCTCCGGAATCCTGTTGATGATTGGGAAAATGGTGCCGGCGCTTCGCGCGGTGTTCGAGGGTGTGAATGGAGCAAGAACGAGATCGGAGGCGGCGATCGCGTACCCGAGTCCGAGCGTGTTTCCGCCAAGCAATCTCACGAGCACGAGCGCGATGCGCCTGCCGAGCCCGGTCTTCTCATATCCCATTGCGAAAACAAACGCGCCGAAGATCAGCCACACCGTACTGTTGATGAATCCTGACAGCGCCCACTTCAGCGCCTCGGCAGGGAACTTGAATGCCGGATCGGCAAGTTGCGACGGAGAGAACACAAGTCCGAACGCGCCGCCGATCGTGACGGCAATGAAGCCGATCGACGCTGGTGGGAAGGGCTCCGTGATCAGCGCGAGGATAGTCGCGACAAACAGCGCCAGGTAGTGCCAGGCAAACGGCGCGAGCCCCGCAGGCGCCGGCAGAAACGCGAGCACCGAGCCGACGATGACGGGTGTGGCGATGCGCCAGATAGGCGTCCGTCGAGGAGCCACGACACCACCCTGAGCCGGCACGTCGCCAATCATTCGATCTGCTGCACGATCGCCTGCGTCATCTGCGTCGTCGTGAGCGTGCCGCCGATATCCGGCGTGAGGTTGCCCGCCGCGAGCGCGCGATCGACTGCGGCACGAATATCTACCGCTGCATGTGCCTCTCCCAACCAGTCAAGCATCATCGCGGCACTCAATACCGCGGCGGTCGGATTGGCGATCCCCTTCCCCGCAATATCCGGCGCCGATCCATGCACCGGCTCGAACAGCGATGGGAACCGGCGTTCGGGGTTGAGATTCGCCGACGGGTTCAACCCCAGGCTTCCCGTGATGCCACCGGTCAGGTCACTGAGAATATCGCCAAAGAGGTTTGACCCGACGATGACGTCGAAGGTGTGTGGCCGACGGACCAATTCGAGCGTCGCCGCGTCGATATGCAGCTTCTCCACCGCCACGTCCTCGAACTCGGCCGCGATTTCGACGAGCACTCGGTCCCACAGCACATAGGCGTAGCGCTGCGCGTTCGACTTCGTGATCATCGCGAGCCGCCGGGCCCGCGTGCGTGCAAGCGCAAAGGAGAAACGCAGGATGCGTTCGACGCCGCGGCGCGTATGAACGGCAGTCTGCACCGCCACTTCGTTGGCCGTGTTGACCGCGAGGGCGCCACCGTTGTCGACGTACTCTCCTTCGGAATTCTCGCGAACGACCACTAGATCGATTGGCTCCTCGCTACGGAGCGGGCCGCGCACACCCTTGAATGTTCGCGCCGGGCGTACGCAGGCATAAAGATCGAACGCCTGACGCAATCGAATCAGCGGCGTCAGCGTGATGTGATCCGGCAAGCGTGCCGGCCAGCCGACGGCGCCCAGAAACACGGCATCGAAGCCGCGAAGTGTCGCGAGAAAGTCTTCCGGAACGACGCGGCCGTGGCGCTCGAAATGCGGCATTCCCCAATCGAAGCGTTCGAAGGCGATATCAAACGTCTTTGACTTCTCCTGGACGGCGGTTAAAACCGCGACTGCAGCATCGGTCACTTCCGGGCCAATGCCATCGCCGGGATACAACGCGACTCGATGAGTTTTCATGAATTGGCTATTCCGAGGTTCGTTCTGCCGCTAACGTTTTGCGAAAACAGCGGATTTGTACTGTCCGCCGTGAAACCGACGGCTCGGTGGGCAGCCGCATGACAAGCCAGGTCTGCTTGTCCGAGGGAGTCGGTCATCGCACATCAGCAGCGGCGACCGCCGAGCCTGCTGCCCGCGTGAGTTTGAGCTCGAGATGACGCCTGACGTCCGGCCATTCCTGAGCCAGTACGCTGTAAATGACGGTGTCCCGCACCGACCCGTCGCGACGAGCGCCGTGATGTCTGATGACGCCGTCCTTCTTTGCGCCGAGCCGTTCGATCGCTCGTTGTGACGTGAAGTTGAAATTGTCGGTGCGGAGCCCGACGACGCGACAGCCAAGCGCGTCGAACGCATGCTCGAAGAGCAAGAGTTTGCACACCGTATTCACACGTGTCCGCTGCCAGCGTTTCGCGTAAAACGTATACCCGATCTCGACACGATCGATGTCGGCGACAATGTCGTGATAGCGGGTACTCCCAATGATTGTTCCCGTTGTCAGCTCGCGTACAGCCCAGGGCAGCATGTGTCCTGCCTCCTGACCCGCCAGCGCCGCCGCGATATATTCCGCAACTTGTTTCGGCTCGGGTACGCGCGTGTACCACAATTCCCAGAGGCGGCCATCCTCGACGGCTGCTTGAAGCGCTTCAGTATGGTCCGGCGACAGCGGCTCCAGCCGCAGGCCGTTGCCTTCGAGCGTAACGGGCGCAACCGTAATCACTGATCGCGTTCCTCTCGCATGTCATCAAGAAAGGTCACCACACCTGTCTCCAATGAATACTCAGCTCCCACGACCAACAGTCCATCGTCCAGGCTCAAACGTTCGAGCAGTTCGGAGCCATGCCTGAGGTGGTTCACCGACGCACGCACGTTCGCGCGTACCGCATCACGAATCAGTGCGTCCTGGTCCTCGTGATGGCGCGACGTCAATAAAGTCTCCACCGATGGCCGCACTCGATTGACGATCGAGCGAAGGTTCCGCGATTGACTGGTGGCGCGACCGGTAATCTCCTCGAGCGTCGCGGTGATCGCGCCGCATCCGGAGTGTCCCAGGACCACGACGAGCCGCGTCCCAAACCGTGACGCCGCAAATTCAACGCTTCCCACTTGCGAAGGGGCCACGATGTTGCCGGCGACGCGAATGACAAAGAGATCACCGAAGCCCTGATCGAAGACCAGTTCCGCGGGAACGCGTGAATCGGAACATCCGAGGATAATCGCGAACGGCTCCTGTCCCGCGGCGAGCGCCGCTCGTCGCGCGTGATCGACCGAGTCCGGGTTTGTCTGGTTGGCGACGAATCGGCGGTTGCCCTGCTGAAGGCGCGAAAGGGCTTCGAGAGCGGTCAGCATCCGGGAGGGCAATTGTACTCAGTCGAACTGCACTGTCACGCCGGGCACATCGATCCCGGCCAGGCTCGTCGTCCAGGTCTCGCCGGGAGCGATTGGCAGAGCGGGCGTGAGTGTGCCGGTGGTCACAATCTCACCGGCGTGAACGGGGTCGAACACGGTTTGATCTCGCAACACACGCAACAGGAACAACGCCGCGGGAAGCGGACCGTCGAGCACGTTCGAACCCGCTCCGCGAGCGGCGGTCGATCCATTTTTCGCCAGCGCAATCGTGAATGTTCGCAGTGTGCTGGTGAGGTCGTCGAACCGTTCGACCGGCTGCGGCGGTCCGACAATCAGCGCGCCGTGCAGGCCAAAGTCGGCAATCGTATCAGCCAGACCGAACTTCCAGTCGAGAAAATGCGTCTGCACGATTTCGAAACCGTGCGCAATCCAGTCGATCGTCGCAAGCAGTTCATCATCGTCGCGCGCCAGTGCAGGTGACTCGCGAAAATGCAGCATGATTTCCGGTTCGATCCGCGGCTGCGACAAGTGCGAAATCGCGAGCCCCCCGGACGGTTCGTGCAAGAACGTCACGGTGCTGTCGTAGACGTGGCCCCACATCGGGGCCGAAACCCCGTACTCATCCCAGATCAATCGATTGGTGAAACCGATTTTGCGGCCGATCGGTGTTTCGCCGCGCTGACGTCGACGATGCAGAATCTCGGCACTGACCTCGTAGGCCGCACGGTTCTCAAATAGCTGGCCGCGGCGAGTGAAAGGCTCAATGATCGATCGATACTCGAGCGCTTCGAGCAGCTCGGTAGCGATCGCATCGATGTTCATTGCCGCTCTGACTTTGTGGCTTCCGTCTTCAGGTGGAAGGACAGAAGGCTCGCCTCCAGCCTACCGTCGCTGCCAGCGAATCTCGAGGCCGTCTTTGTCCCCAATTGCGTTCCGAAGAAGGCCGAGCAAATGATCTGATGGACGGCCGTCAGCCATGTACTCAATCGTCGCTTTGTCGATGTAGTAGTCCTGATCCTCGGAGGACTCTTCCTCGAGCGCGTCGATGAGCACCTGAAGATCCGCTTCGGTAATGCTGCCAAGCAGTTGATTCGTTTCGGCGTTGTAAAGATCAATCATGAGGGCCAATGCAGCAAGTACTGCGCCAGTTGTGTCATCGTAACCGATCTGCGATGTGGGCGTGCATCTCAAACCGAGCAAGCGCCGACGTGATGATGAGCCCAACGACAAACGCGGGCAGTGCGGTGAGGATCGGCCAGGCCACGAGTGCAAGCGCGTAGAGCCGGAAGTCGGCGCCGGACACTGCAGAGAACGCACGATGAAGCGTCGCCGCAAGCGCGAGACCGAAGGTGCCGAGCGCGACTGCGGCGGCGGCGTGAAGCGCCGCGGCCCGGGACGAGTTGCGCAATCGGAAGTGTTCGTACGCAAGATGGACGACGTACCCAACAGCGCTGACCAGCCACGCGGCCAGACGCCAGCCGAATGGCCCCTGGAAGACGACCCCGACGGCGCAGTAGACGATGGCCACGAGGATCGCCGTCAGAACCCATGACCGACGATCAGTCGTCTCCATTATCCCGGTCAAAAAGGTTGTGGCGAAATCTGCACCCGATACCGGAGCTTGCGGCCATTTCCCAGTGCCGCTGGCGCGACAAACTCCTCGACCAGCACTCCGCCGTTACGCTCGATCACACGCTGAGATGGCACGTTATCGGGATCAGTCGTGATCTCGACGTACAGAAGCCCCTCTGCGGCCGCCTCGTGCAGCACGTCGCGGAGCGCACGCGTCGCATACCCTCGCCCTTGCTTCCATGGAACGACGGAATAGCCGATGTGTCCAAGACAATACGGTGGAAGCGCCCCGGTGCCAGGCTGCCAGCGCAACTGGATGCGGCCGCAAAATTCTCCGTCCCACATCCACCGACTGTAGCCGGGTAGTCGCTGCGCCACCGAACCATCGGGCAACGTCACCGGAGCACCTTTCGCCGCTCTGTCGACGAGGCTTGCGAGAAACGCTTCGGCGTTCACGGCGATCCGCGCGAGCTCCTCACTCCCCGCCTCTTGACGCATGTTGTCGGGTGACCAGCCGCGCTGAAGCGCGGCAACATAACTGGGCAGATACTCCCGCGAAGGCCAGACGAGCCGCATTTCGGCTGCTGCAGTCACGCTTCCCATCCCGGCGAAGAGCTGCGCGATCACGTCGGACGTTTTCGCGGTGTACGGCGCCGCTTCGCCGGGGCGCTCTTCTCAATGCGGTTTCGCCAAGCAAGCGTCATCGCTTCCCCCAACATCTCTTCGTCAACACTATCGAGCCGCACCGCTGTGCATCCCTGCAGGCCCCACGCCCCGTTCTCCGGCTTGAAAGCATCTGGTGCATCGTCGACGAAACGCTCCTGCTGCTCCGGCGTCAGCGCGACCATCCCCCATTTCATATCCGCATGAAGCGTGGCGAAGATACGGCCCTGCACGCGGAAGTCTGGATGCCCCATGTGCGCACTCTCGATCGCGTCCTTCATACCAAGGGCAATTCGCCGGAAATCTCTAGCAGTCATAATCACTCCGAGGGGCTTCGCCCCTCGGACTCCCCTGCACGCTCGCTCGCGGG
>DASTVZ010000184.1:0-61995 GCA_035758845.1 Vicinamibacterales bacterium
TCGCCGGCCCTTCCCCGGTCCAGACCCTTGCGTTTGCACTCGCCGGCTGCATGGCGATGGATGTCGTCCACGTGCTTACCAAGGGACGATGTGCGCTGCGTGGGTTGCGGCTCGATCTGAGCGGTCAGCGGGCGGCAACCGACCCGCATCGATTCACGGAAATTGGCCTTCATTTCACCATCACCGGCGACGTGCAAACCTCGCGCATCGATCGAGCGATCAAGCTGTCGCGTGAAAAGTACTGCTCCGTCTGGCACTCGATGCGGCAGGACATTCCATTGACGGTCACCTATACCGTCAGCCCCGGCGTCTGAGGTGAGCGAAATACAAACGCGACGCGGATACCTGGATTGGGTGCGCGGGCTGGCTGTGCTCGTCATGATGGAGGCTCATGTCCTCGACAGTTGGACGCGCATCGATGTCCGTGGCACGCCGGCGTTTGCCTGGGCGATGATCGTGGCCGGCTTCGGCGCGCCGCTGTTTCTGTTTCTCGCGGGGGTGTCGGTCGGATTGTCCGCGGGATCGAAATCGCGTCGTACCGGTGACGTGCCCGCTGCTGCGGCGGCAATCATGAAACGTGGCACGTGGATTTTTCTGCTCGCAGTTCTGTTCCGGATCCAGGCCTGGATTCTTGGCTGGGGCCCGCCGCGAACGCTGCTCAAGGTCGACATCCTGAACATCATGGGACCGTCTATCGTCGCGGCCGGCGCGATCTGGGGCGCATGCCGCAGTCGCATTTCGCGATCGATCGCATTCGCTGTCGCGGCCACCGCCGTGGCGTTAGTCGCTCCGCTCGTGCAGTTCACGCCGGTTTTCGATCGATTACCGAATGCATTCGAGGCGTATCTTCGCCCGCCGTTTGGATACACGCATTTCAGTATCTTTCCCTGGACGGCCTTCGTGTTCGCTGGTGCGTGCATCGGCGTGCTGCTTGATGCGGCGCGAACCCCGGATGCCGAATCGCAGTTGAACAAGTGGCTGGCCGGCGCCGGGCTTGTGCTTGCCGCGAGCGCGTACGCGGCATCGTTTCTTCCAAGTCCATACGCGCACTCAGAATTCTGGGGTGCTTCGCCCGCATTCTTTGCGCTTCGTGCCGGTCTGCTTACGGCGACGATTGCCTTTGCCTACTGCTGGGGCCACGTCATCATCGGGTCGTCGTGGAGTCCGATGCAGCAGCTAGGTCGAAGCTCGCTGTTCATTTACTGGATTCACGTCGAATTGGTATACGGGTTGATTTCTCTACCGATTCACAGGGCGCTGACGCCTGCGCAAGCGTGGACGGCGTACGTGGCTTTCGTGCTGCTGATGGTCGTGCTGTCGATTCAAAAAGATCGTTTCGTGACGTGGTGGAAGACGCGAGGAAGACGCCAGAACGCTTACTTGATTGAATCCAACACTTTTTGAACGACGTCGGCCCGCGCGTCGTGCTTGTCGCGGAAGTCGCGCGCGATGGTCGACAACTGGATACGAATCAGCGCGAGTGACCGGCCGGCAGACGCAGCGTCGTACCCTTCGCCGCGTGACGCCTCAGACAGCGCGTCGATATTGAGGCGGTTCCGCAACTCAGCAACCAGCGGCACTTCGTCCTCGGTCAATCGGGACAACACGCGAGCGAGTGCTACCGCCTGTTCTTGTTCTCGTCGATCGGCGCGTTCCTCGATCTTCCTCCCGGACTTGAATCGGTCGTCACTGTCGAGGGTGCGGCCTCGACGTTCCGCATCTCCGACATCTATCAAACCCGCGTACGACGACGCGATCGATCCGTACGATCGACGAGCTTCGGTGAAGCGCGCGCGCTCCTCCAGCAGTTGCGCGCGTGCCATGTCCTCCGCCAACAGCGTCCGTGCGAGATCCATGTCGCCAGGACGGCGTCCGTCCTTCATCGCGATGATCTCCATCCATCCAAGCGCCCGCGCGACCAGATCTGGTGGCGGCCATTGATGTCCGCCAGCGAAGAACTCCATTCGGTGTGGGCCCGCACTTCGGCTGAGCGCCTCGTCGATCTTCTTCACTTCCATCAAGTTGAAATCGGTGTGACCCGCCATGCCGAACCACGCGAACGATTTGCTCTTGTTCTGTTCGGACTGTGGATTCGGCTGGCCGGATGTAATGACGCCGGCAATCCGACCCGTCTGGTTGGCGAGCAGCCACGCGACAGTTGCGCCGCCGGAGTGTCCGGCCGCATACACCCGCTGTTCGTCGACCGCATACCCGCCAAGAAGTGCCGGCCACATCGCGTTGATCGAGCGCATGGTCGGCTCCCACGGCCCGTTTCGAGAGTTCTCCGAGGCAGCCACTATCCACCCGAATCGTTCCGCCGCCTCACGGAACACTTCGGCGGCGCGGGCCGCTCGACCGCCTGGATCGAACACGAGTAGCAGCGGCCACTTTCGGGTGGTTTCGTACTTCGTCGGGAGGTAAAGCGTGTAGGTCTGGCTTGGATCAGTTGGACAGCTGACGTGCTCAACCAGGGTCCCGCGAGCAGGCCCTTCGACTCGTTGACGCTCGCTCAGGGCGGGCCCTTCGACTCGTTGACGCTCGCTCAGGGCAGGCAAAACAGCCACAAGAGCCGCCGCTGCCAACGGAGCAAGGTCTATGGCCATAAAGTGCTATTCAGAAATGACTTAGGGCTCTCCGCTGATGCTCGGCGCCGAGCCCTTGTGAATATCCTGCTTACACAATATAAGATGGGCAGGTTTTCCAATTGCCCGAATGGCCGGCAATTTGTGAGTGTAAATCCTTTAGTTTGAAACGCCTATGATTAGCGTCGCCGCTATCCGCATGCAGCAATTTGGGGTGCAGTTCTACCAGGCATCACTCAGCGCCAGCGACATCGACAAGCTCGTCCGTTTCGAGGTACTCAGTTACGGCGAGCAGTCACAGCCGGTCCGCGGCCGGAAGAAAGTGCCGGCACCCTCCAAGGTCAATTGGGACCTCCTGGAACGCCGGATTGCGGCAAACGAGAAAGCCTACCAGCGCCAAATCATTCGCAAGAAGATTGATGAGCTCGTGCAGTATTACGAGCAATGCCGGCAAGCGAGAGACCTGCCGTCGATTCCGGGTGCGGTCATCATCTCTTGCGACGAGGCGCTGAAGTTCGAACCTGTTGAGTCGGGGTCGTCCGTGGGAATGCTGAAGGTTCCGGAGCGCGAAGGGATCCTTCGTGCGATCGACGGTCAGCATAGGCTTCTGGCGCTTCATGCGGACATCGAGCACTTTGGCGACGAGCCGTTCACGGTCCCCGCCGTCATTTTCGACCGGCTTCCGGACGACCACGTCGTTCAGATGTTCGTCACTATCAATGCCAAGCACACGCGCCTGAACGCGTCGCACCTGGTTTCGCTGTCGGGACGCCAGCTCTATAGCGACGAGAGTCTCGCAGCTGCCCACGACATCGTTCGCGCACTGAACGATCGCGAGGATTCGCCGCTATACGGCGACATCAAATTGCTCGGCGTTGGGCGAGGCCGCGTGGCCCAGGCTCCGCTTGCCCAGGAGCTGAAGAAATTGTTTGCGGCGGAGGCGTTCGGCGCTGGTCGAAAGGGAGACGCATTTCGCGAGGAATCGAAGCGGTTTTTCGTGAATTACCTCAAGCAGGCCGCACAGGTGTTTGGCGCCGCCTGGAATGGTCGGAAATACAGCATCAAGAGTGCGACGTCGCTTCGCGCCTTCATCAGGGTCGCGCCGGACGTGATCCGTCGCCTCGACCAGGAACACGCGGATCGCACCGATTTCCGCGCCATAGGCCGCGTGATTGCGCCGTGGGGCCGACGGATTGGCGACCTTCGTTTCGAAACAGAGGGCGCGTGGAAACGGCACGGGACGACGGTCGATTCCCTGGCCAAGGAGCTGCGGCTGGCGCTTCAGTACCCGGAGGGGGCAGCGGTATAGGAATGCTGAACGCTGATGGCTGAATGCTGCATGTTCGGTGTGCGAAATTCAGCATTCAAATTCAGCACTCAGCCTTCAATAAAAAAGGGCATCGCCAAGATATTTGACGATGCCCTTGCGGTTGTTGCGGGCGACCCGGCTCCCCAGCAACTCACGGCTCCCTGCCGTAAATATTCAGGCCGCCAGCACCCTCAATAAGAGCAAGCGGTGTACCGCTCGATTTCCTTCTGTTTTATGCAGTTAGCTGCCGGATGCGGATGGTGCCACCGACGAAAATTGTGGGTCGATTACATTTTTGATCGGGCCCTCTCGTTCGTCAGGGGTTGCATCGCTGCCTGGATTGCTATTTCGTCGTTTCCGGGGGTGTCAACTGCGGTTTATGCACAGCAACCAGGGAGCATCTCGGGAAGAGTCGTTGATGCCAGGACGGGAGCAGGCATCGACAAAGTCCTCGTCCTCATCGAGGATGGCGGTCCGTCGACGCAGACCGACGCAAAGGGCGCCTTCAGCCTCGCTGCAGTTTCCCCAGGGCCTCATAAACTCTACGTCTCGGTTGTCGGCTACATCCTGGTCAGGCGTGACGTGCAGGTCGCGCCGGGCGCGGCCGTGGACGTCACGATCCCGCTGAGTGAGGGCACCGGCACCTACACCGAAAGTGTCACCGTTTCGGCCGATCGCTTCCGGACCGCCGATCCGGGGGTGGCGGCGCAGCAGGTTCTCGGCAGTGCCGACATCCAGAATCTTCGCGGTGTTCTCGCCGACGATCCGTTACGCGCGGTTCAGGTTCTTCCTGGGGTTGCCGCAGCCGACGATCTGCGGAGCGAGTTCAGCGTCCGCGGCAGCCATTTCACTCACCTGAACATGACGGTCGAGGGTTTCTCGACACCATATCTCCTTCACACCGTTCGGGCAGTCGAAGACCAGTCCTCGTCGGGATCGGTCGCCATGATCAACAGCGACATTCTCGAAGACGTGACCCTGCTCAACGGTGGTTACGCGCAACGATATGGCGACCGAACCGGTGCGGAACTCGACTTCCGTCTGCGCGAGGGTTCACGGGAAAGGCGTCAGGCGCGAGTCGCGGTGAGTGGTACGAGTGCCTCTGTTGTGGGTGAAGGACCGCTGGGGCGCTCGAAACGCGGATCGTGGTTGGTTACCGGACGGCAGAGTTATCTCCAGCTCCTCGTAGAACGGATGTTCGACGACAGCGACGGATTCAATTTCGGCTTCTCGGATGCCCAGGGAAAAATGGTCTTCGATCTCTCCTCTTCCCAGCGAGTGGAGTTCACGGTCATTGCCGGTCACTCGAAGCTCGAGGAAAGGCGGGAGGATCTCGACAGCCAGGACTTATTCACTGGGCGCAACGGGTCGGTCATCGGCATTGGCATGTGGCGCCTCACTCGTGCGCGCGGTCTATTGACGGCCCGCGTTTTATCGTCGTTCAACGAATTCAGTAATCAGACAATCGACCAGGTGAAGCTCGACGCCGGCCACGACAAGGAAGCGGCCGGACGTCTCGACGCAAGCGTGACGGTTGCGCGGCACATCCAGGCTGATGCGGGTGCGCAGGCTGAGTTCGTCGACGAGACGCGGTTTCGTCAACGCTTCAGCGGCGCGCTCGGACGTTATCGCACGATCAACGACCTCCACGGTCGCGCGACGCGCTCCGGTGGTTACGCGCAGTTACGATTCACGGCGGGACCGCTGACAGTAATTCCTGGCGCGCGCGCCGATCACTGGACCTTGACCGATGAGACGACCGCGTCACCGTGGATTCAGGGAGAGTGGCAACTGCCGCACGCGATGTTCATTCGCGGTGGAACGGGGATCTACAGACAGTTTCCCGATTTCGAGCAAGTGATCGGGGCGTTGGGGCTGCCGGGTGCGGGGGCGCAGCGCGCAGAACAATACGATTTCGGGTTCGAGCAGCGAATCGGCAGCTCGTTACGATGGCAGGCGACGATCTTCGATCGCGAAGAAGAGGGATTCTTTCGCCGGCCTGGGGGCGAGACCCGTCTCGTGAACGGGCGCGTGGTTCGCGGGGTCGCGACCGCCCCCTACGAAAATGCCTTGCAGGGTTATGCGCGCGGCGTCGAGCTGCTCGTTCAGCGTCGCAGCACTCGCGGTGTTTCCGGTTGGCTCGCCTATTCATACGGACGCGCGCACCGCACCGACACGCTCACCGATGAATCGTACTGGAGCGATCTCGATCAACGCCACGCCGTCAACCTGTACCTTTCGTTCAGGATCTCCGATCGTACGAATATCAGCACGAAGATCCGTTCCGGCACCAACGTGCCGGTGCCGGGATATTACGAACAGAGGGGGGACGAGTTCTTCGTCAGCTCGATGCGCAATACGCTGAGACTGCCGACCTACTCTCGCGTCGACGTGCGGGCGAACCGCACGTTCAACTGGGCGCGGAAACGACTCACGCTGTTTGCCGAAGTGATCAATCTGTTCAACCGCGACAATGTTCGTTTCAATCCCCCAGGCGTGAACACGGCGACCGGACGCGCGTCGAACCTGTTCGAATCGCTCATTCCCATCGTTCCTTCCGCGGGAATATTGATCGAGTTCTGATCTCGGCTGACAGGTGCGACGGCGGTTCTGGCAGCCGGAGTCGATCGACTCCGGCCTGGATCGTAAAATCGTGCTGCTTGGTCAACGATGACAACTATCGACCTGAATTGCGACATGGGTGAGTCGTTCGGCGCCTACACCATGGGTGCCGACGAAGCGGTGATGCCGAGCATTACCTCCGCGAATGTGGCGTGCGGCTACCACGGCGGTGACCCGGGTGTGATGCGCCGCACGGTTCGACTGGCGCGAGATGCGGGCGTAAGGGTGGGAGCGCATCCAGGGTTTCCCGATCTCATGGGATTTGGCCGTCGCGAAATGCGCATGGCGCCGCAGGATCTGGAAGACATGGTGGTTTATCAAATTGGCGCGCTTGCCGCGATTGCGAGGAGTGAGGGCGTGGCGCTCTCGCACGTCAAGGCGCATGGTGCGCTGTACAACATGGCCGTCACCGATAAAGCACTGGCGAGTGCGATCGCGCGGGCCGTGATGGCGGTCGATCCCGCGTTGATCTTCTTTGCGCTTCCGGGATCGGAACTCGCGCGTGCAGCCAACGGACTCGGCCTGCAGGTCGCGCTCGAAGGGTTTGCGGATCGATCGTACGAACCGGATGGGTCGTTGACACCGCGGTCGCGAGCTGGCGCCGTCATTCACGACGTCGACGCGGTCGTCGCCCGCGCGTTGCGAATGGCCACGGAGGGTGTCGTCACCGCAACAGATGGCTCGAGACTCGCCATGCGTGTCGATACTATCTGCACGCACGGTGATACACCCGGCGCACAAGCGTTGACCCGAGCGCTGCGCACCAGCCTCGAACGTGCAGGCGTGACGGTTGCGGCGGTGGCGAAAGGGCGGTGACGGCAATGCGCTGGTGGCGCGAAGGAACGCCTGAAGGTCGTCGCGCGGTGATCGCGGCGGGCCTCGGATGGATGCTCGATGCGTTCGACGTGACGCTCTTCGCGCTCGTACTGCCGGCGCTGCGCAAGGATCTCGGCCTGTCGACGGCGGCCGGCGGCGCCCTGGGGTCGGTAGCGTTGCTGGCCGCCGCGGCCGGTGGCGTCTGGTTCGGCTGGATAGCGGATCGATTCGGCCGAACGCGAGCCCTGATGGCGAGCATTCTGTTGTATTCGGTGTTCACTGCGGCTTGCGGGTTGGCCACGACCTTTACTCAATTCGTCCTGTTCCGGATTGGCCTCGGACTCGGAATGGGAGGCGAATGGGCCAGTGGTGCGACGCTCGTCTCGGAAACGTGGCACGCCGAGCACCGCGGTAAGGCGCTGGCGTTTATGCAGAGCGCGTGGGCGATCGGCTACGCACTCGCTGCGGCGGTCAATTACCTGGTGCAACCCTCATTCGGCTGGCGCGCCGTCTTCTTTGTCGGCATTCTTCCCGCGTTCCTGACGATCTGGGTGCGGCGATCGGTCAAGGAACCTGACATCTGGCGCCAGTCGAAACAGGATCGCGCCACCCGGTCGACGCTCTCCATGCTGTTTTCAAGCGGTCTCGCGCCACTAACCATCGCATTGACGATCATGAATGCGTGCACGCTATTCGGCTGGTGGAGCTTCAATCTCTGGCTGCCAAGCTACCTTCAGGAGCCATCGTCGCGCGGCGGACTCGGCCTGCAAATGCTGTCCAGCTCGACAATGATTCTGGTGATGCAGCTCGGAATGTGGTTCGGCTACATCACGTTTGGTTTCGTCAGCGATCGTATCGGACGAAAGCGAACCTATATCGCGTATCTGCTCCTCGCCGCGGTGCTGTTGTTCCTTTACGTCTCCGTTCGTGCGCCGCTCGTGTTGCTCGCGCTCGGACCGTTAGTGGCCTTCTTTGCCACGGGATATTTCAGTGGGTTTGGTGCCGTAACCGCCGAAATCTTCCCGACCTCTATTCGCGGCACCGCGCAGGGGTTCACCTACAACGTCGGGCGCATCGTCAGCGCAGCGGCGCCGTTCGCGGTTGGAACGCTGGCTCAGACACAAGGGTTCGGCACGGCGCTGTCGATCTCTTCGCTGGCATTCCTAATGGCTGCGCTCGCCTGGAAATGGATTCCCGAAACACGGGGACGGGCCCTGGCATAAGATGGGCCTGTTCCGAGGGTATCGACATGTTGAAAGGCACGCGGACGGTGCAGGTGACAAAGGTTCAACCCGTGAGCATCCACGGGCAGATCTCGCTCGACGTGTACTTCATCGATCCGGATGATCCTCAGAGCCAGGTCAGTCTCGCGCGCATGGGCAACGAATCCGTCCCCAGGAATCTCGAAGCCGGCGATATTGTCGATTTGCATTACATGGTTGGTGTGGTGACCAGCATTACCAAGAAGCACGCCTGAGACCTGTTAAGATCAGAAGTGCCCCCTGCCGCTGGAGTCCTTTCTCATGACTAGTGTGATTGCGCCGTACGGCGGTGTCGCCTGGCGATTTTCGATGCGTTTCGTTTTGGCTTCGTTGCTCTGTGCAGGCGCCGTCTCGGCGCAGACGCCACAGCCTGCTGCGCCGAAACAGGCGCCGCCGCCTACGCCGTCGACCACCAAACCACCCGTGTCGCGCGATCTCCCGGCTGAAAAGCTTGCGAAAGAGAGCGACCTGCCAGCGGCACGGTCGATCATCGATCGGCACATCAAAGCGATCGGAGGTCGCGCCGCCATCCTCGCGCACAAGTCAACGCACGCGGTTGGAACTATTTCGATGCCGGCCACTGGCATAACCGGCCCTATCGACGTTTATGCCGCTGCGCCCGACAAGTCGTTCGTGAAGATCAGCCTGGGAGGCGTTGGAGATCTCCTTGAAGGTTACGACGGCACGCATGGATGGACCCTGCAGCCGATGATGGGTCCGATGCTGAAGCAGGGAAAGGAGCTCGCGGAAAAGAAATTCGACTCCGACTACTACAGCGATCTTCACGAGTCCGACCGGTATGCGTCGATGAAAACCGTCGAAAAGACGACGTTCGAAGGCCGGCCGTGCTACAAGGTCAGTCTCATCCGCAAGGATGGCGGGGAAGAAATCGAGTACTACGACGCGGAAACCGGGCTGCGCGCGGGAACGATCCAAACCCGCGAGACTCCGATGGGACCGATGACAGCGACTCAGGTTCTGTCCGACTACAAGAAGTTCGGCGCATTACTTGTCCCTACGACCATGAAGCAAACCGCGTTGAACGTGGAGCAGGTGCTGAAGGTTACCTCGGTCGAATTCGACAACGTGCCGCCGTCGACATTCGACCTGCCCGCTCAAATAAAGGCGCTGATCAAGTGAAACGACTTCGAGCGATCGCCGCTGCGATCGCCGTCGTCTGCGCTTCGGGTGTTGTTGCCCAGACGCCTGAGGCTGGAGAGACGTTCGACGCGGCCTGGACGATCATCAAGAACACGCATTTCGACAAGACGATGAACGGCCTCAATTGGGATGCCGTTCGCGACGAACTACGGCCGCGCGCTGCCACCGCCAAAACTCCCGCCGAGCTGCGCGCCGTCATTCGCGACATGCTGGGACGTCTTGGTCTGTCGCACTTTGCGTTGATCCCGTCAGGACAGGAAACACCAGGAGATGGCACCACGACGTCGGGCGACGCCAGCGGCGATCCCGGCATCGACGTTCGGTTGGTTGAGCGCGATCTCATTGTGACCCGCGTCGATCCGGATGTGGCCTCACGAGTTCGTCCGGGCTGGCGCGTCGCCGAGATCGGCAAGGCAAAGATCAGCGAACTCTTCCAGAAAGTGCCCGAGGCCGACAACGAGCGCCTGCAGAAAGTCGAGGCGTGGCGCATTGCGCAAACACGATTGCGCGGGCCCGCAGGTTCGACCGTCGACGTCACGTTCGAGGATGGGCAAGGGACTCCCGTCAAAGTCGCGCTGCAGCGACGTACGGAGTCCGGCAGTCCGGTCACCGTCGGGAGTCTGCCGACGATGTATGTGCGGGTCGAGCGTGAGAAGAAAACCACCCCTTCTGGCAGAACTGCGGGCGTGATCGGGTTCAACGTCTGGATGACGGCGGTCGATGGAGAATTCCAGCAGGCGATGGATGCATTTCGCCGCGCTGACGGCATCATCATCGACCTGCGCGGAAACCCCGGCGGCCTTGCGGCAATGCTCATGGGCATCTCCGGGCACTTCGTCACCGAGCGGTTGACGCTCGGCGTCATGAAGACGCGCGACAGCGAACTGCGTTTCGTTGCAAACCCGCGACTTGTGACCGCGAGCGGCGAGCGCGTGCAGCCGTTCGCAGGCCCGCTCGCAATCCTCATGGATTCGATGAGCGGCAGCGCGTCGGAATGTTTCGCCGGAGGGATGCAGTCAATTGGTCGTGCGAGAGTCTTCGGGCAAACGTCGATGGGGCAGGCATTACCGGCGCTGTTCGATCGGCTTCCGAACGGCGACGTCCTGATTCACGCGTACGGTGACTTCGTGACCGCCACGGGAACGCGACTCGAAGGAAAGGGCGTCATTCCCGACGAACAGGTTCCACTCAATCGCGCGGACCTTTTGGCGGGGCGCGACCGAACGATGG
This sequence comes from Vicinamibacterales bacterium, assembly GCA_035758845.1. Lineage (GTDB taxonomy): Bacteria > Acidobacteriota > Vicinamibacteria > Vicinamibacterales > 2-12-FULL-66-21 > JALZOC01. The sequence goes on from DASTVZ010000184.1 coordinate 10,983, forward strand.
ACGCGGCGCTTGCCTGGATCGATAAGTCCCGGTCGGCGAATACCCCGCAACATCCCTGAATTTGGAGCTTTGCGGCCGCCATTGTTGCGCCGCCGAAGCCTTCTCTGGTAGACTGAAAGAACCGCCAACGGGTCTTTCTTCCAGCCACACACGGTTATCTTCGGGGGAGCTGAATGGAGCAGCGCCGGCTGCGTCTCGGTGACATATTGGACGACTACTGTCCGCGCGAGCGGCGGCTGACGAACCACGCCGTCGTCGCGATGATCGAGGAAGACATCAAGCAGACTCGATGCACGACGTGCGACGCCGAGCACGCGTACAAAGGCGGTAAGGTTCCGAAGCGGCGCAAGAAAGAAACAACCGCGACGCTCTACAAAGAAGTCCTTGCCACCCAGTCAACCGTCGAGGGTCCACACATCGTTCCCGACTCCGAACCCGAACCCGGCGAAGCGCCTGCCGTCGTCGAAGTGGAGCAGCCGATCGTGTCAGCTGCGGCGGTGGACATCCCGTCAGAACCCGTCATCGATCAGGAAGAAACAACACAGCCGGACGACCACATCGTGCACGATCAACAGACTGAGCCCCAGCCCGAGATTGAGGAAGGCCCGGTTCACCGCCCGTTGATTCGCGCGCAGCTTCCGCGTATCGAAGGACAGAAGGAAGAACGCCGCGCTCCCGAGTTCACGATTCGTCAGCGCGGCAACGGTCCTTTCCGCGGCGATCAGCGGATGAAATCGCATCGCCACGGCGGCAACGGCCATTCGGGCAGCAACGGCAATCGTGGGCATGGCGCCGCGCGATTCGCGGGCCAGCGCCCCGCCGGAACTCCAGGCCGCGGTCAGCAGGGGCGCGGCGGTGGCCAGCCGGGATTCCGGTCGGGGCAGCGCCAGGGCGGCGGCAGGAAAAGATCTCGATAATCACGCCGCGGATCCGTCGCGATCTGCGCCACAATGACCGTCCCACGGCCACTTCTTGGGCTGAATCAGCGCAGGGCAGCCTGATTTCAAAATATAGGGCAGCAGGCGAACGAGCGCGCGAGTGAGCCCACGGGACCCGCCTCCGCACGGTCAAACGGACTGTGCTACGGCGAGGCAAGGTGGCGCGTAGGACGCGCGAGCGAGCGCAGCGAAGCGAGCGTGTAGGGGAGCCCGAGGGGCGAAGCCCCTCGGAGTGATAATGACAGATCTTGCGAACAAGACAGGGCTCATAGTCGGAGTCGCGAACAAGCGATCGATCTCCTGGGCGATCGCACAGGCCGCGTCAGCCGCAGGTGCGCGGCTGGCGATGACGTATCAGGGTGAACGGCTCGAAGAGAACGTTCGCGAACTTGCCGCAGGGCTCACCAATCCGTTGATCCTGCCGTGCGATGTCACAGACGACGGTCAGATCGCGGATGTGTTTGCCGCGGTCGAGCGCGAGTTCGGCGGTCTCGATTTTTTGGTCCACGGTGCGGCATTCGCGCCACGAGAGGAACTCGCGTCTGATTTCCACTTCGTCGATACGACGAGAGCTGGTTTCAAGCTTTCGCTGGACGTCAGTGCCTACTCGCTCATCGCGTTATCGCGCGGCGCCGCGCCATTGATGGAACGCCGCGGAGGAGGCAGCATCCTCACGCTGACGTATCTCGGCAGCGAACGCGTGTTCCAGAACTACAACGTCATGGGCGTAGCGAAGGCGGCGCTCGAGGCGAGCGTCCGCTACCTTGCGGCCGACCTGGGTCCGCGAGGCATTCGCGTGAACGCGATCTCTGCCGGTCCGATCAAGACACTCGCTGCCGCCGGCATCTCGGGCTTCAGTTCGATCCTGCAGCACTACCGCGATCGAGCACCGCTTCGGCGCACCGTCGATACCGCCGAGGTTGCTGACGCGGCAGTGTTCCTCCTGAGTTCGGCGGGACGGGCGGTCAGCGGCGAGGTGTTGATGGTTGATGCTGGATTTCATGTCATGGGAATGTAAGGCGAATCTGAAAATGCTGAGTGTCGATTGCTGAATGCTGATTGAAGGTTCGATGATTTCGTCATTCAGCATTCAGCAATCAGCAATCAGCAATTTCAGCAGGCCGAAGGCATAATGATCATCGGAGGGCATGAGCAATGAAGAGATGGGCTTCGGCACTGCTCGTACTCACGTTGACGGCACCGCTCACAACAGCGTGCGGCGCAGCCGCGACACGCGCCAACGTCAGCGCGCCAGTGGACGATGCGACGATTACGACGCGAGTGAAGACGGCGTTCATTAACGATCCGGTGGTGGGCGCAGCGAAAATCGACGTCGATACGTTCAAGGGTGTCGTCACGCTATCCGGGCAGGTCAAGAACAAGGACGAGGAACAGAAAGCGATTTCGCTGGCGCGTTCGATCCGCGGTGTCACCGACGTCAAGTCGACGCTGCAGGTTCAGTAAGATTCGTCCGCCTTCGTCCGCCTCCGCGCTACGGCGAGACAGGCCCCAACTGGGCGGATTAATATCGGCAGGTGCGTGATCTCGTACTGCGCGTGCGCGGCGTGCGCAGAGCGACCCCTTCATCCTGCATAGTCACTCTCGATCTGGACGGCGCGCCGTTTTCCTATCGCGCCGGCCAGGTCGCATCCTTAAGCCCCGAGGGGGCTGCGGATCGTGTTCCCTATTCCATCGCTTCCGCCCCGGAAGAGACCGCGGCTGACTCGACCCTCCAGTTTCTGATCAAGTTTGATAGCGGCGGCAAGTGGGGAGAACGCTTCGAGCCACTGCGCCGTGGCTCGCGCGTTTCCGTGCGTGGGCCATCTGGATCCTTCGTGTTCCCCGATGCGCCCGCCGAGCGCCGATTCCTGTTCATCGCGGGCGGTACCGGCATTTCACCCCTCCGGTCGATGATCAAGCACGCCGTGCTGACCCAGCGTCCGGGGCAGATCGCGCTCCTTTACAGCGCGAGGACGCCCCATGATTTCGCGTATCTACCCGAGCTGCGCCGCATGGCGCGCCGCGGCGAGTTGCAGCTCACGATCACCGCGACGCGTGAACTGTCGGCGCGCTGGCGTGGCGCGAAAGGACGGATTGCCGCCGCGCAGCTGACGCCGCTGGTCGAAAGTCCGGAGACACTGTGCTTCGTCTGCGGCCCCGCGGCCATGGTGTCGGATGTTCCTCCGATGCTGCAGCAGCTGGGAATCGATCCGGCGCGAATCAGATTGGAAGACTGGTAGATTCACGGCGCACTCCTCGCTGCTGGCTGCTGGCTGTCGGGATCCGTCGTCCGGGATCCGGGATCCGGGATCCGGAGGACTCGAAGATTCGTGATTCGAGGATTCGTGATTCGAGGATTCGCGATCGAGGATTCGCGATTCGTGATTCGAGGATTCGTGATTCGAGGATTCGCGATGAGCGATTAGTGATTAGCGATTCAAAGAATTCCCGCAGCAGCTTTCTGGATGTCCGTCTCCGTGACTTCGGGGAACTGCGGTGCGGGGGGCTCGGGCCGCTCGCGGCCGGCGGCGCGTTTGCGGTGCGATTTGTCCTGATACATGCGGCTGTCGGCGGTGGCGAGAAGCGCTTCGTACGATTCGCCATCCTGCGGAAACACCGCCGCCCCAACGCTGATCCCGAGCGCCACACGCTTCCCGGGACGGGCTTCGAAGTACACGTCATCGATGGTCTGCTGCAGCTCGGTCCGCTTGCTCTCCGCCTCTTCGGTGTTACAGCCGGACAGCACGACGATGAACTCGTCGCCCGCGTAGCGAACGCAGATGTCGTAGGGCCGGATCGCCGTGCGCAGGACGCGCGCAACCTCGCAAAGCGCGCGGTCGCCGACATGGTGCCCGTGACTGTCGTTGATGCTCTTGAAGTTGTCGAGATCCATGACGAGCAGCGCCACTTCCTGCTTCAACCGCTCCGCGCGCGCCAGTTCGCGCGTCAAGTGCATGAAAAGGAATCGCGTGTTCGGCAGGCCGGTGAGTGGATCGGTCAATGAGTCCTCTTGCGTCTGCTCGAACAACATCGAATTGTTGATGACCGCCGCCGCCTGCTCCGACACGCGATCCAGCAGCCGCCGATGATCGTCGCGGTAGTAGGCGGCGTCGACGTGATACACCGAGAGTGTGCCGATGAAACGCTCGCTGAAGAGCAGCGGACAGACGAGCGCTGATTGCAGGTTCGTGTGGAGATCGGATCGTCCCGCCGCTTCGAGGTCCGCACTCGGCCGCGCGTTGACGAGTGCGCGGCGATTGCGCGCGACCCAGCCGGTCAACCCCTCGCCGGTGTGAACCGAAATCTGCTGAATGATTTCGGCATCGACGCCCGTCGCAAATCGGCAGCGCAGGGTTTCCGATTCTTCGTCGTACAGGAACAGCGCCGCGCATGAGAAGGGCACAAGGTTGCTGAGCTTTGCCGAAATCAGCGCCATGGTGTCGGCGACGCCCAGGCTGGTGCCCATTGCCTGCGCGATCTCGTACAGCGCGTAAATCTCACGATGCGCGAGTGCGATGTCGTCGAAGACGTTCTTCTTCGCCGGTTCGGGCGTGAGGCCGGTGGCGGGTTTACCGACAGCGTGCGAGTGTTCTTCCGAGGCGGACGAGCGGCGCATTGCCTGCTCGAGCGTCGACGCCTCGCGTTGAAGCGTCGGAAGCAGCTCGATGAACTTGTCGACCACTCTCGGATCGAGCCCCTTGCCTGCTTCCTGCTGCAACAGCCCGACGGCGGCGTCAAAGCCCATCGCCTTGTGGTACGGGCGTTCGGCCATCAACGCATCGAAGTAGTCGACAACCGACAGGATGCGCGCGCCAAGCGGGATGTCTTCACCCTTGAGTCCGGATGGATAGCCCTTCCCGTCCCATCGTTCGTGATGGCTCAGGATCAGCGGCGACACAGGATACGGGAACGGCACCGCGCTGATGATGTCGGCACCGACCTTCGGGTGCGCGCGGATCTTCTGAAACTCCTCCGGTGTCAGCGGGCCGGGCTTCGAGAGAATGTGTTCGGGGACTGCCAATTTCCCGATGTCGTGCAGCAGCGCCGCCGTTTTGACACCTTGAATCTCGTTCTCTGACATGCCAAGCGCACGCGCGAGGGCTGCGGCGTAAAGCTGCACGCGCCGGATGTGCGACTGAGATGTCTGATCCTTGGCGTCGATCGCAAGGGCCAGCGCTTCGATCGTCGCCAGATGCAGGTCCGCCATCTCGCGCACGTGGCGCTGCTCGTCTTCTATACGACCCAGATACATCTTGTAGCCGCTGTAGGTCAGATATAACGGCGCCGCGGCGAGCGGCAGCAGCCAGGTGACAGAAACGAAGTTGTAGATGCCGACGGCGAGCGCGGCCGCGCCGGCTCCGACGAAATAGCTCGGCGCGCTCCACAGAAAGTTTTCGTTCCAGACCTTGCCGATGCTCTGCCGTGTCGACAATGCGATCGCCGTCGCGACCATCGCGGTGTTGATCAGGAAGTAGGTCGTCGCCGCCCAGACAAGTGGCTTTGGCAACGTTTGTATCCACGCGCCAAACCCTTCATTTCTCGTGACAGGATTCGGTTGAATCCATCCGTAGATAAATCCCGCTGCCTGGACTGTGATCACCAGACAGCCCATACTGAAGAACGTCCGGTAGATGGGGTTGCGCTCCTTGATCCTGAATGTGCATTGACTCCACGCGCTTGCGGCCGCGACGATCATCGTTTCGTTCGGTCCAAGCAACAACAACGACGCGAAGTCCACGGCGTACGAAACCGACATCGTCGAACCGCTGCGCGCAAGCGGGAGATTCACCTTGAACACCGAGGTGATCGACGACAGCATCAACAAAAGGAGAAACAGACTGGGCTCGCGAAACGAATTCAGCGGAAAGAAGTACGCGAGCAGCACGGCGCCGACGGCAATGACGCTACAGACGAAAATCCGCGCGGGGAGCGGGAGCATCTTCATCGGCTCACGATCCCTGTGGTGTTGACGGCGATAATTGGGCGCTCAGGGTTCGGTTAGTGCGAATCGGGTAAGGCAGTGCTCTGGGCGCGTCGAGGCTCCATTTGCCACCACGCGCGTCGGCCACTTCGGGCACCGTTCCCCAGACGATGTTGTCTTCGTCGGCAGTGCTCGTGCCCCAAACGATGTTGTCCTCGTCGGTCGACGCACCCCGGACAATGTTGGCGCAGACCGACTGGCTCTCGTCACAGCCGCTTCCCCAGACTGTGTCTGAACAATCATTGCCACCGCATGTCGTGCCCCAGACGATGTTGTCTTCTTCGGCGCTGCTCGTTCCCCAGACGATATTGTCCTCATCGGGCAACGAGCCTTTGATCGTCCCGCACGCGTCGGACTCAGTGCAGACCGTACCCCACACGATCGCGTCGCCTTCACCGGTCGTCGCGGCTCCCCACGTTACGTCGAGACGCCAGGCGTTCGCGTCGGGGCGAAGCACGCCGCCGCCGATTCGATGCGTGCCCCAGTTGATGTGCTTATTCCACGGCGTCGGGTCACTAGCGCGCGCCGGAGACGGGTTTCCGCTGGCCGCAAACATCTTCGCGACCTGCACGGCGCCACGTGCATTCAGGAAACCGGCCCCCTGGGTCAAGTCGTTGTAGCGAGACTTATGTTCCGCGGTGTACTGCAGGATCGCCTTGACGAGATTCGGCGTCAGCGATGGGTTTGCCTGGAACATCAGCGCGACCGTGCCGGCGACGACCGGGGCGGCCATGCTGGTTCCCGTCAGACTCAGATACGGCTGGGTGGCAGTATCGACGGTGCCCCACAAACGCGCACCGGGATGCGTTGCGAAGAGAAGACTTGAGGCGTCCGCCAGCGATTCGATTCCGACACCAGGTGCGGCAAGATCCGGCTTCGCTGTGTAGTCGATGGAGCTCGGACCGCGCGAACTGAACGATGCCATTGAATCATCGGTGCGGCTGATCGTTCCATTGTGGCTCGATGCGCCAACGGTGAGGACCCACGGCGCGTTTCCCGGTGCGGTGATGCCGCCGTATTGAGCCTGTCCCTGTGCGTTGCGTCCAAGGTTGCCTGCCGCGGTCACGACGACCACTCCCGCTTCGACGGCGCGCTTCGCAGCCAGCGTCAACGGATCGGTCGCGTACGACTCGTAGACGCCTGCGGCCACCGACAGATTGATGACGCGAATGTTGAACTGGGCGCGACGCTGGACGACGTAGTCGAGCGCGGCGATGACGTTGCTGATGTAGCCAAAACCCTCGCCGTCAAGAACTTTCAGCACCACCAGATTGGCGCCGGGCGCAATGCCACGGCGCGCGCCGTTCGAGTCGTAGCCGTTTCCCGCGATGATGCCGGCGACGTGAGTGCCGTGGCCGTAATCGTCGTACGCCGTCGGCTGGAAATCGACAAAGTCGGCAAAGTGCACCACCCGATCGCTGCCGAGATCGTCGTGCCAGGTCGTGACGCCGGAATCGATAATCGCGACCCCTACGCCGCTGCCGTCGAGGTCTAGATTCTCGCGCACCCATTTCGCGCCAACCGTGGCCGACGTCCGCTCCATCGTGCCGCGAACCGGCCGGTCGAGTCGGATGGCGCTCACCCTGGCGTGACGCGCAAGCGATTCAAGCGCTGCATTCGGAACTTCGGCGACCTGACCCCGGACCAATCCCAGCCGGCGGCCGGGCTTCCCTTTGACCGAGCGGATTAGAACGTCGGTTCCGTTGACATCGGCGGTCTCGATGATGACTCGTGACGTTCCCCCGTGGTGCGCACGGGCGCGAAGCGACGCATCGAGCTTTCCATCGGGATTTTGACCGGCCTGGGCAGGCAGGGCTCCCGCGAGCAGCGCGAGGAGGAGCAACGAGCGTGTGAGCATTTCCAAAGGGAGCTGGGAAACCAATATTGATCGCGTGCGCGTGTGCAAAGTGCCTGCCGTCACTAGGTTACCGCGCTTTGACGTGTGTTTGCCGTCAGAATGGAATGACTTACAAGGAGCTATCACGGCGGATTGGGCCGTATTGATAGGGTACGCGTAACCAGAACCGTGATCGATCGGACGGTTTCGTAATGAGGAATACAAAGCCGTGATCGGTACTTAAGTTTTTCAAACGCCGCACGCCGGCCAACCGTTTCAGTTTGTGCCACCACGGGTGGCTGTTTTCGGTGGCCGCTGGTCGCCTTCGAGCCCGTACTCCACAATCTTTCGATAAAGCGTGCCGCGGCTAATTTCCAGCACGGTCGCGGCTTGTTTCTTGTTCCAATTCACCGCCTCGAGTACCCGCACGATGTGCGCGCGCTCGGCATCCGCCAGCGACGGCAACCGTTGCCGCGATGCATCGGGCGGCGCCTCGACGGCGTGCAAAAATTCGACATCGTTGCCGCGGATCGATCGGCCCGGAGAGGACAGCGCGGCGCGCGCGACCGTGCTTTCCAACTCTCGAATGTTTCCCGGCCAGTGATACTGCATCAGCAGATCCATGGCCTCCTTCGAAAATGTCTTGCCGTCGAGCGGGAGGCCGTTGGCCGCGCAGTAGCGCGCCAGAAATCGCTGCGCCAGTACCGGAATATCGCTCGCTCGTTCGCGCAATGACGGCAGTCGAATGGAAAACGCATTGACCCGATAGTAGAGGTCCTCGCGGAAGCGCGAGTCGCGGACGAACTGATCGAGCGGTCGGTTCGTTGCCGAAATGAGGCGGAAATTCACCTCGATGGACTCGTTGCCGCCAAGTCGCTCGAAGCGTCGCTCTTCAAGCGCACGCAGCAGTTTGGCCTGTCCGATTAGGGCAAGATCGCCAATCTCGTCGAGAAACAACGTCCCGTTGTTTGCCATTTCGAGCCGCCCCGGTTTGCGATCATGGGCGCCGGTGAACGCCCCCTTTTCGTATCCGAACAACTCGGACTCGAAGAGTGTGTCTGGGAGCGCGGCGCAGTTGACCCCCTGGAACTTATTGGTGCCGCGCCGGCTCAGCTCGTGAATCATCCGCGCGACGACTTCCTTGCCCGAGCCGGTGGGTCCGAGAATCAATACTGAGATGTCTGATTTCGCTGCGGTGCGAATCCATTCGAAGACGACCAGCATCTTCTCGTCGCGGCCAATCATTTCGCGGAACCGCTGAACCGCAGGCGATCGATCTTCGTGACTGACAGTGGCGCGGCGTTCGAGGAACTCGTCGAGCAGATCGCGCACGACATCGCTCGTCGGCTGCTGAAACGCATACCGTGGCGTGCCGGTCCCGGCAATCTTGCCCGCGACACCGAACGTGACCAGTTCGCGCATGCAGTTTTCGACGTCGAGCCGCATGCGGCCGAACGTCTGCATCAGCGATTCAACTTCGAAGGACTCTTCAGGGCGCGCGCAGAGGAATCGCAGGAGTCCAGCGCGCAGCGGCGACTGGACCAGCGCATGAAAGCGGGATTCGACTTCCGCGGGATCGACCCGGCGGCCGGACATTGAAACGTTCTCCATATCAACTCATGTCCGAACGTCCCCGCGGGGGGACGGGGGTGGCGGCGCGCCACGGGTCCGATAGTAGTCGGACTGAAACTCCTCGATCAGCCGCTTCATTTCAACGGCATCTGCTTTCCGATGTCCATGGCAGCGGACAGGACTGTCTCCCCCGGAACTCTCGATCATGACGTCCGCAAAGAACAAGTTTCGGTCGATCAGCACCGACGCGACATGGGCAAGGTGTATGGATTGCTCACGCGCGCCAAAAAATTCCGGCGTGAAATGCACGATGCTGGCGGGGGTTACCGCGACTTGCGTGGGAAACCACAAGTTGCCGCGACTGAAACGGCTGGCCCGGAAGACGTGAGGTCCAGGGATCCGGCGACCCTTGTACCAGAAGTAGGCGAGCACCAGCCCCACCAGAACGACGAACACCAGCAGCGCAGTTTCCAGCATCACAGACCGCCGCCAAGCTTTGGGGGAGCGGATTACGTTCGCTCCGGAACCGGTCAGCTGTCAAGGGATTTCGTCCTTGTCCTTGCCGACTGATGCTATGTTAGGCAGACCAACGGACCGTCAGCGCGGATCGTGCCGGTTCCCGCGCCCACGGTCCAACGCGGGAGGTTCGTCAGTGCCCCACCGAGCGCCCGGTTCTCCGGGCCACAGCAAGCCCGAACACTACCTTACCGGAAAAGCGATTACTTATTATCGGCCACGCGGCAGCGCGGAGGTGCGGCAGCTCATCGAGGGAGGGTTTCAGGCGTTCAATGCCGGGCGGCTCTCCGAGGCATGCCAGATCTTTGCCGAGAAAATGCTGGCGCCGGAGAACGACACCACCATCGGCTTGACCGTAGCCGGTGCCCTGACGCCCGCCGGCCTCGGGGGCTGCGCCATCGAGCTGATGGAACGAGGCCTCGTCGATTTCATCATCAGTACCGGCGCGAACCTCTATCACGATCTGCATTACGCGCTGAACTTCACGCTCCATCGCGGCTCGCCGTTTCTTGACGACGTGGAGTTGTACGAGCAGGGGATCATCCGGATTTACGATGTCCTGTTCCCGGCGAAAGTGCTGCTCGAGACCGACTCCTACATTCGTGACTTTCTTGTTCGATCGAAGCTGTCGGGCGCGATCCCGACATCCGAACTCCACTACCGCCTTGGACTCGATCTGCTCGAGCGGTATGCCGGCAGTCAGGAGTATTCGGTGGTGGCGTGCGCCGCAAAGAACGGCGTTCCGATCTACACCTCGTCGCCTGGTGACAGCTCGATCGGGATGAACATCGCGTATCACGAGCTGATGAATGGATCGAGCCTGATGATCGATCCCAATCGCGACGTCAACGAGATCTGCGCGATCATTCTTGCGGGAAAGAAGAACGGCTGCGTGATCCTCGGAGGAGGTTCGCCGAAGAATTTTTATCTGCAAGGGCAGCCGACTCTGTGGGAGGTCTACGGTATTCCGAAAGGCGGCAACGACTTCTTCATTCAGATCACTACCGACCAGGTGGTGTGGGGCGGCTTGTCGGGAGCAACGCCCGCGGAGGCGGTGAGTTGGGGCAAGGTCAATCCCGGCGTGCTGCCCGACACGGTTGTCGCCTACTGCGATTCGACGATCGCGTTTCCCTTGTTTTGTGAGTACGTCATCGGATCGAAGAACGGCCGTCGCCCACGCAAGGAACTGATCAACAAACGCGACGCACTCGTCGCTGATCTGCTGCGTCAGGCGCGCGAGGCGAAGAAGCGCGCGACCGAGATCGTCGCTGAGCCGGCTGAAATCGACCGGCACCGTTGATTTTGGCTTCGCTTTCAGCATTCAGAATATGGGGACTTTGTCCAGCGAACTGACTCCGCACCTCAGCCGCATGGCCGACGAGCCGCGGATCTACGCCGACGCAAACATCCCACTCGGCATCGTCGAGTTCATGCGCGTTCGGCTGCGCTGGGACGTGTTCTTCGTGCTCGAACATGAAGAGCTCCGGCGCGCGCGCGATATCGAGCATTATCGGCTCGCGCGACAGCTCGGTCGCACGATCGTCACACTCGATCGCGATTACATCGACGATCGGGAGTTCCCGCCGCACGAAGGCGCCGGTGTGATGGTGCTGTGGGCACCCGATGAGCAACGACTCCGATCGCTGCTCAAGGAAGCGGATCGTACGCTCTTCCGCGCGGAAGGCGCAGGCCCGCTTCCGCTCGAGGGGCGCAAGATCCATTGGCCAGCCGGCGAAACTGCTTGACGCGTCTTCCCGCACCGCATGATCATCCCTGACCGGCGCTGGACGTCGTCCCGATCGGATTCTGAGTCCTTGCGCCACTACTCCCGCACGCGCGCTGGGACCTCAGGGTTTGAGCGTCGTGAGTCGAGGAGCGATTGCGGACCTCGTCGTTCTCGACCGCAATCTCAACCTCGCCCGCACGTTTATCGCCGGCAAACAGGTATACCCGAAATCCCCAGAACCTTGGAGAACCCATTCTCGTCTATCCAGCTATGAGGCCTTTTGTCCTTGCCGGCGCCATGCTGCTCACATGTTTTGGGGTGGCCGGGTGCACGGTCACCCTCGACTCACAAAGCGAAATCGTTCGCGACGAGAAGCGGTTCACGGTCAAAGGCCCTCCTACTGTTCGACTTACCACCTTTGACGGCACGATTCAGATTCAATCCTGGGACAAACCGGACGTTCTGGTTGAAATAGAAAAACGCGGTCCGACGCGCGAGGCGGTCAGCGCGGTCGAGGTGAAGTCGTCGCAGAGCGGAGACACGATTGAGGTCGAGGCGGTCAAGCCGCGCGGCGCGTTTGATTTCGGGGTTCGGGTGGTTGGATCGGCGAAATTCAACGTCTGGCTGCCGCGGGAAAGCCACATCAAGGCACGCAGCGGCGATGGTTCGATTCTTGTCGAGCACGTCAAGGGCACGATCGATCTTCACACTGGCGACGGCGGCATTCGCCTCAGCGATGTATCAGGCGAGCTCACGCTGAATACCGGCGACGGGTCAGTGACTGCCGAGGAAGTTCAAGGGCGGCTGGCGGTCGAGACCGGCGACGGCGCTGTCACCATTTCCGGAGACGTTTCGAGCCTGCGCATCCACACCGGCGACGGCTCGATCATCTATCGAGGCCAGGCCGCGACCGCGATGAGCGAAGACTGGAACATTACTACCGGCGACGGTGCCATTCTGCTCTACCTTCCGCACGACTTTTCCGCTGAACTGGATGCGCACACCGGCGATGGCGGGATTCGCAACGATCTGAATGTCGCGGCCGGGGGCGAGATCAATCGCCGCACCGTCCGTGGTCGCATCGGCGACGGTGGCCGGCAATTGCGGATTAGAACCGGCGACGGTGCAATCACGCTGAAGAAGCTTCAGCAAGGCTAGGCGGCGGCGTACTTCGCAGGATCGCTTTCTCCCACCTCTCTGAACGCTTCGATCCTTTCCCGGCACTTACTACATCGTCCGCAGTGCCGCCCATCCTTCGGCTGCATGCATGACAGGGTCAGCTCGAACGGAACCCCCAACGATCGACCGAGCCGGATGACATCAGCTTTGCCCATCGACACAAACGGTGCTTCGATTGAGAGTGGCGTATCCAGTCCGAGCGACAGTGCGCGTGCCATGGTATCGAAGAACGCGGGCGTCGCGTCTGGAAAGGGGTTGCCGGCGAGCGGACCGATCATGATGCGTGGGATTCGGTTGCGCGCCATGAATACGGACGCCTTCGAAAGGAGAACCACATTTCGTCCTTCCAGGTACACGTCTTCGTCTGGCGTGTCGTAGGCTGGCGGTTCGCCTCGTATGGCCCAGTGACTCGGCGGGTACACGTCCCGCATATCGACCGTCAGCGAGGCGAGCGGTTCGATCGCCGCGGTCGCCGACAGTGTGGTGAGATGACGTTCGGCCATGGCCTGCTCTTCGTGTTCCCACGCGAGTCCCGTCCTCACGTAGATCGGTTGGATGACCGTGTCTGGAGCTTGCTGCGCGGCGTGCGCGAGCAGCACTGCGCTGTCGAGGCCGGCAGAGAAGAGGACGGCTATGCGCGCCACATCACTGGCCGTCGTATGTCGCGAAGGATGTTGGTGTCTCCCACACGCGGACATTGACGATATCGATGCCGAGTTCGTGCCCCTTCTCGAAGATTAACCGGGCAATGCGTTCCACCGTCGGATTGCTCTCGAGCAGATACATCGGCTCACCGAGTTCCTTGAGCGGCTTCACGAGCGGGTCGTCGTGGCGAAGGATCATCTTGTGATCCAGTTCGCGATCGATCCACCCCTTCACCACCCGTTTGATGTCGGAGAAGTCGGCAACCATGTTGCGCTTGTCGAGTTGATCGGTTCGCACCTCCACTTCGACCACGGCGTTGTGTCCGTGTGGATGCTTGCACACGCCGTCGTAATCGAGCAGCCGATGACCGTAGCAGAAATCGATGCGCTTCGTGACTAAGTACATATCGTCAGCTTAGTTCGGATCCCGGATCCCGGATCCCGGACAACAGATCCCGGCTTGATTCAATTCTTCCGGAACGGCAGTTCGTATGACGCGTAGACGAACAGCCCTGCATCAGCTTCGCTCGTCCAGGTGATCGGCACGGCGACTCCCAGCACAACCTGTTTCTCTCCGAGGTCCCATCCCGCGCGGACGCCTGGGGAGAGCGTGAATATGGTCTCCCGCTTCACATCGAGCTCTTCGATCGTTTCGGCAAAATTCAGAACCGACTCGAGCATCACGTGAAGCATCGGACGAAGCCGATAGATCGCGCTGCCCGCAAGGAATGGCGATGCGAGCTGATCGCGCCTGACCACCCTCAAATCGCCATCCTGAAACGACGCTTTCGCCCGCTCCAGCCACGTGAGTCCAACATTCCAATGCCAGTACCAGTCATTGGTCTGCTTGCTGAATGGCAGATTTACCTGGACACCTGCTGATCCATCCCCGAAGCCGTCATTGAAATCGCCGGTCGGAAGAATGAGGCTCGCACGCGGAGAGAACGCCGGCTTCCCCGGCCCTTCTTCCAGTAGCTGGTACCGATAGTTGATCAGCGTATCGCCGAACCCACTCTTCCGATTGTCGTGCATCAGGAGCAGCGTGTAGGACAGCTGATGGGTTTGCCCGGGGACCGGCCATTCCTGAGTGAAGCTGGCCGCGAGCGTCCCGGCGATGCGCGTCATGCCGAAGATGTTCTGGAAGACTCCCTTCTCCTGGTTGAATGCCTCTTCGACCAGAAACGAATTGTCGGTGATTCTGAACGGCCCGGACGATCCGCCGTTTTGCGCGAGGAGCGTGTGCGAGAACATCAAGAGCATCGCCATGGCTCGTGCTGCGTGGACCAGCACTTTCGAGGCCGCGCGCGCGCCGATGGTCAGCTTTCGATTGCTGCGCACCTTGAGGCGAACGCTGTCCCCCTCGGCGCTTCGTTCTTCCACCTGCACGGTATCGCCGGGGCGCAACTCGTGCTTCTCTGCGAATTGAAGAAATGAGCGATCCTGATCGCTCACGCGCGCAATGGTGACCGGCCTTCCAACCGCGCATGTCAGCAGGCTGTCGTAATCGTGCGATGCCAGCGAGCCATGTCGATCGGGAATCGGATCCCCGTGCGGGTCCACCGCCGGGTTTCCGAGCATGTCGTCGATGAGACCGATGAGTCGATCGGAAACGGCGTGCTCGAGGTTTTCCGCTTCGTCGTGCACTTCAGTCCAGCTCATTCCCATGACGCGAACGAGAAACAGCTCGATCAATCGATGACGCCTCAGCACCATCGCCGCGAGTTTCTGTCCGGCCGGCGTCAATCGCACTCCGGCATACGGCTCGTAGTGCGCCAACCCGGATTCGGCCAGCGCTTTCACCATCGTCGTGGCCGTACCAGGAACGACGCCTAGCGAGTCCGCCAGTTGTCCCATGGGGACGAGGTCGTTGTCCGGGATTAAGAGCTGCGCCTGATAGATCGCTTTGAGGTAGTTTTCGACGGTTTGGGATGGAGCGGCCATTCGACGGTACGCATTATATCCTTTGACTCATCAAAATGTGAACAGAGCTTCGCGATTGCACAATCTGGCATAGCGCTACAATCATTGGGTGCAATCGATTGAAAAAGAGTGAAGCGTCTGTTGCACCTCGTCTATTGAGCAAATTTGCGGCCACCGAAAAATAATCCGACACGTGACACTTCTCGATTCCCTTTTTGACGCGATCATTCGTCTGGACGGCGACGCTCTCGTCATGCACGTCGGGGAAAAGCCGTACGTGGTTCTGAGCTCGGCGACAGTCAGCGCGCTGCGTGGGCCGCTTGCGTGGGGACACGTGGAGCTTTCGTCGCGTCCGCTCACCGCTTCAGCAATGGCGTCGATGTTGAGTCAGATGCTCACCGGCGACCAGCGCCATGCGCTCGATGAACTCGGCGCCATCGAAGAGGAGATCGAGGTCTCTGGTGTTTCGGGTGGCCGATTCGTCGTAACCGCCGCCCGCGGTGGCGACGACGTTTGGGTCGAGGTGAGGAGACGGAAGGAGCCGCCCGCTGTTGTCGCGGAGCCGCCGTCGGAATCCACGGACCACGCCGAATTCGCGGTACAGGCCGATGTCGCGGCTCCTACAGAAGCAACAGCCGGCGCACAGGTTGCCGCGGTTCCTGCACTCGAAACCTCCATTGACCTGACCGCAGAGCAAGTGTCCGCGCCTGCGGTCTCCGCGGAGCTTGCCGATCGCATTGCCGCGCTCGAGCGCGAAGCCGCCGAAGCGCTCTCCGCCAGAGAAACGGAGCTTCAGATGGAGGCCCAGGCCACGCTTGCGGCGAGGCGATCGGAGCTGGAAGGAGAAATCGCCAGGACTCTCGCTGAGAAGGAAGCAGCGCTGGCAACTCGTCGCGCAGACCTCGAGGCGGAAGCGGCTCGAGCCGTTGCGGACAGAGAGGCGGCGCTCGACGCAAGACGCGCAGATCTCGAAGCCGCCGCCGCCCGAACGCTTGCGGACAGGGAAGCGGCTCTCGCGTCGAACATGAATGCGGCTGTCGCCGCAAAGGAAGCCGAACTCGTCCAGCGTATGGAGGCGGCGGTTGCGGCAAAGACCAGCGAGCTGACGGCGCAGGCGGAAGCGGCGATCGCGGCCAGACAAATCGAACTCAACGACCAGCTCGCGTCTGCGATCGCTGGGCGTGAAGCGGCGCTCCGCGACGATCTACAGCACACACTTGCGCTCAAGGAAGCGGAACTGAAGGCGCAGGCGGATGCTGCGCTCGCCGAGAAGGAGTCGGTGCTGAAGGCGCAGATCGAAGCGGCGGCGGCGAGAGAAGCCGCGGCAAAGGCTGAAGCCCAGGTTGCCGCCATCGCCGAGCAGACGCAGGCGGCGCTCGCTGAGCGTGAAGCGGCGCTCCGGTCCGAGGCCGACGCAGCTCGCCGGGCGATGGAGGCCGCGGTCGCGGCTGAAGTCGAGCGCATTCTGACGGCGAAAACTGCCGAGATCACTGCCGACGCCCAACGTGCCGTTGCCGAAAAGGAAGCGTCGTTGCTCCAGGCGTCCCAGGCAGCAATTGCTGCGCGCGAAGCGGAAGCCGCCGCTGAACTCCAGCGTGTACTCGCCGAGAAGCAGGCCGCTCTCGAAGCAGAGGCGGAACGTATCTTGACCGCGCGTCAAGCGGCGGTCGCTGAATTCGAACGCGCGCTGGCGGAAAAAGAGGCCGCGCTGAGGGCGGAAGCCGAGCGTCATCGGGCGGAGAACGTTGAGGCGCGTCGCTTCTTCGAGGAGAAAGAAGCCGCTATCGCCGCAGAAGCGCAGCGCGCGACCGAGCGAGAATCTCAGCGGGTCTCCGAACTGCAGCAGGCGCTCGCGGAGAAAGAGGCAGCGCTTGTAGCACACGCGGCGCGATTGGCAGAAAAGGAAGCGGCGCTCGCCACCGACGTCCAGCGCGCACTCGCCGAGAAGGAAGCTGCCATTGGTGAAGCGCGGCGGCTGGCGGAGAAGGCGGTTGCGCTGAGCGTCGAAACACAACGCGCATTTGCCGAGAAAGAACGAGCGCTTGCGGCCCAGAGCCGGCGAACGCTCGCCGAGAAGGAAGCTGCACTTACCGCGGAAATGCAGCGCACCATCGCCGCCAGGGAAGCCGCATTAGCGGAAAAAGCGGAGGGCGCGATTGCTGAAAAGCTCGCCGCGCTGGCCGCCGAGGCGCAGCGTCGCCTTGTCGAACGCGAGGCAGCTCTTGAAGCAAGGATTGCGCAGCTCGAACAAGAACGTGCTGCGATTGAATTGGCCGATCAAGCCGAACTCGAGGCAATGCGCGCGGCTGATGCCGAGGCCGAGCGGATCGCCGAGAGACTGGCGACGATGAACGCTCAAGCCGAAGCTGAAGTCGCGGCGGCCGAGTCGCAGGTGCCTCCGGCTCCGACGCCGATCACCATCGCCGCAGAGCCGCCAGCTGCCGTCGTCCGGCCGATCGCACGTCCGTCACTGAAACTTCAGCCCGCACAACCGCCCGCACCGGCCGCCGCCGCGTCCACCGAAGCGTCACTCGTGGAAGTATTGCGAGCCGCGGCCGAACACGGCGCGTCCATGGTGTACGCGCTGGTCGATACTCGTCCTTCGATGCGGTTGTCGGGCGAGATCGCGCCCGTCGGCACGCAGGCGCCGGTTGCCGCCGGCGACGTTGAACGTTTCATCTTTCAGTTTGCGCCTCGAGAGCTGGTTGCTGACGCAACACCCGAATGGACATGTGCGGTACCCGACGTTGGGCGCGTGCGATGCGTCGCTTTTCAGGACCACTCAGGTGCGGGGCTGATCTTCCACCTGCCCCCGCGCGAGGCCGCCGTCGTCGACGATGTCAGCATGGGTGAGGAGTTGCGATCGCTCTGCGACGAAGCCGATGGACTGATCGTCGTTGCCGGTCCACGGTCGAGCGGCAAGTCGGCGCTGCTGAGCGATTTCGTGGATGTCATCAACAGCACCCGATACGATCACGTCATCACCATCGAATCGCAAATTCGGCGCCTGCACGAGAAACGCCTGTCCTTCATCAGTCAGCGCGAAGTTCGCGGCGACGGCGATGCCATCGCCAGGGCCGCTCGCGCGGCGTTGCGCGAAGGACCGGATGTGCTCGTCATCGAGGATTTGCGAGCTCCCGAGGCACTCGTGGCCGCGCTCGATGCCGCCCGCGCCGGCCGGCTCGTGTTTGGATCGATTTCCGCGCCGACGACTCCCGGGGCGATCGAACGGTTGATCGATGCTTTTCCAGCGGACCGCCGTCCGCAGGTGCGCGCATCGCTGGCCGGAGCGCTGCGGGCCGTCGTCGCGCAGATCCTCGTTGCGAAAATTGCAGGCGGCCGCATCGCGGCGCGGGAGGTCCTGCTGAGCAGTCCAGCGGTGCGCAAGGTCATTCTCGACGGGGGCATCTCGCAGTTGCCTATCGCGATCGAAAGCGGCCGCAACCTTGGCATGCGTACGATGGTAGACGCGCTCGGCACCCTCGTCCGCAACGGCGTCGTCAGTATCGCGACGGCGTGCGCCGCTGCACCGGATCGCACCGCACTCGTTTCGGCACTCGAGCGTGACGGCATCGACGTCTCTGGCGTCGAGAGACGAGCCTGAACCTGTGGAGATTTCCGAGGTTCGCCGGCGGCTGCGCGCCGCTATCGAGAAAGCACGCCGCGAGTCGGCCGAGCGTCGCGCACGGACTGATGCTGCCGCCCGCGACTACGAGACGTTCCTCGCCGAACGCGCATCCCCCGTGTTCCATCAATTCGCGGCGGCGCTAAATGCGGAGGGACAGAAGTTCAAGGTCTTCACTCCCGCCGCCTCCATCAGGCTGGCTGCCGACCGATCCCCAGACGAGTTCATCGAGCTTGGTCTCGACGAGTCATCCGATCCACCCGCTGTGATCGGGAGAACGACGCGCGGTCGCGGACGACGGAGCGTAAGTTCCGAACGTACGCTGAAGGACGATGCCCGAATCGCCGATCTGACCGACGAAGACGTCGTGGCGTTCTTGTTGGAAGAGATAACGCGGTTGATTGAGCGTTAGATTTTTGCTGCTGGCTGCTGGCGCGCCAGGAGCCGAGAGCCAAGAGCCGAGAGCCAGGACCTTCAGACAGTTTTCGCGTCGCGGAGCGCCTCAATCTCTCCGCGCGACAGACCGCACTCTTCGAGAATCCGATCCGTGTGCTGGCCGAGCGCCGGCGGCGCGACACGAACCGAGCCAGGTGTTTGCGACAGCTTAATCGGCACTCCGAGCAATCGAATCGCACCGGCGGTGGCGTGATCGACAGTTTCGATCATGGCGCGGGCATCGAGATGCGGATCACTCAGCACTTCAGCGACGTCGCGCACCGAACCGCATGGCACGCCGGCGGCTTTCAGCTCGCGCACCCATTCCTGCCTGGTGCGGCTGTGCAATCGTTCGACGAGGAACGGCCGCAGCTCGTTGTAATGAACGACGCGTCCGCGATTGGTGGCAAACCGCTCGTCCGTTATCAGACCTTCGGCGCCGATGATGCTGCAGAAGGTGCGGAACTGCGTGTCGTTGCCCACCGCCACGACGAAGTCTCCATCGGACGCATGAAACGTCTCGTACGGCACGATGGTCGGATGACGGTTTCCCATCCGTCCCGGCGTTGTGCCGGTCGCAAAAAAGATCCCGGCTTGGTAGGTCAGGAGCGCCGCTGTCGCGTCGAGCATTCCAATATCCACATGCTGACCGCGGCCGGTGCGGGCGCGGGCAAGGAGCGCGAGAGTGATTCCTTGCGCGGCGAACATGCCGCTGACGATGTCTGCAATGGCGACGCCGAGTCTGTAGGGAGGGCCGGCGGCATCGCCAGTGATGCTCATCAATCCCGCCTCCGCCTGTATGACCGCGTCGTATCCGGGTTCCGCGCGTCGTGGCCCGGTCTGGCCGAACCCGGAGATCGAGCAGTAGATCAGGCGCGGGTATTTCCCCGCCAGCGCCTGGTACGAGAGGCCGAGCCTTTCCATGGTGCCCGGCCGGAAATTCTCGACGACGACATCGGCGCGCGCCAGCAGCGATTCGAGAATCGGACGCGCCGACGGCTGTTTCAGATCGAGCGTCAGGCTCTCTTTGTTGCGATTGATACTAAGAAAGTACGCGCTCTCGCCGTTCACGAATGGTGGTCCCCAGCCACGTGTGTCGTCGCCGCGGCCGGGTTGTTCCAGCTTGATGACGCGGGCGCCCATGTCGGCGAGCAACATCGTGCAGTAGGGGCCCGACAGCACTCGCGTGAAGTCGAGCACAGTCAATCCGCCGAGGGGAGCTGTCTCAGTCGACATAGAATTGAGTGATGGCACCAGAGATCATCGTATACACCGGATCGCATTGACTGAGTTGTGACCGGGTGAAAGAGTTGCTTTCACGCGAGCAGCGCCCGTTCACCGTCAGGAACGTCGAAGACGATGAATCCGCGTACGAGGATCTGATGTCGATGGGATTCAGGGTCGTTCCCGTGACGCTCGTCAACGGCCGCGCGATCAAAGGGTTCGATGAACCGGCGCTGCGCGCGGCACTGGCCGTGTTCGAACCGTGACGAGATCGCTCAACAGCGCGTACGCCGTGTGCGTCAGGTTCCCTTGCAACTGACAGATCGCGATCTCTCCAAGTAAGTCGGTATCCAGGATCAGGGCGTTAGCCTTCCCGTCCAGCGACGCGAGCAAATCCGAGGTCGGGAGCTCGATCGGTTCAACCGCGACGGCGACGGATCCTGAGTCCGTCCGTGTCGCGGTTGCGACGAGTTTCAGCCGCCGCCCGTTCGCGAGTGCGTTTTGCGCCCGTTCGGCGTGCGACATCCGAATGCCCGCTCGCTTGACGTTGAGAGGCGTGACGCGCGCATCCAGCAACACGTTGGCGAGCGCGGATGCCTTCGCTGCGGTGTCCCATCCGTCCAGATCGAGCGAAGGATCCGCCTCCGCAATACCCTCCGCCTGCATCCTCGCCAGCGCATCGTCAAACGCTTCGCCCCGTTCCATTGCGGTGAGAATGTGATTCGTCGTGCTGTTGATGACGCCGCGAAATCCGCGCACGTCGACACCCGGAAGCGTCTCACGAACGAGATTAAAGATGGGAATGCCGTCCATGACCGCCCCTTCGAACAGAAAGTGGACGCCGGCGGCGGAGGCCTCGTCGCGCAGGCTGGAGTAAGCGAACGCGGCCGGTCCCTTGTTCGCGGTAACCACGTGGCAGCCCGACTCGATCGCGGCGCGGACATGGTCGATCGCCGGTTGCCCGTTCTTTACATCCAGTGTCGTCGTCTCGACCACGACGCGCAGCTGGGCCTCCGACTGCCCGAGCTGTTCGATCACCATGAAAGCATTAATCGACGGATCGAATGAAGGGAGCGGCCCGGTCAAACTCGAGGGATCGATGCCGAGCGGATCGAAATGCGAACCGTGACGTCGGGTGGCGACGCCGACAATTCGCCAATGCAGATCGTAGTCTCGAACGAGCTGTGCTTCCTCTTCCTCGAGCAGCGCGACGAAGCGGCGCGCGACATTTCCGTATCCGATGAGCGCAAGGTCGACGCGACCCCCCCTGTTCACGGGATCGTGTCCAGCACTTCGCCAACCAGATCCAGCGCGGAGGCGACGTGTCCCGGATGATTGCCGAACCCGATTCGAATGTATCCATCCATGTCGAAGTGATCGCCCGGAACGAGCAGCACGCTCTTCTCGCTGCGGATCTGTTCGACCAGTACGGTGGAGTTTACGGCGTGCTGGTATCGCGCGAACAGAATTGCGCCGGCTTCCGGCGGCACGTGCGTGATTTTTGGCGCCCGCTTCTCGATCCACTTGCGAACGAGCGGATAGTTCGCGGCGACGATGCCGCGAGTCCTGGCGAGAATCTGCGCTCGGTGGGACAGGGCGATGCGACCCAGGCGATCGTTCACAGCGCCTGGCGCGATTGACGTGTAATCGTGAACGCCCCACAGCGCGTCGACCAGCGACGCCGGACCGGCAACCCACCCGACGCGCAAGCCCGGCAGCCCGTAAGCTTTCGACAACCCCGCGGTGACAATCACGCGTTCGTATCGTCCCCACATCGTCGGCGTCTCGACCCCGTCGAGCTCTGCGCCGCGATAGATCTCGTCTGACAGAACCCAGGTTCCTGCGCGGGCTGCAAGTCGGCAAACCTCCTCCAGCTCCTCGACCGTCATCCTGGCGCCGGTCGGATTGTTCGGATTGCAGACAACGACGGCCCTCGTTCGGGATGTTACTAACTTCTCGAGCGCCGCCAAATCCGGACGCCACCGCGTGTGTTCTTCAATCAACGGCCAGGGAACAATGGTTCCTCCGAGCGCGCGAACGATGCCGCGGATCTGCATGTAATTCGGCATCATCATCACCACCTCGTTTCCGGGTTCGATGAGATGCCAGAGGACGATGCAGTTGGCCTCCGAGCCACCGTTGGTGACTTCGATCTGGTCGATGCTCGCGTCCGGATAGAGTGCCGTGATTGCTTCACGAAGCTCGGGCGTACCGTTCGTCTGCGTGTACCCGAGTTCCTGCCTCAGTACCGCATGGCGCTCGGCCTCGCTTGTCGCAACTTCCTCTACGCGAAGCGGATGAACGCCGCTCTCGGACAAATTCCAGGCAACGCGGTTTTCCCAGATTGACTGCCAGCGCTCCAGCACAAAAGGTTCGAAATTCATCGCTCGAAAAAGTGTATCTGAAAGGGGTGCCTCGGTTAGCTGACGTTGCGTTATCCTGTGGACCTCATCTCTGTACATGGCTGACCTGCTCCCCGAATTCGCGCTCATCCCCGCGGGTGATTTCGTCATGGGGTCCGATGACGCGGATGCAGACGAGAAGCCAGAGCATCGAGTCCATCTCGACGATTTCTTCATTGCGGTCAATCCGGTCACGCATGCAGAGTACGAGCGTTTCGTCCGCGAGACTGGTCACCGGGCTCCGGCTATTTACGAGCTTCCACTCGTCGTCACTGCTGGAGGTGCCGAGCGAGAGCGCACATTCCGCGCGAGCGGTCAGCCGTATGTCTGGCTCGATTCCGAGGCACCGAAGGATCGTCTCGACCATCCCGTGACGCTCGTCAGATGGGAAGATGCGATCGCCTACTGCGCATGGTTGTCGGGAGCGACGGGGACAATCGTCCGGTTACCTTCCGAGGCCGAGTGGGAGAAGGCCGCCCGTGGCGGTCTCGAGGGAAAACGTTACCCGTGGGGCGATACCATCGATCGCGACAAAGCCAACTTCCTTGCTGAGCCTTGGTCGAAGAACTCCCGTGGAACATCGGCGTGTCGCACTTTTCCTCCCAACGGGTACGGGCTCTTCGATATGGCCGGAAATGTGTGGGAATGGGTGCACGATTGGCACAGCTCGTCGTACTACGCGACGTCGCCCCTCAATTCACCGACCGGTCCACGCGAAGGCACTCTGCGCGTGGTGCGCGGCGGCAGCTGGCTGGCGGCGGAAACGCGCATGTTGTCGTGCAGCCATCGACACAAGGTGCCGCCGGATACGTACTCGTATGGGATTGGCTTCAGGATCGCATGTAGCGCGTAGCAACTGCTAACTGGAAACTGAATATGTTCACCACATTGCTCGTTCCCCTGCTCTTCGCACTCACCACTCAGGCGGCTGGGGTTCCACCGCCGTCCAACGAACCAGTGATCGTCACGACCGGTGAAGGGGTCGTCAAGATGGCGCCGGACCGGGTTTGGGTCACCATCGCCGCGGAGTCGCGCGCCAAGAGTCCGCGGGAAGCGCAGCGCGTCAACTCGGATGCGATGAAGGCCGTGCTCGACAAACTGAAGGCGATGGGCCTTTCTGCCGACGCGATTCGTACTTCCGGCTACGATCTGCAGCCACAGTTCGACTACGTCAACGGCAAGCAGTCGCTTCGCGAATACCTGGCGCGAAACTCGATCGAGGTCCGCGTCGATGATGTCGCGCGCGCCGGCGAAGTGCTCGATGCCGCGGTCGGTTCGGGAGCGACGTCGGTCAGCGGTGTCAGATTTGATCTCAAGGATCGCAGCGCTGCCGAGCGCGAGGCGCTGAAGAAAGCTGTCGCTGACGCGCGGGGTCGCGCCGATGCGGCGGCGACCGGCGCGGGCATGCGAGTCGATCGCATCATGAGAATCGAAGAACAGCGCGTGATGCTACCCGAGCCGAGACCAATAATGATGTCGCGTCAGTCGATGGTTGCGGAGGCGGCAGGTCCGCCAATGTCACCAGGGGAGCTGGAAATCAGGGTCACCGTGACGATGACGTCGAGCATCAAGTAGGCTGGCCGCTCCTTCCACCGGACAGTCTCGCCGGAGCTGATTCAGCGAGCGAAGGCGGGGGCTCGACGACTTCATCAACGATCTCAGCATCGATCAAGGATTCTTGCGTCGGAACACGAAGTTCCGTCGCTCTCGGCTCGCGGATGTCCACCGACGCCGGAGGAAGCGATTCAGGCAGTTCCTTTGCCGCGCTGATACCAAGCTCGCGGAAGCGGCGCGCCGACACCATGACCCGCGAGTCGAGCGATCCCACGAAATCGTCGTAAGCCGCACCCGCGCGTTTCAGCGCTGTTCCCACCTGGACGACGTGGTCCGCCATCGTCGTCAGCCGTTCGTACAGCTCGCGGCCCATCGCCTGGATCTCTTCGGCGTTTGCGGCGAGACGCTGCTGTTGCCAGGCGGTTGCCACGGTTCGCAGCAGAGCGACCAGCGTCAGCGGCGATGCTGGTATGACGCGTTGATCGATGGCGAATTCAAAGAGCGACGGATCAGTTTGGAGTGCTGTGCTCAGGAGCGGATCTCCGGGCAGAAACATCACCACCAATTCCGGCGTGGGAGAAAAACGCGACCAATAACTCTTCGCGCCAAGCGTTCTGATGTGATCGCGAACCTGCCGGGCGTGTTCCTTCAGCAGCCCCTCACGCTTCGAATCCTCCTGCGTTTCCGCCGCACTCAAATACGCGTCAATCGGGACTTTCGAATCGATGACGATGCAGGCGCCGTTCGGCAGCCGCACAATCATGTCGGGAGTCAGTCGACGGCCATCGCTGGAAACAGACTCCTTCTCAACGTAGTCACAATACGGGACCATCCCCGACCGCTCGACCACGCTGCGAAGCTGCACCTCTCCCCATCGTCCGCGCTGATTTGGCGAACGCAGGGCGCGGACCAGTTTGTTGGTTTCAACCTGGAGCGACTGTTGCGTGTGGGCGAGTGCACGCAGCTGCTCGTCGAGCTTGGCGTTCGAGCCTGCGCGATCTTTCTCAACTTCCTGAAGCGTGCCGTCGACGCGAGCGAGCGATTCCTTCAACGGCTGAACGAGGTCGGCAATCGCTTTGTGTCGTCCGTCCAGCTCGACGCGCGCCGACTGCTGGAACTCTCCGAGCTTGGTCTGCGCTAGATCGAGAAAGGCGCGGTTATTCCGCTCGAGCGCGTCGCGCGACATCGCCGCGAAGGAATCCCGCACAAGTGTCTCGCGTTCGGCGGCGGCCCGTCGCTCAGCGTCGAGCTCGGCGCCCAGCCGTGCCCGGTCCTGCTGGGCTATCGACAGTTCCTGCTGAGTACGGGCGAGCGTTGCGTCCCGGGAGAGCAGATCCGCATCGCGGCGGCGGAGGATCGATCGCGCGAAAACCGCAGTACCAACCGTCGACGCGAGCCCGACCGCTAGTCCCGCGATAAATAGGACCGCCGAGGTGGTGTCCACGCTTGACGAAGTTTAGGCGAAACATAGGCTAAACTCAAGAGTTTAATTGATTTGGGCGGATGAGCCGTGGGCCCTTGCGCCACATCCTGTCGAGGGACTAATATAGGACTGTTCTGGTCGTAATTAGCGCCGACATGCTTCAAATCAGCGACAACGCCGCCGCACTCATTAGGAGAATGACCGTCCGTCACGGCATCCCGGATGGTGGACTTCGCATCGGCATCAAAGCCGGTGGATGTTCCGGCTTGAGCTACACGTTCGCGTGGGAGGCGGCGCCGCGTGAAGGCGATCACGTCTTCGAAGGGGCCGAAGGTTCAAAGGTGTTCGTCGATCCGAAGAGCTATCAGTTTATTCAAGGCACGACGCTCGATTACGACACGGCGCTGGTCAGCCGGGGATTCATTTTCAACAACCCGAACGCGAAATCCACCTGTGGATGTGGAACGAGTTTTAGTGTCTAGGTCTTATGAGTACATCAACTCAAACCATCGAAGAACTTGCCACTCGCGAATACAAGTACGGCTTCGTCACTGAGGTTGAAACCGAGACGATTCCGAAGGGGCTGAGCGAGGACGTCATCCGGCTGATTTCGGAGAAGAAGAACGAGCCGGAATGGCTGCTCGAGTGGCGCCTGAAGGCCTACCGGATGTGGCTCACGATGAAGGAGCCTACCTGGCAGAACGTCAAATACGATCCGATCAACTACCAGGACATCGTCTACTACTCAGCGCCGAAGAAAAAGAGGGCGCTGAACAGCATGGATGAAGTCGATCCGGAAGTTCGCGCGACGTTCAACAAGCTGGGCATTCCGCTCGAGGAACAGATGCTCCTCGCGGGTGTGGCGGTTGATGCCGTCTTCGACAGCGTGTCCGTCGCGACGACGTTCAAAGAGACGCTGAAGAAGCAGGGCATCATCTTCATGTCGTTCTCCGAGGCGGTTCGCGAGCATCCGGATCTGGTGAAGAAGTATCTCGGCTCGGTCGTCCCGCACACCGACAACTTCTTTGCCGCACTGAATTCCGCCGTGTTCAGCGACGGATCGTTCGTCTATGTCCCCAAGGGCGTTCGGTGTCCGATGGAACTGTCGACCTACTTCCGCATCAATGCCAAGGATACGGGGCAGTTCGAGCGGACGCTGATCATCGCCGAGGAGGGCTCGTACGTCAGTTACCTCGAGGGTTGCACGGCGCCGATGCGCGACGAGAACCAGTTGCACGCAGCGGTGGTCGAGCTCGTTGCGCACGACGACGCGACGATTAAGTACTCGACGATTCAGAACTGGTATCCCGGTGACAAGGAAGGAAAGGGCGGTATCTACAACTTCGTCACCAAGCGCGGCCTCTGCGCCGGGCGCGGCTCGAAGATCACCTGGACGCAGGTAGAAACGGGATCGGCGATCACGTGGAAGTACCCGGGCTGCATTCTGCAGGGGGACAACTCGATCGGCGAGTTCTACTCGGTGGCGACCACCAACAACTGGCAGCAGGCCGACACCGGCACGAAGATGATTCACCTCGGGAAGAACACCCGCAGCACCATTGTGTCCAAGGGAATCTCGGCCGGCCACGGGCAGAACACCTATCGCGGTATGGTGCGCGTAGGGAAGAACGCGAAGAACGCGCGCAACTACTCGCAGTGCGACTCGCTGCTCATTGGCGACAAGTGCGGCGCGCATACGTTCCCGTACCTTGAAATCCGGAACACGTCGGCGCGGGTCGAGCACGAAGCCTCGACGTCGAAGATTGGCGAAGACCAGATCTTCTACTGCCGGCAGCGCGGCCTGTCGACCGAGGATGCGGTGAACATGATCGTCAGCGGCTTCTGCAGGGAAGTGTTCCGCGAGCTGCCGATGGAATTCGCCGTCGAAGCGCAGAAGCTGCTGAGTATTTCTCTTGAAGGGTCGGTCGGTTAACAAAAATGCTTGATATCAAGAATCTCCAGGTCACGGTGGAAGGTAAACAGATCCTGAAAGGGATCGATCTGCACGTGAATGCCGGCGAAGTGCACGCCATCATGGGGCCGAACGGCTCGGGCAAGAGCACGCTGGCGCGCGCGCTGGCGGGACATCCGCAGTACGAAGTCAGCGCCGGCGAAGCGACGTTCGATGGCAAGGATCTTCTCGACCTCGATCCAGACGAGCGGGCCCGCGAGGGAGTGTTCATGGCGTTCCAGTACCCGGTCGAGATTGCCGGGGTGAACAACGCCTACTTCCTGAAGGCGGCCGTGAACGCGAAGCGGAAGCATCAGGGCCTGCCCGAACTCGATGCGATGGAGTTCATGCAGCTGATCAAGGAGAAGTCGAAGCTGCTCGACATCGATCAGAGCATGCTGAGCCGCGCCGTGAATGAAGGATTTTCCGGCGGCGAGAAGAAGCGCAACGAGATTTTCCAGATGGCGCTGCTCGAGCCGCGGCTCGCGATTCTCGACGAAACCGATTCCGGGCTCGACATCGACGCGCTGAAGCTGGTCGCAGCCGGCGTGAACGCGATGCGCCATCCTGATCGCGCGATCATCGTCGTCACCCACTATCAGCGGCTGCTCGACTACATCGTTCCCGATTACGTGCACGTGCTCACTGGCGGCCGTATCGTGAAGTCCGGTGGGAAGGAGCTCGCACTCGAGCTCGAGAAGAAGGGTTACGGCTGGATCGAGAGCGGCGCGCAGCCGGTTGGAGCGTAAGGACGATGGCGCAGGTAGTCGAAAAGCTTCAGCCCTGGCTCGCGGCGATCGAACGACGGCCCCACGGTGGTCCCCGGTGGTTGCAGGATCTTCGCGATCGCGGCGCGGCGCGTTTTGCGGCCCTCGGATTCCCGACCGTGCGCGATGAAGAGTGGCGGTTCACCAACATCTCGCCGATCGCGAATGCCGAGTTCGTTCCTGCGACGGAGGCGGCGCCTGTCACCAGTCACTCGCTCAGAGGGGTCGCCTACAGCGATGTACCCAACCGCATCGTGGTGTTGAACGGCCGGTTTGCGTCGCAATTGTCCCGTGTAAACGGTCTCGCTAACGGCGTGCGGGTTGGATCGCTTGCCGCCGCGGTGACCGAGCACGCCGACGTCGTGCCCCGCTATCTCGGCCAGCTTGCGGACTTTGGAACGAAGGCCTTTACCGCGCTGAACACCGCGCTTTCAGTCGATGGCCTGTACGTCCATATCGCTGACGGGGTCGTGCTCGACGAGCCGCTTCATCTGCTGTTCGTGACGACGTCGGCTGATTTGCCCCAACCGATCATGTCGAACGTTCGCACGCTCGTGGTGGTCGGCGATCGGTGCCAAGTACGCATCGTCGAAAGCTACGTCGGCCCTGATGGCGGCGCCTACTTCACCAACGCCGTAACCGAGATCTTTGCCGGCGACGGCGCCGTCGTCGATCACTACAAAGTGCAGCAGGAGAGTCTCGATGCGTTCCACGTCGCCAGCATGCACGTACATGCGGCACGAAACGCCAACGTGTCGTCGCACTCGTTCTCGCTCGGCGGCAAGATCGCTCGGAACGACGTCGGCGCACTGCTTGACGGAGAAGGCGCCGAGTGCACGTTGAACGGCCTGTATCTCGCTGATGGCGATCGTCTGGTCGACAATCACACCACGATCGACCACGCCAAGGCGCATTGCCCGAGCCACGAGATTTACAAGGGGATTCTCGGCGGCAAGGCGCGCGCCGTGTTCAACGGAAAGATTGTCGTTCGACAGGACGCGCAGAAAACCGACGCGAAGCAGACCAACCGGGCGCTGCTGCTCTCCGACCACGCGTCGATCAACACCAAACCGCAGCTCGAGATCTTTGCCGACGATGTGAAGTGCACGCACGGTGCGGCAATCGGACAGCTCGACGAGGATGCGATTTTCTATTTGCGAGCGCGAGGGCTGACCTATTTCGAGGCGCGCGACATGATGATCCATGCCTTCGCCGGCGAGATTCTCGATCGTGTGAAGGTGGAGCCGCTGCGTGTCGCCCTCGAAGGGGAGCTCTACGCGCAGCTCGCCAAGGACCTGGCGGAGATTGACGCCGCATGACTCCATCCGCCGCCACCGCTGCGAGGGATGCGCGCACGTCATTTGACGTGCACAAGCTGCGGCGCGATTTTCCGATCCTTTCGGAACGTGTGCACGGCAAGCCCCTGGTCTATCTCGACAGCGCGAATACCAGCCAGAAGCCGCAGGCCGTCCTCGACGCGATGGACAACTACTATCGGCACGCCAACGCCAACATCCATCGAGCGACGCATTTGCTGAGCGAACGCGCGACGGCGCTTTACGAGGGCGCGCGGGCACAGGCGGCGATCTTCGTCAATGCTCCGGATCCGAAGACTATCGTCCTCACGAAAGGGACCACCGACGGCATCAATCTGGTTGCCCAGAGTTACGGCCGATCTGTCCTCGAACAAGGGGACGAGGTCTTGATCTCGTGGCTGGAACACCATTCGAACATCGTTCCATGGCAGCTCGTGTGTGAGCAGACGGGCGCGCGCCTGCGCGTGGCGCCGATCAACGATGCCGGCGAAGTGGAACTCAATCAGTACGCGGCACTGCTGTCACCGCGGACCAAAATCGTTGCCATCGGTCATGTGTCGAATGCGCTCGGGACGATCAATCCGGTCAGCGAGATGATCGAACAGGCGCATGCCGTGGGGGCCGTCGTGCTGATCGATGGGGCGCAGGCAGTCCCGCACTTCGCGGTCGACGTGCAGTCGCTCGATTGCGATTTCTACGCATTCTCGAGTCACAAGATGTTCGGTCCGACAGGCGTCGGCGTCTTGTATGGACGGCCGTCGCTGCTTGAAGCGATGCCCCCTTATCAGGGCGGCGGCGACATGATCGCGTCAGTCACGTTCGAAGAGACGCAGTACAACGTCGTCCCGTACAAGTTTGAAGCGGGAACACCGAACATTGCCGGTGTTGCCGGGTTCGGCGCTGCCATCGAGTACCTCTCGTCGATCGATCGTGCCGCCGCGCTCGCCCATGAAGACGACGTGCTCGCGTACGCGACAGAGCGCGTCAGCGAGATTCCACACGTGCGTATCTTCGGGAATGCACGACGCAAGGCGGGCGTGCTCTCATTCCTTCTCGAGGGCGTGCATCCGCATGACGCCGGGACGATCCTCGATACCGAAGGAGTCGCGGTCAGGACCGGCCAGCACTGTGCGCAACCGATCATGGATCGATTCGGCATCACCGCCACGATCCGCGCGTCACTGGCGATCTACAACACGCGCGAGGAGATCGACGTTCTGGTGCGCGCCCTAGAACGGGTGCGCGGCGTGTTTGGGTAGTACCTCGTCAGGTATCCGTTTCTAGTTTTTGTTTTACGTTTTTAGTTTTAGTTGTCAGGTTTTGGGTTCTCGGTTGGCTCATGAACGATTGACGACAAGTCGCAAACCGGAACCGATAACCAAAAACCTAAAACCAAAAACACAAAACCAAAAACAGACTAAATATGTCCGATCTGAGCGATCTGTATCAGGAGGTCATTCTCGACCACAACAAACGGCCGAGGAACTTCCGGGCAATTGAGTCGCCGACTTACCGCGCGGAGGGCTACAATCCACTGTGCGGCGACCGTCTGAACCTTTACGTCCTGGTCGATGGCGACGTCATCACGGATGTCGCCTTTCAGGGAACGGGCTGTGCGATCTCCAAAGCGTCTGCATCGCTGATGACCGACGCCGTCAAGGGACATACCGTGGGCGAAGCCCGCGAACTCTTCGAACGTTTCCATCACGTCGTGACCACTCCGCCGGATCAGCCGGTGGAGGATCTCGGAAAACTGTCGGTGCTCGCCGGCGTGCGGGAGTTCCCGGTGCGCGTCAAGTGCGCGAGCCTCGCGTGGCACACGCTGAAGGCAGCGCTCGAACGTGCACAGCGCGCCTCGACTGAGTGATATGAAAACCATCCCCATGATTCCGGAACCTACGCCCGCGGCGCCCGAGTCAACGAGAACCGAGTTCACCGCTGACGCGGCAAAGACCGCGGCGCTGAAGCCCGCGATCGTGGACGCGATCTCCACTGTCTACGATCCTGAGATTCCGGTGAACATCTGGGAGCTCGGGTTGATTTACGACATCGCCGTCGATGCCGCGAGCCACGCGCTGGTGACTATGACCCTCACCGCCCCGGGTTGTCCGGCCGCGCAGTCGTTGCCGTCTGAAGTCGAGTCGAAGGTGAAGGCGGTGGCCGGCGTCGCCGACGCAAAGGTCGATGTTGTCTGGGAGCCTGGCTGGACGAAGGATCGCATGTCCGAGGCAGCAAAGCTGCAACTCGGACTCTGGTGATGCTGAAAGTGCTGATTGTTGATTGATCCGCTCTCCCAATCAGCAATCAGCAATTGCAGGATTCAACAATGCTGCGACTCTCTAAAAAGGCCGACTACGCGCTCATCGCGATGAAGCACCTCGCCACGCGCAGCGACCTGGCGTCGGCGAGCGCGCGCGAGATCGCCGAGCAGTACGACATCCCGGTCGAGCTGATGGCCAAAGTGCTGCAGCGGCTCGCGCGGCGCGGACTGCTGACGTCGCATCAGGGCACGCGCGGTGGATACCGTCTCGCCCGCGGCGCCAGCGCGATCTCGGTCGCAGACATCATTCAGGCGATTGACGGTCCGCTGACCGTGACGGCATGTTCCACCGAAGCCGAGAACTGCGAACAGTATGGCAAGTGCAGCGTCCGCGATCCGCTCTGGCGCATCAAGGATCGAATCCTGTCAGCGCTCGCGACCTGCTCGCTGCAGGAGGTGGCGACCGACCCACCGGCCGAGGTACCGCCGACACCGATGGCCTTCACCCGCACGCCGCGACGATAGGGAAACTCATGGCGAACGAGCGCGCGAGTGAGCCCACGGGACCCGCCTCCGCACGGTCAAACGGACTGTGCTACGGCGAGGCAAGGCGGCGCGTAGGACGACGCGAGCGAGCGCAGCGAAGCGAGCCACGCGAACGGAGCGAGCCGGCGAAGCGGCTCGCGAGAGAGCGTGTTGGGGAGTCCGAGGGGCGAAGCCCCTCGGAGTGATTATGTCGCGGCCGGTCTATCTCGATTTTCACGCCACCACGCCGGTCGATCCGCGTGTCCTCGAAGCGATGCTTCCCTATTTCACCGACCAGTTCGGAAACGCCGCCAGCAAGCAGCACGCGTACGGGTGGGACGCGCAGAAAGCGGTTGAGGCGGCGCGGGCGAGCATCGCCGCGGCCATCGGCGCGAGTCCGTCCGAGATCGTGTTCACGAGCGGCGCCAGCGAATCCAACAACCTGGCCATCAAAGGTATTGCGCGCGCCCGCGGCGATCGCGGCGATCACATCATCACTGCCGCCACCGAGCACAAATCCGTGCTCGATTCGTTCCGATGTCTCGAGAAGGAAGGCTGCAAGGTCACGACGCTCGCCGTTGACTCGCAGGGCTTCATCGACCTCGACGAGCTAGAGCGCGCGATCACCGACCGCACCATTCTCGTTTCGATCATGGCTGCCAACAACGAGATTGGCGTGTTGCAGCCGCTTGCCGAGATTGGCGCGATCGCGCAGCGACGCGGGGTGGTGTTTCATACCGATGCCGCGCAAGCTGTCGGCAAGGTACCGCTTGACGTCCAGTCTGCCGGCGTCGATCTGCTCTCGCTGACCGCGCACAAATGCTATGGCCCCAAGGGTGCCGGCGCATTGTACGTGCGGCGGCGCAAGCCGCGACTCGAACTGCAATGTCAGATCGACGGCGGCGGACACGAGAACGGATTTCGATCCGGCACGCTGAACGTTCCGGGGATTGTTGGTTTGGCGAAAGCGTTGGACTTGTGCCGTGCCGAGATGCCTGCCGAATCCGCGCGTCTCGCCGGCCTGCGCGATCGGCTGTATCAGGGTTTGACTCGCAATCTGGATGGGGTCCGCCTGAACGGGCCGACAGACGACCGGCGCCTTCCGCACAATCTTCACGTCAGCTTCGACGACATCGAAGGGGAGGCGCTGCTCATGGCGCTCGGCGATCTCGCGGTGTCGACCGGGTCTGCCTGCAGTTCCGGCAGCCAGGCACCCTCTCACGTGCTTCAAGCGATTGGCGCCGTCGGCAATCGGGCCGGCGCGTCCATTCGCTTCGGGCTCGGCCGCACCACGACTGACTCCGACATTGCTTTCGCGATCGATCGCGTAACCACCGTCGTTCGCGCCCTGCGAACTCAGAGCATTCGCGCCTGAGGCTGAATCAGAAACGCGCTATCAGCTGGGCGCTGGTAGCGGGAAGCTGGTAGCTATGAAATCCACCAAAATCACCGTTGCCCACAGTCCGGACTCCGACGACGCGTTCATGTTCTATGGTCTGGCGAGCGGCAGAATCGATACCGGGGGCATCATCGTCGATCAGGTGTTGTCGGATATCGAGACGCTCAATCGTGCGGCGTTCGACGGCAAGTACGAAGTCACCGCGGTGTCGTTTCACGCCTACGCGCATCTCGTCGACAAGTACGCGCTCCTTCCGCATGGTGCCAGCATGGGCGATAAGTACGGCCCTATCGTTGTCGCGCCGGCGGTCGATCCGGGGATCTCGGGTGATATGGGGGCGCGTTACAACGGCGTGAAGGGCAAGCGGATCGCGATTCCGGGCACGCTGACTACGGCGTATCTGACTCTGCGCCTCTACGAACCCGACTTTCAATTCGTTGTCGTTCCCTTCGATCAGATTCAGCAGGCTGTCCTGGATGGCCAGGCACAGGCCGGGCTGCTCATTCACGAGGGACAGCTGACGTATCAGGACGAGGGCCTGCGCAAGATTGTCGATCTCGGCGAGTGGTGGGCGGAACGCACGGACGGGTTACCT
The DNA here is from genome assembly GCA_035758845.1 of Vicinamibacterales bacterium. Taxonomy (GTDB): domain Bacteria; phylum Acidobacteriota; class Vicinamibacteria; order Vicinamibacterales; family 2-12-FULL-66-21; genus JALZOC01. The sequence goes on from DASTVZ010000184.1 coordinate 45,772, forward strand.
TTGCCGCTTGGCGGCAATATCATCCGCCGCGATCTCGGGCCGGCGATGATTGCTCAAGTCTCTAAGATGCTGCACGACAGCATCGCCTATGCGCTGTCACATCGGGCAGAGGCGGTTGAATATGCCGAGCGCTTCGGCCGCGGTCTCGATCGCGCACGGACCGACAAGTTCGTCGGCATGTATGTCAACGAACTCACCCTCGATTACGGTGAGCGCGGGCGTCAGGGGCTCGAACGGCTTATGACCGAAGCGTATCAACACGGACTCATCCCGCAGAGGGTCCCGGTGGAGTTTGCGGGTAGCTTGCTAATCCCGAATCACTAGAAGTGGTTTCCATACCGATTCGAGACATGTGGCGAACGGGCGGACGCCAATGAGGCCACCGGACATCATCCAGTGTCGCACTGCGATCATGTCTTAGAGACGGAAAGGAGAAGGGCCTTCTCTTTTCTCCTTTCCTGTCTCTAATCATTTATCCCGGACCCCGGACAACGGATCGCGGAACCAAATCAGCAAACACGAATCCATCGCGCTCGACGACGATGCCTGGCGTGACCGTGATGCGGTGCCTGAACATCGGTCCCGCAACGGTGCACGAGTGAAACTCGCCGCGTTCGCCGCACGGATCGACACCCAACGGCAGATCGGCGAGTAACGCGGTATCGAATCGCCTGCCGGCAAACGATGCCGGCAGGACGCGAGGATCCACACACGTCAGATATGCTTCCAGCCCGTTGCTGATCATCTCGCGTGCGAGTTCATCCGTCGGCCGCATCCACAACGGAAACATCGGCATCAGTCCAGTGTTCTTCATCCGTTCTTCACGATACCGACGGATGTCTTCGAGGAACAGGTCGCCAAATGCAACGTGGGTGAAGCCTTGCGCCTTCGCGCTCGCAATCGCGGCCGACATTTGCGCCTCGTATACTTCATTCGGGCACGGATGCGGAATCTGAACCGTCATGAGCGGCAAGCCCGCCGCCTCCGCCTGGGCTTGCAACAGTTCGCTCCTGACGGCATGCATCGCCACTCGGTTCGCCGCTTCGTTCACCGTCGTCAGCAGTGCCCCGACCTCTCCCAATTCTTGCGAGCGGATGACGTGCAGCATCCATGCGCTGTCTTTACCGCTGCTCCACGAGACGAGGATCTTCATGGATTGACTACTTGAAGGCATCGGGATGAAGGGTGTGAGCGATGAGGTCGACGCCTTCAGCGACACGCGGGCCCGGAACGACGGTTTTCTGATCGTCGAGAAAGAAGACGCGAGAGTTTCGGACGGCGGGCAACGACGCCAGCGCGCGCCAGACGTCAATCTCTTTCGACTTCATCTCGGCCGTAATCGGATCCCCTCTCAACTCGAGGATTGCGTCAGGCCTTCTCGCGAGAATGAGTTCGGTCGTCGCCTGAACCGATTGCTGCTTGACGTCGGCGAAGACGTTGTCGCCGCCTGCAGCGCCGACCATGTCGTGGATGAATCCAACTCCGCCGCTGGCATAAATCCCGCGCAGTGTCAGCGCCTCACGATCGAAGACGACCAGCGTCCGTGGACGGGCTCGGCTTGCAACGCGTCGACGAATCGCGTCGAGTCTCGACTGAATCGATCTCGCCAGGTCCGCCGCTGCGCGTGCGTGTCCGACCCGCTCGCCGATCTGTTTCAGAGTCACGAAGACGTCTGCGAGTCCCGCATGGCTGTAGACGTAAACGGGAATCTTTGCGCGTTCCAGCTGAGTGCGCAGGTCGGATTGGCTGGCGTAGACGGCTACGAGATCCGGGCGCAGCGACAGGATTCGTTCAACATCCGGGTCCAGCAGGGCGCCGACCCGCCGGAGTTTCGTGACCTCTGGAGGGTATCGATCGAAGCTGCTGACGGCGACCACCTGTGGGCCGGCGCCGATCGCGAACAGCATCTCAGTCACCGCCGGAATGAGTGAAACGATGCGTTTAGGAGCGGTGCCAGGTACCGGAGCAGACTGAGGTAGCGGAGATCTCCTCATCACAGAGGAAACAGAGGAAACAGAGAACAGAAGGTTTTCTCTGCTACCTCTCTGGTGAGGAACTCCGCTGGCTCTGTCCGCTCCGTGACCTCCAAGCGCGAGGAGGACGAGACACGCAACGAGCGCCCTCATCGTTTCCTCACCAGCAACCACAGAAAGAACGGTCCACCGATGAGCGCCGTGATGACGCCGACTGGGAGCTCGATTGGCGACATGACCGTTCGCGCGAGCACGTCGCATCCGACCAGGAATGCAGCACCGAAGAGTGCCGAAGCCGGCAGCACCAGGCGGTGATCGGGGCCAACGATCAGTCGAACCAGGTGGGGGACGACAATGCCGATGAAGCCAACCGGTCCGCCGACCGAAACCGCGGCGCCGGTGGCGAGCGACGCGCTGACAAACGCAGTCCGCTGCGCCCGGACGACATTCAGCCCTCGCGTTTCAGCGCTCTCGTCGCCGAGGCTCAGCAGGTTGAGGGGTCGTGCCAGCCAGGCGAAACTCACGAACGAAACAATGAGGAGCGGGAGCGCACTGACCAGCGGTTGATAGCTGCTGATGTCGAGATCGCCCATCAGCCATCGCAGGATCCGATACGTCTGCGCGAAGTCAGCAAAGTACTGAACGAACAGAATCAGTGCCGAAAAAAACGCGTTCATCGTCACGCCAGCGAGCAGCAGCACGTTTGTCGAGAGGCCGCGATGCCGCGCCTGCGCGAGCGCATAGACGATGCCGACGGCGGCAAGCGACCCCAGGAAGCTGGCGGCAACTGCAGCCGACACCCCGGCCCACGCGAACGACCAGCTAAAGGTGATGGCCAGCATTGCACCCAGCGCCGCTCCGGCGGAGACGCCGAGTGTGAAAGGAGTCGCGAGCGGATTTCGCAGCAGACCCTGAAAGACGACCCCCGCCGACGCGAGCAACGATCCGACGAGGGCGCCAGCGAGCGTGCGCGGAAGCCGTGCAATAAAAAAAATCTGAGCGTCGACATTATCGGCAAACGGAATCGCGCGATCGAACGCTCGACGGAGGCTGATGTGAGTGGATCCGACGAGCGGCGAAGTCAGAATCGCCGCGACGGCGAGCAGGCCGAAGCCCGAGACCGTCAGCGTGAGACGGCGCGCAAGAGCAACCGTCAAGATTGGCTCCGCGCGGGCGATCGCCGGACGGGAATGACGATGACCCGGCCTGTCGGCGAGTGACGCGTGACATCCGCCTCGACGTCATATAGTTCGCGAATATGTTCCGATGTCAGAACGTCGTCGGTCGAACCTGCGGCGAGGACATGGCCGTCCTTCAGCAGGACGAGTGTGCGGCACAGGTTCGCGGCGAAGTTGAGATCGTGCGTCGACACCGCAATTGTCAACGGAACACGACGTTGTCGCTCGCGCAGCAGTTCGCCGAGTTCCAGCTGATACGCGAGATCGAGTGCGACCGTCGGCTCATCGAGCAGCAGGATTCCATCATCGGCCGCGCCAGAAATCTGGGCGAGCGCTGCCGCGACGATGACGCGCTGCTTTTCGCCGCCGCTGAGCGTGTCGAACTGGCGTTCTTGCAGTTGCAGTGTCCCTGTCGCCCGCATCGCCTCTCGCGCGATTGAGAAATCTTCCGGTCCTTCGATTTCGAACGTCGCGAGGTGCGGGTAGCGGCCCATCATGACAACCTCGAGGACGCTGTAGTCGAACGCGAGGTGCGTTTCCTGAGCGACGACGGCCATGCGTCGTGCGAGTGCTTGCCTCGAAAGCGGCGTGAGATCGTGCCCGTCGAGTCGAATGTGGCCGCGCGCCGGCCGGATCACTCCAGCCAGCGCGCGAAGCAACGTGGTTTTGCCAGAGCCGTTCGGTCCGAGAATTCCGACGAACCCGCCGGTCGGGACTTCGATGCTGACGCCGTGCAGGACCGACGGCCGTCCGGGATAGCCGGCGACGACGTCAACGGCTTGTAGCAACTCGTATCCCCGCCAGTGCGCCACGTCCGAGCGCCGGGTAGCCGAATACTTCCTCGTAGTCGCGATCGAACAGATTCTCCACCCGCGCGAACAGTTCCAACCGGTTCGACACTCGCCACGAACCGCCTGCGTTCCAGACCGCGTAGCCGGCCGCATCGAACAATCCGCCGAACGTCCCGTACGACGGCTCGACAGCGAGCACACGGCCTCTGCCCCCACCGCGTATCCAGCCCGTGATGCCGGAACGTGCGACGCTGGCGTCGACGGCCCACTGATGCCGCGGCCGGTTCAGCAGCGGCTGGCCAACCTCGAAGGGTGACGGCGCCGCCGCCGCGCCGTCAACGGCAAGGATTTCCGTGTCGAGAAACGTGTAACTCACTCGGCTTTGCAGATCGAGCCCCGATGCGCGCGTTCGAAGTGTCGTCGCCAGCTCGAGGCCCTCGGCCCTTGCATTGGAGATGTTGTCTGTCTTATAGCGACTCGATTGCGTGAACGATCCAACGGCGACAATCAGTTCGTCGAATGCATTGCGAAACCATGTCGCCTCGATCAGTCCGCGTCCAGCAGCGAACGCCTGATCGACACCGGTTTCGAAACTCCGGCTGCGTTCCGGCTGGAGCGACGGATTGTCGGTGAATGCGAGTTCGAAACCGTCTGGCGGACGAATGCCGGTCCCCGCCGCGGCGCGAACCTTTGTTTCCCTCCCCCTGGCGGTGGAAAGGTAGTAGGCGCCGGCGACCTTGGGGTTGACCGCGACGACACTATCGGCCGCCATCGCCGGTCTCGGGCTGAACGGATCGTTCAGCGGCCCAACTGCATCGCGGTGAATGCCATCGAGCCGCAGACCTCCAGTGACGAACAGCCGGCCTGCCGCATTCCACCGTGCTTCACCGAAGTACCCCTGGATGAAACGAGCGATCGGAATTTCTCCATGATCGTCCGTGACGTATGTGCTGGTTGCGCGTTCTCCTTCGAACTCGGCGCCAACGGACAGGTCGAAGTCGCGTCGCGCGGTGATGTCGGTCTGAATCCGTGCCGTCGTCCGGCGCGAACCCGACTCGGACGTACCGAACGGGCTGACGTAGTTGCCGTCGATACGATTCCACGCAACCTGGACGCTCGTTCGAATGCGTTCTCCTGCGGGAATGATCCCCCCAATCGAGGCACCCCAGCGGTCGTTGGTTCCCTGGGATATGAGATCCACACCGGGGAAGACGCCGATTGGATTTGAGCCGAATGGGCCGGGAAAACCGCGATCGTCTCGCGCGAATCGGATCTCTCCGCGGACTGCCGCGCCACGTGTGTTTCGCCAGCCGCCGCTTCCGCCCAGTTCGGTGCGCTCGTATCGATCGTTGGCAATCGCTTCCCCCGCCGACGTGTGCTGCCCGTTGAGGCCATCGCTCGCCAGCCGATCGACCCCGGCACTCCACGACCAGCGTTCGACCGTGCCTGCGCTCGATGCCATCATCCGCGTCGTTCCAAAGCTGCCGCCTTCGAACAACCCGTCGGCAGTTGGCGACCCTCCCTCGCGGGTGACGGCACGGACGACCGCGCCGATGGCATTCGATCCGTAAAGCGCACTCTGCGGCCCACGCACGATCTCGATTCGATCGAGATTTGCTGTCGAGAGATGCACGAAATCAAAACCCCCTCCGAATGCATTTACCTGGATGCCATCGATGTAGACGAGGGTGTAATCGGACTCGCCGCCACGCGGGAACACACTCGTCAGTGCACCAACACTTCCCGAGCGCGCGACCGCTATTCCGGGCACCTGACGGAGTGCGTCCGACATGGTCGTCACCTGTCGTTCCCGCAATTCCGAAGCCGGGATGATGGAGACTGCCGACGTGACTTGCGATCGTGGTGTTTCGATGTGGGAGGCCGAGACCACCAGCGTCTCGGATACAGCCGATACCGTCAAGTTGACAACGCCGATGTCGCGCGGGTTGGGTGTGCCGTCGTAGACAATCGGTTCGGCGCGGAACCCTTCCACTGCCGCACGCAATTCGTATCGTCCGCGATCCGGTGCGGCCAACGTGAACTCGCCGCGGGCATTTGTTTCGGCACTTCGCACCGTGGTATTGCCGGCGAGAAGCAGCACGCGCGCGGAGGCAACCGGACGATTGTCCGGATCGACGACGCGGCCACTCACAGGGCCTGCGAAAGTCGGTGTGGTCAGCAGGATCGAGGCAAGAGCGACAATGGAAATGAAAAGGGAATGTAACCGCACGGGACTCCTTCTCGGCGTGTTCGCGCGCCGACGCCTCCTGGCTGGAGGCGGAAAGGGACGGCCCGGCGTCAGGTATCCTGGCTTGCGGAATATCGTCCTCGATACGTCGACGGACTGCGCGGCACCCCAGCCTTCCCATGCGCTCGCACAGTGGCTGCCGGTCCTCACCGGCTGTGGGATGCAACTTCCCGCTTACAGTGGCGGCACCGCGTGGGTTTTTCACCCACTTCGCGTGACCGCCGGGCAGAGCCGGCGAAGCGATGTCACCGGCTCGACGTCAATTGTTCGGCGAGTATAACATGCCGTCGAGCGCGGTTCTGCCGTGCGCTTACGGTAAGATCAAGTGTTGGACGGTCGAGGACCGCAAACATCAATGAGTAAGACTTCCGCCGTGAATGCCACCGATGCCACTCAAGGCACGACGTCCGCCGCCGGCGGCATCGTCGTGCGAAGTGAGACGCTCACGGTGCAGACGCATGAGCGGATCGAGTTGACAGACGTCACCGATCGCGTCGTCACAACCGTTCGCGATTCCGCAGTGCGCGAAGGGATCGTCAGTCTCTGGTCCATGCACACCACCTTTGCCGTGTTCATGAATGAATCGCAGAAAGCGCTGCACGCCGACATCAAGCGTCTGCTCGAGACAATGGTCGATCGCGACGCCGATTGGATGCACAACGATCCGGACCACTCCGATTGCGACCGCCTGAACGCGGACGCGCATCTCAGAGCGATGCTGCTCGGCCACAGTTTGACGCTGCAGATTAGCGGCGGCGAGCTCGTCCTCGGTCAGTGGCAGCGCGTCCTGGTTGCCGAGCTCGACGGTCCGCGCTCGCGCTCACTGCGCGTGCAGATTCTGGGCGTCTCTTAAAAGGGAAGCGCCTGCGGCCCGAGCGAGGCTCGAAGTCGCCGAGCGAGAGCGCGTGGGGGTGGGGCCCCGCGCGCAGTAAGAGAAGCAAACAAGGGACAAGGGAAGGGCCGGTGCAGGAACGACTGACAGCCCTCGGGCTCGGGGACATCTCCGAGAAACTGACCTCTGGCGAGCGCCTGTCGTTCGACGATGGCGTGCGCTTGTTCGATTGTCCGGATCTGCTTGCACTCGGCTGGCTGGCGAATCGCGAGCGTGAGAGGCGACATGACGCACGCACGTACTACAACTTCAATATTCGCCTCGAAGCCACGAACGTGTGTGTCGCGAGCTGCTTGTTCTGTTCGTTTGCGCGTCTGAGGCCGGGCGACCCCGGTTCGTACACGATGTCGCTCGAGCAGACGTGGGACAAGCTGCGCGCGCGCGCGCATCAGCCGTTGACGGAAATCCACGTCGTCAACGGGCTGCACCCGGATCTGCCGTTCGACTATTACCTGGACATGCTTCGCGGCTTCAAACGAATCCGGCCGGCGATTCATCTGAAGTGTTTCACCGCAGTCGAAATTGCATTCTTCGCCGATCTTTACAAGATGAGTGATGAGCAGGTGCTGTGCGAACTGCAGCGAGCCGGCCTCGACTCATTGCCAGGCGGCGGCGCCGAAATTTTTGCCGAGCGTGTGCGGCGCAAGATCTGCCACGACAAGTGCGGCGCCGATCGGTATCTCGAGATCCACCGGACCGCACACGCGCTGGGCATGCGGACCAATGTGACGATGTTGTACGGTCACATCGAAACGAAGGAGGAGCGTGTGGATCACATGCTCCGGGCCCGTGCACTGCAGGACGAGAGCGGCGGATTCCAGGCGTTCATCCCGCTCGCGTTCCATCCCGACAATAACCAGATGCGGAAGTTGCCCGCGCCGAGTGCGACCGAGACACTGCGCGTCCACGCCGTGTCGAGATTGATGCTCGATAACATTCCGCACGTGAAGGCATTCTGGATTGCGACCGGGATCGAGGTCGCGCAGGTGTCGCTCTGGTTCGGCGTCGACGACCTCGACGGAACGGTGCAGGAAGAGAAGATCTACCACATGGCCGGTGCCCGGACCCCCGAAGCGATGACGACCACAGCCATTCGCCGTCTGATCCGCGCCGCCGGCCGCGATCCTGTTGAGCGGGATACCCTTTACAACGTTGTAACCGGCCCGGAATTCCCTGATGATGCCCCGGCCTTGGTACAATGAATGTATTCAGTCCGGCTGTCGGCTCTTGGCTGCTGGCTAAGTACCGTGGCTTCCGCCTTTAGGCGGAAGGACAAGTAATGGCTAAGACCGTGGCTTCCGCCTTTAGGCGGAAGGACAAGTGATGGATATAAAGATCCTGACAGAAGTCGAAAAGGCGAGCATCGGAGAGCGGCAACCGCTCCCGGAGCGATACCTCCGTCTGTCAGATGATGAGATGGACGAGCGCATTGCCGCAGCCAAGATAAAGCTCGGCGATCGCGTCGTCATTCTCGGGCACCACTATCAGCGCGACGAAGTCATCAAGTTTGCCGACTACACTGGCGATTCTCTGAAGCTCGCACGGGCGGCCGCGTCGCGCGGGAAAGCGCAGTTCATCGTCTTCTGCGGCGTGCACTTCATGGCGGAGAGCGCCGACATCCTTCGCGCTCCGCACCAGAAAGTCGTGCTTCCCGATCTCGCCGCCGGATGTTCGATGGCTGACATGGCGGCGCCCGATCAACTCGACATCTGCTGGCGCGAGCTGGGCGAGATGGGAGTTCGCACCGACGCCGTCGAGAATAGCCGTGCCGGCGTCATTCCCGTCACATACATAAACTCATCGGCGGCGATCAAAGCGTTCGTTGGTGCTCACGGTGGAATCGTCTGCACGTCAACCAATGCCGCCGCGGTGATGAAATGGGCATGGGACCACGGCGAGAAGCTGCTCATGCTTCCCGATCAACATCTCGGACGAAATACGGCGTTCAAGATGGGAGTGCCGCTCGACGAGATGGTGGTGTGGGATCCGAACGAGATCTGGGGCGGACTGCAGCCCGAAGCGGTCAAGCGAGCAAAGCTCATCCTCTGGAATGGGCACTGTTCCGTTCACACGCGATTTACCGTCGCGCAGATCGACGCGTTCCGGAAGAAGTATCCGACCGGTCAGGTTGTCGCACACCCCGAATGTACCTTCGACGTCGTGCAGGCGGCCGATCGCAGCGGTTCAACCGAAGCGATCATCAACATCGTCAAGGACAGTCCAGAGGGCAGCATCTGGGCCGTGGCCACGGAGGTTCATCTGGTCAATCGCCTGGCGCACGAGGTTGCACCCGAACGCACCGTCGTCACGCTCGATCCGTTCGGCTGTCTCTGTTCAACGATGTTCCGCGTCTCGCCCAATCACCTGCTCTGGATTCTCGAAGGGCTCGTCAACGGCGAAGTCCACAACCAGATCATCGTCCCCGACGATCAGAAGCGCGACGCCAAGCTCGCGCTGGATCGGATGCTCGAGATTAGGAACTGACGCAGCCGGGATCCGTTGTCCGGGATCCGGGATCCGATCACCGCACTGTTCCCAGACGAACTCATCGGCCGAGAGGTCGGATCCCGGGTACCGGATCACGGATCCCGGGATGATTCACTGATATAGAATCGTACGTTTGGAAGGAGAGCAGCAATGGCGCATGAAGTTCCACCGCTTCCTTATGATTACAACGCCCTCGAACCGCATATCGACGAGCAGACGATGCGGATTCACCACGACAAACATCATGCGGCGTACGTCACCAACCTGAACGCCGCGCTCGAGAAGCACGCAAATCTGCAGCAGAAGAGCATCGACGATTTGATCCGCGGGATCAACAGCGTGCCGGAGGAGATCCGAACGGCTGTCCGAAACAACGGCGGCGGTCACATCAATCACACGATGTTCTGGCAGATCATGGGGCCGGGCAAAGGGGGCACGCCGACGGGCGCGGTTGCGGATGCGATCAAGTCGTCATTCGGAAGCTTCGACGCGTTCAAGGAGCAGTTCGCGAAGGCTGGTACGACGCGCTTCGGCAGCGGCTGGGCGTGGCTGCTCGACGTCGGCGGCAAACTCGTCATCGAGAGCACCGCAAACCAGGACAGTCCGCTGATGGAAGGGAAGAAACCTGTTCTTGGCCTGGACGTGTGGGAGCACGCGTACTATCTCAAATACCAGAATCGGCGACCCGACTACATCGCGGCATGGTGGAATACGGTGAATTGGGATGAGGTGAATAGGCGCTTCCGCTGAAACTGCTGATTTTCGATTGTTGATTGCTGATTTGGGTGATTGGCGATTTCGGATTGAGAATGATGATTGTTGATTCGAATCATCACTCGCCAATCTCGATCGGCAATCGCAAATCCCATCAATCAGCGATCAACAATCACCAATCAGCAATTTCTCAATCTCCCGCATTACTTCCTCCCCCGACGGATACTGATCCTGCCGCTTGCCAATGAATGAGTAGCGAATCGCGCCGGACCGATCGATAAGAAACACCGCGGGTCTCGCGATGTTGTACGCGTCGAGTCCCCAGGCATGCCACACACCGTAGGACTTCGCGACCGTGCGTGTTTCGTCGATCAGAATGTCGTACGGCAAACCCGTCTCTTCGACGTAGCGGCGCACCGCCTCCGCCTTCTGAGCGACGACCGCCACCAGGCGCACGCCTCGATCGCGATAGGCCTCGACGTTTCCTGCCAGTTCACCGAACCGGCGGCGGCAGTTCGGTCACCAGGTGCCGCGATGGAAGGCGAGCAGGACGGGACCGCCTTCGAGATACTCGGCCAACGAGCGCACCTGCCCTTTCTGGTTGGGCAGTTCGAAACGCGGCGCCTGTCGGAGCGTTGACGGGTCGGGCATTCGGGTATCCGTGTGATTCCGTGTTATTCCGTGGCTCAGAACAACTTCACTTCCACCAGCTCTCCCGCTTCGACGATGTCGGTGTGAGCAGGAATTTCGATATAACCGTCGGCGTGTGCCATGCTCGTAATGTCGCCGGATCCCTTGAACGCGGGCACTGCACCGCCGTCGACAATACGGACGGTGAAGAATTGATGGCGACCAGTCGTCGATACGATCCGTCGCGCCAGGGGGACGTGAATCGTGGGCGGCTCGTATGGCGGCAGTCTCGCCATTTGGCGCAACATCGGGATCACGAGCAGGTAGGCATTCGACAGGCACGACGTCGGATTGCCTGGCATCCCGAGCACAGGTATCGCTCCCACTTTCCCGAGAAGCGTCGGCTTGCCGGGTTTCACCGCGATGCCGTGAAAGATCACTTCACCGGTCTGCTGCAGCGCATCGAGCATCAAGTCGCGCTCGCCGACGGAGCTGCCGCCGGAAAAGACGATCAGATCGGCGGACGCGTTTCGCCGAATTGCGTCGACCAGATCGGCAAGCGTATCGGGCACAGTGTCGACAGCCGATACCGTTCCGCCGTGCGCCTCAATGATCGACGCCAGCGTGAATCGATTGATGTTGTAGATCTGGCCTGGACCAAGCGGCTGTCCCGGTTCGACGATCTCGTTTCCGGTCGATAAAATCGCCACTCGCGGCCGTACGACGACGTCGACCGTCGTCGTGCCGACGGCAGCAAGCGCACCGATTCTCCCGGCGTTGAGGACGCTTCCAGCGGCGACGACCGTCTGTCCTTTCGCGATATCCGCCGCACGCCGGCCGACGTGCTGTGCTGGATACACGGGAGTGAAAATCCGGATACCCTCACTGGTTTTCTCCGTCTCCTCTACCATGACGACCGCATCGGCCCCTTCCGGCAACGGTGCGCCGGTGGCGATCTCGACGCATTCTCCAGTTGCGATCGCTCGCGCGGGGGCATCGCCTGAATAGCTTGTGTGGACGAGCCGAAGGATTTTCGCGTCAGCGCGGCTTGCGCCGAATGTATCGCCGGCGACGACCGCGTAGCCGTCCATCGCCGCGCGATCGAACGGCGGAACATCGATCGGCGACACGGCAGACGTCGCGAGCACTCGCCCGGCAGCATCGCGAAGGGGAATGCGCTCGATGCGATCGACGGGTGCTGCCGCCTCGAGCGCCAACGCTTTGGCGTCCGCGACAGCGATGGTGTCGCGGAATGGCCGCATCGCACTCACCGTTGGAGTTCCCGGACGATGTGACCGATCTCCGGCAGGATCAGTTTCTCCATCGCCAGCTCTACCGCCTGTTTCGCGCCGGGCAGTGCGAACACCGCCGTCGATCCGATTGTTCCGGCGCACGCGCGACTCAACATCGCCGCAGATCCGATCTGTTCGTAACTGAGCATCCGGAACAACTCGCCAAATCCATCGAGGCGCTTGTACAGCAGTCCGACCAGCGCTTCGTAGGTGCTGTCGCGTGAGGTGAGGCCGGTGCCCCCTGTGGTCACGATCACGGGCACATCCGACGCCGTTGCACGGACCCAATCGCGCACAGCGCCCGGGTCATCGCGCACAATCTGGCGTTTTGCGACCGCGTGTCCAGCCCGGATGAGCGCGTCGGCAATCGCGTCTCCGCTCGTGTCCGTGCTCGGCGTTCGCGTGTCGCTGATCGTCAGTACCGCACATCGTACGCTCGTCGGTGCATCCTTCCGATGGCTTTCCACAGACACGTGACGATTATAGAATCCCTAATCACTAATCACTCATCCCGAATCGCTTATCCTCGAATCGTGAATCCTCGAATCCCGAATCACTGATCGCATCGTCGAATCCTCGAATCGCGTTCGATGGAGAAGCTTGGCGAACGAGCGCGCGAGTGAGCCTACGCGAGCGGAGCGGGGCTCTTGGGCCCCCTGCGAGCGCCCGCCTACGCCAAAGGCTCCGGCGAGGTCTCGCCGTAGCGCGCTCCGCGAAGGCGGAAGCGGGTGGGGAAGTGATTAGTGATGAGGGATTCAGCTATAATGGAAGGCTCTGCGCGCCCATAGCTCAGTTGGATAGAGCGTCTGGCTACGAACCAGGAGGTCGCACGTTCGAGTCGTGCTGGGCGCACCATGTCCCTTTCGGGACATGCATTTAGCCTCAAGCGCATCTCAGCAGAAGGTCCGAAAGGAGCTTCTGTCTCATGTCTGCGCTGTCCACCCTGTTCGAGCAATTCATCCGCGAACGCCGGTATCTGAAGAACGTCACGCCGAAGACCGTCATCTGGTATCAGAACGCCTTTGACGCGCTGACCCGCTCGGTTACCGTATCTGCGCCGAACGACCTTACGAAGCCGATATTGCAGGATTTCGTCGTGCGCCTGCGCGAGCGCGGCCTCTCGCGGGTTTCGTGCAACACCTACGTCAAGGCCATCAACGCCTTCTTGGCGTGGCTTCACGCTGAGGGCCACCTCTCGACTGCCCTATCTCTGTCTCCTCAACGCACAGAGAAGCGCGTCGTGCAGACGCTCTCCGACGACCAACTGCGACGGCTGGTGGCGTTCAAACCCAAAAGCGCGGCGCAGTGGCGGGCGTATGCGCTCGCCTGCGCATTAACCGACACCGGTGTCCGTATTGATGAAGCGCTCGGTTTACGGCGCGGCGATGTTGATTTCGACAACCTCCTGCTGAAGGTGCGCGGGAAGGGTAGCAAGGAGAGGCTGGTGCCATTCTCGTTCGAGCTGCGGCGCGTGCTCTTTCGTTGGGAGCAACTCACGGACCGTCAGCGCTGGCAGTCGGACTGGCTCTTCCCGACTCGTGCAGGGACACGGCTTGGGCATCCATCACATGCCGCTCGCCGCAGGCAAGGGCAACGGCAAGAACCAGATTGCCCGTCGCGAGCGCGGTCACGGTTCGTATCGCGCTGGCGTGGACACCTCAATCGCCGTCGAGGCGAAAGGCACGGGCACAGGCGCGAGCAAGCTGTCCGTCATCGAGGTCTCCTGCGAGAAGCAGAAGGACGAGGAAGAACCTCGGATGCACGTCGGCACCGAGCGCGTGGTGCTGAAGGAAGCAAGCGAGACCAAGAGCGGACGTCAGATGTCCACGCTGGTCGTGGTCGAGTGCGAACTCGACAAGCTGGTGAAAGAGCTGACGACGTTCTCCGAGACAGCACAGAACCTGTTGTCCACGTTCGAGCGCCTCGCCCCAGAACACGCGGGCGTGCTGACGTGGAAGGACTGGACCGAGGCTTACCTCAAGGTCTATCCGGCGAAGTCCGAGTCTGCGCTCACCAAGGCGCGGAAGGAACTCTCGGACGCCAATGAGGTCGAGCAGGTCAAAGGTCAGAAGGGTTGCTGGCAGCTTGGTCCCGGGACACCGGAAGACCCGGACTCACTGTTCGAGCCGAACCCGGAGGGCGGGATGCGATTCCGTCAACGCCCTCAGCTGGTGGTTGTCAACCACCAGCAGAAAGAGAGCGCGTGATGAAGAAAACGATTACGTGGGAGGCCCTCGTGGCCTCCCACCCGGACCTCGCTCAGCGTGTGAAGAAGCTGCTCGACTTTCATAAGCAGTGCGCAGCAGTGGTTGGGATGCCGAGCAGTTCGGCAACGAACTTTACAACAGCGACTCGCTCTTGCATCTCAAGCGTAGCGAGCGGAGCTGGTTGAGGAGAATGCCACGCGATTCTCAGAGCCTCCCTGAAGGGACTGCAGGGTCAAGGTGGGGAAGGATGGGCAGAGACCTCGCGACTGCCTATCAGGCACAGCGGTGCCGCCGTCGTCTTCACCAACGCTCGCGTCTTACCCTACACGTATAACTAGAGGTCCCGAATGAGAGGAATGATTCACGCTTGGCGACCGTGCTGGCGCCAAAAGCGCACACCTTCGATAAGGCCATACCACATCAGAGTCGCAAGTAGGAACGTCGCCACCCAAACCCAAGACTCTCCGCTGGCTTCATGCGGACCTCCTGCGGCTATATCGACGATGGTCAGAGCGGGATAAACGACCGCCATACAAAGAATCCACGGGAACTGCCGATAGTCTTGCAACCAGGTCCCTACTAACATGGCAACAGCGACAATAACCACCGCAAGTATTAGGCTGCTCCCTCTTATATGCACTCACCGGCTCCTTGGCAGTCTCCAGCCCGTTCTAAATATCGAGCCTTTGATGGTCGTATTGTGACATCACAGTAACTACGGGCCGGTCAGCGGACAGCGCGTTTAAACGACGTCTGACGGTTCGCAGCACCATAACTGCGAACCAACCACGCAAGCATCCTTAAAAAGCGTGAGCGTTTGCGAACGCGCCAACCAGCAAGCGCTTGCTGGTGTGGAGGATTCGCCTTCTGACTTACAAGAGTCTTCTTCATGCCACCCTCACCGCCATCCTGCCACCCCTAAGAGAGTGGTGGCAGGAGTGGTAGTTGCGAGAAGGGCAGACTGCCATAGCAGTTGAGTGGCAGGAGAGTGGCAGTGGCAGCAGTCCCTCCAAGTGCTGGGCAACCTTACTCGCTCCCGGGGGCGGACTTCCGGCCCAGTCCGAGTGCCCCCAGTGTCCAAGGGCGCTTACGGTCGCGACGAAGGCAAGTGCCTCCGACATCTAATCGTGTTGTCCCCTGCTGACAAAAACCAAGTGTGTCATCTCTCGTATGTATGCGAGTCCGAAGTGCTTCGGCTCGCGAACCATAACACCTGCGCCGTGCTCTCTCATGTGCCAGTCAATCTCCGATTCGCCCACGAACCCATCCACGACGTATTCGATTTCTCCCGGTTCCCCAAAAAAGAGCACCGCGGTCACCCCTCCTTATTTCTTCCCCCGACACATATTTTAACGGCATGGCTTATTCGGCCCTCCACCTCCAGCGGCTCCGTTGGGCAGCTATTCGGCGGATAGGTAGTTCCTCCTCCCAATCCACTCTATTTCAATGCGCCGTTGTCAACGGTGTCAGTTGTTGAACCGTTTAACTTTGTCGCGCCCTCTCCAAAGGTCCAATTGCCGAAGCCCACCGCGGTCTTCTTCTCGGGTTGCGGCGAGGAGTATCGTGATGAACGGTCCTACGAATAACGAACCCAAGAAGTATTTTAACGGGCTACGCCCGTCGATATTTGCCAGTGCCGCGTTGATGAGAGCCAAGCTGCCCCAGCGGAGAACAACGGTGTGCATCAGAGTCCTCTGGTCGAAAACATTGTTGACATCGTGCTGAGAGACCAGACCAATCACCTTTTCTTGCGAGAATCTCCAGCAGAAGACTGCTTAGAAGGATTGCCCTTTCCGGCCTTGCCCTGCTTCG
>DASTVZ010000154.1:0-9051 GCA_035758845.1 Vicinamibacterales bacterium
CGGCGTGCCGTTCCTCCAGGTCGGTGTGCTCATGCCGGTCTGGGTGGATGGCACCCTGGCACTTCTCATCAGTCTGTTCCTCGTGAATCTGTTGATGCTTCTCGAGGTCGCGGACCGTTTGTCGCTCAAAGGAGAGCTCGAGATCGCGCGCGAGATTCAGCTTGCGATGCTGCCCAAAGGCACGTACCGCGCGGGCGACATTGAAATCTCTGGTATGACCCGGCCGGCGAACACCGTCGGCGGCGACTTCTACGATGTGCTTCCGCTCACCGACGGACGAATCATCGTGACGCTCGGAGATGTGGCCGGAAAGGGAAGTCCAGCGGCGCTCTTGATGGCGTTGTTACTGGCAGTGCTCCGAACGCTCGTCGATGAAGATCTCGACCCGCCGTCGCTCATTGAACGTGTCAATGCCCAGATATGCCGGCACAGCCCCTCATCGCGGTTCATCACGCTGTTCTATGCGGTCTACACGCCGGCGACCGGCACATTGGCGTACGTGAACGCCGGTCAGAATCCGCCGATGATCCGCCGCGCCGACGGACGGTATGAGCGTCTCGGCAGCACAGGTGTTGCGCTCGGCATGTTCGAGCATTCCACCTTTGCAGCCGTTGAGACATCACTCGCGCCTGGAGAGATGCTGGTCATGTACAGCGACGGCATCACCGAGGCAGAGGATCCGACCGGGCGTCCTTTCGAGGAGAGCGGACTCGAACTCGTCGTCGATCGCCATGCCGGCCAGGAACCGGCAGAAATCGGTGTGCAAGTGATCAAGGCAGTCGAAGCGCACGCCAGGGCGTCGCGGTTCATCGACGATCTGACGATCCTCCTGCTGAAACGACGCACATAAATCGGCCGGTCATCGAAACGCCAAGATCCGAGTGTCGCCGACGACGGCGAGCGGAATGAGTTGCTCGACCGCTCGTTGGCCGGTGACTTCAAAGCGTTCGCGGAACGCATCGTACTCGCCGGCATCGACGACAAGAATGGGTTCGTACCCTTGCGCCCTGAACGTCGCGAGCGCCTGATCGAGTCGCGTCGGTGAGAGTAGGTCCCACCGGAGTATCGGCCGATGGGCGTAGTACCTGATGCTGCCGCTGTGCTGCGCGGCGAGCACGAACGCGTTCGCCGGTCCTCTCGTCCGCACGTACTCGCCGGCAAGCGGATACTTTCGTTCCTGGTTGCGGAGCTCGAACGCACGGTGTCGCTCTGCGTACGCCAGCGATGAGACGCCAATCACAACCACGAGGATCGCGGCAACGGGAAATCGCCACATCGCTGGAAGCGCGCGCAATCCTTCCACAGCGCACGCGGCAGCGAAGAACAGCATGAGTGGAATGGCTGGCAGGAGGAACCGCGTGTAGAACCACTCGTGCGGCTGGAAGAACATGTAGGGCAGGTACGCAATCCACACCGCAACGGAAAGAAGCAGTCCCGCCCACGCAAGACGCGGGTTCTTTGCGCGGCGTACGATCCAGAATGGCGCGCCGAGTGACAGCCAGATGAAGGGAGTGTGGCTCAGCGTCATCCATCGCGGATATCGCGCGAGGTTGGGCATCACGTACTCGAAAGCAAAAACGTCTGACGCGGTTCCGTAACCGGACGCAAATGGCGACCCGTATCGGATATCCTGGATCCAGCCGAGCAAAATGATCCCGGGTGCGATCGCGACGATGAAGTACATCGCGCGTCGCAGGCGGTCGGATGTATTCGACGCAATCGAAAGAGCCGCGACGATTGCCGCCAGCGGCGCAAGATTGGGCCTGATGAGAATCGCAGCCGCGGACAACCCGCCCGACATCACCGATCCCGCACGCGACCCGCGCGATGCGGCAATCACCGCGGCGAGCCAGACCGCCGCGCCGGGCACGTCGCTCATCGGTTGCACAACCTGATACAGAAATGTCGGACTGAGCGCCACGAAAAGCGCCGCTACAGCACCGGCGAACCCATCTCCGCTCAGAACTCCAAAGTGGTATGTCAGCCACACCAGTAGAGCGCCGAACAAGGGGACGATGAGGTAGATGGCGGTTTCGGAGAGAAGCGAGACAGGTGCGAGCAGAAGTGGAAGGCCGGGTGGATACATCGGCGAAATGACGCCCGCGCGCGGCCCCTTCGTGAATCCGAGCGGCGTCAGCGTGTAGTCGACGTTCGGCCACTGGTAATCACCGCTCACCGGAATGGTGTCGGTCAGCTTGCCCTGGGCCAGAAGCCGTGCCTGGCCAACATAGCCGTAGGAATCGGCGCCACCATTTGCGAATGTCCCAAAACCGATTCCAATCGCAAGGGCCAGGAGCGTCGCAGCGACCACGATCAATCGACTGGCGGTCTCTGATTCGAGGTCGACCGCCAGGTTTCGGGAGATTGCGGCAATCCTTGCTCGGGCCGCGACCACCATCGCAATCGCCCCGATCGCCGCTAGCAGCGCCGGTCGCTCCCACGACTGGGAGCTGAACCGTAGGCCGGCGATTACGACTTTGAACCCGCCGGTCAGGGCGACGCCAACCGCATACATGGTGGTCGCACCAACGACGGCGATTCCCCAGGGAATCCACCGGTCCCGCCGACGTGGCGTCCCATCCTTTATCACTGAGACATGCACCTTTTGACCCCGGGGTTCATTTCCGGGATCTAATATTGAACCGCCATGCCCTCCGCCGCGGTTCGCATGTTCGCCGCCCTCGGCTTCATCGTCTGTCTAGCAGGGCCGTACTCTGGAGCCGGGCAGAGTGTGCCGCCCGTCGTCCAGCCGGTGGATGGCGTGACAATGTTGCTCCGTGCGCTGCAGCAAGCCGCGGCGGCGGGGGACCGCACCGCGATGCTCGCGCTTGGCGACGCGCAAATCAGCCGGCCCAGTTTCGAGGATTTCGCCGCGACCTTGACCGCCCCCCCACCGACGCGGGTCGTCGTCACCGAACGCGATCGCGCGCCGCGAGATGCAGGGCTGCTGCGGCTCGTGGTTGAGATTTTTACCGAGCGCGGCATCGAAGGTCGCCTCGGCACCTGGCGCATCGACGCCCGCCCTGGCAATACGGCGTCGGATCCGTGGCGAATCACATCGGTCAACCGGCTGTCGGTCGTCACCGGCCTGTATCGTCTCGCGCTCGACACGGCCACAGAGTACGACATCAACAATCTCGTCGTCCGCGCACCCGATTTGACCATCGACATGCCGTCGGGCCGTGCGTTCCTCGCCTCGACGCCTGAGGGTGCAACGGCCATGGTGCTGATCGGGCGCGGACGCATGACGTTCAGCCCGCCTGATGTTGCCGAGCGGATACAGGTCCACATCTTGTCGGGACGGGATGAACTTGTCGAAGAGATCGACGTCGCGTTTCTGCGTTTTTCTCCATATCAGTTCGGAGCCCTCATCGACAAGAACGCGCTGAAGGCGCGAACCGTCGATCCGTCCGACGTACGCACCGCCGTCGGGGTGTTCAACGATCTCGCGCCGCGATCACTACAAGTAGATCTCTCCGACATCAGCCGCGATCGCTGGTCGTTGTCGCCGGGGTTCGCCGACGTGATTGCGGAGCTTCGAACCAAGCGCTTCGGCACGATCACCTACGCCCGTTCGAGCAGCGAGCCGGAAGACATCAATGTGTTCGATCGAAAGCGCCGGCGCAACATTTCTATCTACACATCAGCAGCCAAGCTGGCGCAACGGGGCCGTTTCTATTCTGAAGACGAGCGGCTTGACTACGACGTGCTCGCCTACGACATCGACGCGCAGTTCACACCCGATCGATCGGCCATCGACGGGAACGCGAGGTTGAAGATCAAGATCCTCGAGGATAAAACCAGCTCGCTGACGTTGAAGCTCGCCGAGACCGTCGCCATTCGAGGTGTGTACTCACCTGATTTCGGACGGCTGCTTCACCTCCGCGTCGTCGGACAAAACAGTATCATCGTGAATTTGCCGGAGGTGCTGGCGGCGGGCACCGAACTCTGGCTCGACGTTCGATATGCGGGCCCGGTCGCGCCGCAGGCCTTCGATCGCGAAGCCATTGAAGCTATTCAGGTTGCTCAGGGCCCGCCGGCACAAGATCAACGGATCGAAATTCCACTTCAGTCGCGGTACTTGTATAGCAACCGTAGTTATTGGTACCCACAATCGACGGTGACCGACTATGCAACTGCAACGATCCGTGTGACCGTTCCGGCCGACTTCGACGCGATCGCAACCGGTCAGCCGGTCGAATCGCCAACGCTGCCGCCGGGCGGCGGCGACAATCAACGCCGGCGAAAGACGTTCGTCTTCGAGGCGTCACGTCCGGTGCGTTACCTCGCCGTCATCGTCAGCCGCTTCAACCGCCTGGACAACGCGCGCATCGCCGCCGGATCGTCGGACGTATCGCTCTACATCCAAAGCACACCACGCGCACCCGTGCGGATCCGGGATACCACCGAACGGACCGCGGGAATCCTGGCATTTTATGCGTCGCTCCTCGGCGATGCGCCGTATCCGAGTTTCACCCTGGCGATGGCGGAGAGCGACCGGCCCGGCGGGCACAGTCCGCCGTACTTCGCCGTACTGAATCAGTTGATGCCAGGTTCGACCATCGTCTGGCGCAACGATCCAGTGAACTTTGAGAACTTCCCGTCATTCTTTCTTGCCCACGAACTCGCGCATCAGTGGTGGGGCCAGGCGATCGGTTGGAAGAACTATCACGAGCAGTGGCTGAGCGAAGCGTTCGCGCAATACTTCGCCGTGCTCTACGCCGAGAAGGATCGGGAGGGCAGCCTGCCGGGAATTCTGCGGCAGATGCGGCGGACTGCGCTCGAAGCGTCGTCGGATGGGCCGATCTATCTTGGGTATCGTCTCGGGCACATTCAAGGCGACGATCGGATCTTCCGTGCGGTCGTCTACAACAAAGGCGCGATGGTGTTGCACATGCTCCGGCGCCTGATTGGTGAAGATGCATTCTTCGGCGGCATGCGCGCCTTCTACCAGCAGTGGAAATTCAAGAAAGCGGGCACTGACGACTTCCGCCAGGTCATGGAACGGGCAGCAGGCCGCAACCTGGAACGCTTCTTCGCCATGTGGGTCTTTGGATCAGACATCCCGCGAATCAAGTTCACCGCTCACCCTTCCGCAACCGAGGCCACGGTGCGTTTCGAGCAACTGGGTACCGTCGTCGACGCGCCGGTCACCGTCACCATCACCTACGAGTCGGGAACGGTCGAGAGTGTGGTCGTGCCGCTGACCGAGAAACATACCGAGCAAACGATTCCGCTGAAAGGGCGTGTGCGAACGATCACGGCGAATGCGGATAACGCGGCGCTCGTGGAAATCGATCGATAGAGAGCTCGTGCCGGGATCCGGTTTCCGGGATCCGGGGTCCGTTTGTGGAGGTGCTGACTCAAGGCCGCTCGATTGAGCTCTTTCCGGATCACGGATCCCGGATCACGGATCCCGGCAAAGACAACGGATCCCGGCAAAAAAGGTATGATCGGAAGTCTATGGACACCGTCACGCTGACGATAGATGGCAAGTCAGTTACGGTCGAAAAGGGAAAGACCGTCCTGCAGGCTGCCATCGAGAGCGGGATCAAGATCCCGTATTACTGCTACCACCCCGGCCTCGGAATCGACGGTTCCTGCCGGGTCTGCATCGTCAAGATCGAGAAAATGGCGAAGCTGCAGACCTCGTGTTCGACACCTGTCGCCGAGGGGATGGTTGTCGCGACCCAGACGCCTGATGTGGTGGAGGCGCGCGCCAGCGTCTTTGAGTTCCTGTTAATCAATCATCCGCTCGACTGTCCGGTGTGCGACAAGGGCGGCGAGTGCCCCCTCCAGGATTTTTCGTACAGCTTCGGCCCGAACGAGAGCCGGATGGAATTTCCACGGCGCGTGTTCGATGGTGAAGGCGTCCGTGCAGACGTCGATTTCGGTCCAACCCTGATGCTGAATCGCAACCGCTGCATCCTGTGCACGCGGTGCGTCCGGTTCATGCGCGAGATCGATACCGATGCGCAGATCAGTATTGTGGATCGCGGATACGGGAGTGAGATCGCCACATTCCAGGAACAAGGCGTTCACTCGCTGCTCTCCGGCAATCTGATGGATGTGTGCCCGGTCGGCGCAATCACGACCAGAGACTATCGATTCAAGTCGCGTCCGTGGGACAACCCGGAAGCAGTCGATACGATCTGCACGCTATGCGAGAAGGGCTGCAGCACGACGGCGTGGATCAAAGCCAAGCCGGAATGGGCCAAGGGCGCGCAGCTGATTCGCACGACGCCACGGTTCAATCCTGATGTGAACAGTTACTGGATGTGCGACATCGGGCGATTCGATTATCGGTGGATCGAAGGAGACGAGCGGCTGCGGCGCCCGCTCGTGCGAACAGACGCGGGGGCGCTCGAACCGACCGACTGGACCAACGCGCTCACCAAGCTCGCCGATCGCGTGACCAGCCATGGAGGCTCGTCCGCGCTGCGATTCTTTGTCTCCGCACATGCCTCGCTCGAGGAACTCTTCCTGATCGGACGGCTTGGAGCCGCGTTCGGGCTTCCCGAAGAGGGTGTCGCCATCAGTTGGCGCCACCGCGAGAAGCCACAGCCGCCTCGCGCCAAGTTCACGATTTCCCCCGTCGATGCCCCGAACGTCAATGGCGCGCGCGATCTTGGGTTTCCGGTCAAGGCGACCGCCAAAGGTGAAGCGGACATCGCGCAGTTTCGAACGGAGGTCGAACAGGGACGTGTCGGTGCCCTGTACATCTTCGATCCCGGACCAGATGGCTACATTGGCGACGTTTCCTGGATCATCAACGCACGGCAGTCCGGCCGACTTCCGCTGCTCGTCGTTCAGGGCGTGCTGTTGACGGCATTAGCCAACGCCGCAGATATCGTCCTACCCGGCGCTTCATGGGTCGAGAAGGATGGCGCGTTCGTCAACGGTCAGGGACGTCTTCAGGCCGCATCGCGCGCAATTGCTCCTCCGGGCGAGGCGCAGGAAGACTGGCAGGTTTTCATCAACGTCGGCCTTGCATTGGGCGCGTCGGTCACCTACACGAGTAGCGCCGCCATTCGAGCCGACGTGGCGGCGGCATTGGTTGGCAACGAACGATATTCCGGTCTATCGACACTCGCGTTCGCGCGGCCCGTGCCTGCCCGTCATTGGTTGCAGGCTTCGAATCCATCGGAACGCTGGAAGTGGGATTTCATGTTCCAGGATCTTCCGCCGGTGAAGTTCGCGGGAACGCCTCGTGCCACTTCAGCGCAGCATCTGATTCCGCTGCAGAAGGTCGACTGATCACCCAGCGGCGGAAATGATGTGGGCCACGGAAAAACACGGACGTACACGGACGAAACAGATTCTCGCCCTAGCGATCGTCCTCGTGGGTGGCGTTGCGGCCCACGCCCAGCCGGCACGTCCGAAAGCGACCGTGACCCCGCTCGTCGAGGGTCCGGTGCATGCCGGATCATCAGTCCGTCTGGCATTGAAGGTCGGCGTACCGGAAGGACTTCACACTCAAAGCAACAGGCCACGCGATCCTCTGCTCATTCCAACGACCCTGAAGGTCGACGCTCCGCCGAACACGACGGTCGAAGAGATCGTGTGGCCACCGGCGATCGATCTCAAACAGGTCACCGGCGACAAACCGCTGGCTGTCTTCGAGCGGGAGTTCGTCGTCGGCGTGAAGCTTGCGCTGGGTGCATCGATTGCGCCGGGCGATCTACCAACCCGCGGCCACTTGCGATATCAGGCCTGCGACGTCAACCTCTGCTACCCGCCGGCCACGGCTGACGTCGAGTGGATCGTGCGCGTGGTGCCGCCTACATCACCCGCTCGGCCAGACGCGACTCATGCGGGAGTATTCGGCACCATTGCATTTGGGACAGGGGAGAAACCGGCGGCCGAATCAAGTCAACTCACTGCGACCGCACCATCGCCGAAAACGGTTGCGGATGATGCATCCCTGCTCGACGGCTTCGTCGTCGCCGGAACGACTGGTGGCTACCAGAACACCCAGGCGTTCCTGCAATTCATTCGAAATGCGGAAGCGGGGATCAAGCCGCGGGGGATGTTCGAGGGACGTGGACCGCTCGCTATTCTTCTTCTCGTGCTGATTGGCGGCCTGGCTCTGAATCTCACGCCGTGTGTGCTGCCGATGATTCCGATCAACCTTGCGATCATCGGCGCTGGTGCGCAGGCGCAATCGAGAACTCGGGGATTTCTCCTTGGCTCGGCGTACGGCGGGGCGATGGCAATTGTGTACGGCGTGCTTGGGCTCATCGTCATCCTCACCGCTGGTACGTTCGGGACCATCAATTCGTCGCCGTGGTTCAACCTCACCATTGCCGGCCTGTTCGTCGTCCTAGGTCTGGCTATGTTCGATCTGCTCATCATCGACTTCTCGAAATACTCCACCCGTTTCGGCAGCAGCGGCCCGCGTGGGAGTGTGCTGCTTGCGTTCACGATGGGTGCGGTCGCAGCCTTGCTTGCCGGCGCATGTGTCGCGCCCGTCGTGATTCAGGTTGTTCTCTTTGCGAGCAATCTGTATGCGAGCGGCACACCGATCGCGCTGGCGCTGCCCTTTTTCCTGGGACTTGGTATGGCCATCCCCTGGCCAATCGCAGGGGCCGGAATTTCGGCACTACCGAAACCGGGAAAATGGATGGTCCGCGTCAAACATGCGTTTGGTGTCTTCATCCTGATCACAGCTGCCTACTACGGGTACGAGGGGTATTCGATTCTGTCCAATCGCTGGGTGGATCCGACGGTGGTCGCGTCCAGTGTGGAGGAACAGATCAAGTCCGGGTGGCACTCGTCACTGGCCGAAGGACTCGCGACGGCCACCCGGGAGAAGAAGCCGGTCCTGATTGATGCGTGGGCAACATGGTGCAAGAACTGTTTGACGATGGATAAGACGACGCTGGCGAGTGAGGAGGTGAAGCAGGCGTTGTCGGGGTATGTGAAGATCAAGTTTCAGGCTGAGGATCCCGATTCGCCGCCGGCGAAACAGATCCTGCAGCGCATCTCCGCGGCCGGACTGCCTGCCTACGCGATCCTGAAGCCGAAGAATTGAGCACTTTACACCCCGGG
>DASTVZ010000191.1:0-5232 GCA_035758845.1 Vicinamibacterales bacterium
AATGCGCGTGGGGCCCCACCCCCACGCGCTCTCACTCGCGGGCGCCGCTCCGCGGCGCTTCCCTCCGGCCGCTCGCTCGGGCCGCAGGCGCCCACCTTTCGCTTGTCTGGCGAGGCAGCGTCGCCGCGAGCTCGATCAAGCGCACGAACTCCGCGCGATAACCGTCGGGATCGGCGCCGCGGAATCGGCGGCCAAGTGAAGCGGCGTCCTGGAGCGTTGAGGCTCCGCGATGTTCGGACTGGCGCAGCACCATTCCAAACTCTGCCACCGCTGCCGCGAATCCGACGTTCTCTGACAGCTCTGACGTGCGATTCTTGACCGGGACGGTGATCAATCGGCTCTCCTCGCCCTCCGGCGCCTTGTAGCGCAGCTTCACAGTCATCAACTCATCGCGACCTGCCGATGGTCCCGTCTTCTGAGTCGACGGCTGCTGGTACTTCAAGGGATCGACACTCGCTACGGCGACGTCAGCGCCAGGCGGCACGATTTCATAGAGCGCTGTCACCGTGTGCCCGGCGCCGATTTCGCCGGCGTCCTTCTTGTCATCGTTGAAGTCCTGGTTCCGCAGCAGACGGTTTTCATATCCAATCAAGCGGTACGCGGCGACGTTTGCCGGATTGAACTCCACTTGAATCTTGACGTCCTTCGCGACAGTGACGAGCGTGGCCCCGGCTTCGCGCACGAGGACCTTGCGCGCCTCGTGGAGTGAATCGAGGTAGGCGTAGTTCCCGTTTCCGCGATCCGCCAGCTTCTCCATCGTCGAGTCCTTGAGGTTGTCGTCGCCGACGCCGAGCACCGACAGGAAGATGCCGCTGGCCCGCTTCTCTTCAATCAGCCTCGTGAGATCGCCCTGATTTGTGACGCCGACATTGAAGTCACCGTCGGTCGCGAGGATGACGCGGTTGATGCCGCCTTTGACGAACTGATCCTGCGCGACCTTATAGGCGAGCGTGATTCCCGCGGCCCCGTTGGTCGAACCTCCGGCTTCGAGGCGCGCGATGGCCTGATGGATCGTCTCTTTCTCCGCTCCGCTGGTCGACGGAAGCACCAGTCCGCTTGCGCCGGCATAGACCACGATCGCGATGCGATCGCGTTCGTCCAGCGTGTCGACGAGCATGCGCATTGCGGTTCGGATCAGCGGCAGTCTGTTGGGAGGCATCATCGATCCCGAGACATCGAGGAGAAAGACCAGATTGCGCGCAGCCACCGGTTCGGCGTCGAGTGGCCGCGCCTGCAGGCCAATCAGTGCAAGACGATGTTTCGGATTCCAGGGGCACGAGGCGATTTCAGTGTGGACAGAGAAGGGAACGTCACTCGCAGCACGCGGGTAGTCGAAGCGAAAGTAGTTGATCAATTCCTCGATTCGAACGGCGTCGCGCGGTGGCAGCGATCCGCCGTTGAGGAATCGCCGCACGTTTGCATATGACGCGGTGTCGACGTCGATCGAAAAGGTCGACAGCGGGTCCTGGGCCACGCGACGGAACGAATTGTCGTCGATCCGATCGTAGGTTGCAGTATTGAAGTCACGGGTTGGGTAGGCCGGCCTGCTGGGCGCGCCGACGATTGGCATCTGACCGTACGGCAGTCCAGCGGGTGGCGCAACCGCGTACCCGCCACCACCCCCACCGCCCGATCGCGCGCGCGCCTTGGCTGCATCCCTCTGCGATTCCGCAATGACGGTCACTGTTTCGGACGCGCCGCCGATCTGCAGAACGATGTCGAGGCGGGTCGTCTTGCCGTCGCTGACTTTGATGCGCGTCCTGAATTGGTTGAAACCGGAGAGCGTTACCGTGAGGTCGTAGTCAGCCACCGGCACTTGCTCGAAGGTGAAGGCACCGGTCGCGTCGGACACCCGACTAAGAGGCGCACTGCCTCGGGCGGTGAGTTGAACGGTTGCGCCGGGGACCGCCGCCCCGTTGGAGTCCTTAACAGTGCCAGAGATCGTGCCGACCGACTGCCGGGTGGTCGACACTCCGAGGGCGAGAATCGAAAGTACAGCCGCGAGCGCGAGAGAACGCATAACCTGGCCTCCTCACCGTTAGAACGGAGAGGCCGGGATTTCTTGCGCTCTGTCCCTTGCTTGCTTTTTTGCTGCTCGCGGGGCCCCACCCCCGCTCGCGCTCGCTTGGCGACTTCGCGCCTCGCTCGGGCCGCAGGCGCTTTCCCTTTTCCCTTTTCAGACAGTCACTTGCATCAAGTGATCGTTCGGGTAGATGTGGTCGACGTTCTCTGGGGTAACCAGCTGGTGCTTGACGAACACCGCAGGCGGCACGGAGCGGCGATGGAGGATATCGAGCGCGACGGCGACGATGTCGGCGCCGTACTTTTCGGGGAAGTAGGCGACCGATCCGATCAGGCGCGTGCCGGCGGTGCGAAGCTCGGCGCGTCCTTCGGGCGACGCGTTCTGGCCCATGATCGCGCAGCTCTCGCTGCGGCCGGCTTCCTGCAGCGCGCGCAACGCACCAAGCGCGCTTGGATCGTTAATCGCGCCGATCAAAAACCGCTTCGACCGGGTGGTCCGCAAGTGCCGCCGCATCGCTTCGAAGCTCTCGCCCAGCTTGCCGTCACCTTCGAGGTAGGTAACCTGGCAGTTCTCGAGTGCCGGGCAGGTTTCCTTCATGCCGACGAGCATGCCGGTCAGGCGCATTTTGGGAAGGCTTCCCGCCCGTTCGAGCGCGAGCAGGACGATCTCATTCACATCGGAGTGCCAGTGCTGCTTGGCCCAGCGGCCGAGGTGCCGGCCGCCGATGAGTCCCGCTTCGTAGTTGTTTGCACCGAAGTAGGTCGCGCCTGGATGCGGCACTTCGATCGCGATCAGTGGTATGCCGGCTTCGCGATACTTCGCGGCCACAATCGGGGCGACGTGCTCGTCGGTTTGGAACTCGATCACGAGATCGACCTTTTCACGGACGAGGACGTCGGCGTTGCGTTGCGCAATCTTCGGGTTATAGCGGTTGTCGACCGAAATGAGCTCGATGCCATTGGCGGCCGCCGCGCGCTGGAGGCCGTTCGAGATCTCCTTTGAGAACTGATAGTCGGTCCCTTGCGCCGCGTACCCGAGCCGATAGGGACGCTGCTTGAATGGACGAAGGTGAGATCGATAGAGGTTCTCGCCAACTTTCTCGACCATCCCACAGCGTTCGAGTGTGTACAGGAGCCGGAAGGCCATGCTTTTCGGCAGGCCGCTGCGCGCGGCGACTTCGCGAAGCGGCAACGCTTCACCCGATGAACGGAAGGCAGACAGCAGCTGCGCCGAGTGGACGACTGACTTCACGAGATAGGGATCTCTCGACGAATTCTTGTCGGAGCTCATACTTCTGTCCGGTTGAAGCCGAGGGTTGCGGGTAGCGAGGGTCGCGCGCGGCGTCCCGGACGTGCTCGGGACGTGGCGACCGTTCCAGGGCGACGATTATGGCACGGCGTTTCGCGTTGCGCAATGCCATAAGGCTCAGACCCCGGTCGTCGGGTTGCCAAACCTGGCAATACTCAACAGTAATTTGATGGTTTTTGGTGAACTTTAGCGGTTTCGCGTTCTGAAGTGCGCAACGGCGAAGGAGCCAATTCCGCTCTCCGGCTGTGGTAGCATCCAGCCGCTCATTCAATTCGTGGCCGCTTTACTCCTCGACGCTCGCCATATCAGCAAGGCCTTCGCAGGACTCCGCGCGCTCGATCGCGTGTCGTTCGACCTCCGCCCGGGTGAAGTGCACGCCCTCGTCGGCGAAAACGGCGCCGGGAAATCAACTCTGATCAAAATCATGACCGGCGCTGAGCACGCCGACGCCGGAACGCTGATCGTCGACGGCGTGCCGGTGGCTCACGTCGACCCTCACACCACGCGCGAACTCGGCATCGCCGCCATTTATCAACAACCGGCGTTGTTTCCCGATCTCACCGTCGCCGAGAACATTGCGCTATCCCTCGAACGGGGTGGTGCGTGGCGCCGCATCGATCGCAAGGCGCGGACGCGCCGGGCGTCGGAGTTGCTCCAACGAATCGGCGTCACGCTCGATCCCGATCGGCTGGTCGGGGATCTCACCATGCCGGAGCAACAGGTCGTCGAGATCGCCAAGGCGATCGGCGCCGAAGCGCGGATCGTCATCATGGACGAACCGACCGCCTCGCTGAGCGATCGCGAAGTGACCCGCCTGTTCGCCGTGATTACCCGTCTGCGCGCCGAAGGTGTCGGCATCATCTACATTTCCCATCGACTCGAAGAGATCGCCGCGATCGCGGATCGAATTACGGTTCTGCGCGATGGCCACACGGTGGCAACGCGCGACCGCGGCGACGTCACCCGCGCCGACGTGATTCGCATGATGGTGGGGCGGGAACTCGACGCCGTTTTTCCGAAGCGCGACATTCCGCTCGGTGACACCGCGCTCGAGGTCACAAATGTTTCGAATGCGCGGGCTGGGATCCGGCGTGTGTCCCTGACGGTGCGGCGCGGCGAAATCCTGGGAATCGCGGGGCTCGTCGGATCGGGACGCACGCAGCTCGCCGAAACGATCTTCGGACTGACGCCTGCCGAGGATGGCGCGATCGCGATCGATGGCACTCCGGTGCAGATCCAGTCTCCTGCTGATGCGATTCGCGCGGGAATCGGGTACGTCCCCGAAGATCGCCGCCAGCATGGGGTGGTCCTCGACATGTCGGTCGCCGCGAACGCCAGCCTCGCGAGTCTGCCGTCGGTCTCGAGTCGTGGCTTGATTCAGCGCCGCGCGGAAAGCCAGAGGGCGCAGGAGTATGTCGAAAGTCTGCGGGTCAAGACATCATCCGTCGACGCCGAGGTCGGGTCGCTCTCGGGAGGAAATCAGCAGAAGGTGGCGCTGGCACGATGGCTCGCGACCAGGCCGTCGGTGCTGATTCTCGACGAACCAACCCAGGGTGTCGACGTCGGATCGAAAGCGGAAATCCATCGCCTGATGCAGGAGCTGGCCGAACGCGGCATGGCGATCATCATGATCTCATCGGAGCTGCCGGAGATCCTTGGCATGAGCGATCGCATCGCGGTGATGGTCGCCGGCACGATCGTCACCACCATTCCGCGCGCAACAGCCAATGCCGACACTGTCATGGCAGCTGCGCTCGGACACTAGAGCGGTTTTCACTTGTACTCAGTACGCGGCTATGGTACTTCTGAGGTCGGAGGTGCGATGGCCGCCGCGTACTCAATGGACCTCCGGGAGCGTGTGATCAAAGACTCGGCAGTGGGCCTGTCGTCGAAAGAGCTGG